>DASREU010000358.1:0-7101 GCA_035651935.1 Myxococcales bacterium | reverse complement strand
GCTGCCGGGCACGGCGATGCGCGCGACGGCGGACGAAGATGGAGTGGTCTTCGATCCCGCGCCTCCGTACCGCGTGCGCCGCACTCCGGGCTTCAGCGAAGACGCGCTGCTCCGGACCGTGCTCGCGGCGGAGGAGCGGCTGGGGCGGCGCCTCGACGAATGGCCGCGGCCGCACCTGATCGATCCCGGGATCGATGGCTTCGCCCGCCAGGAGCCGGGAGGGCAGCACGTGGCGGTCTGGTTCCGCGCGGACGATCTGTACGCCCGCCGTGCGGAGATTCTCCGCGGCATCGATGCGCGCCTCCGCTTCGATCCGTACGCGACCCTCGACGTGGTCCTCCGTCCCGGCGCTCCGTTCCCGCTCGACCTGCTCGAGGCCGTCCGCGCGCGCCTGCGCGATGCGCCGCCCAGCTATCTCTCGCGCTCGCTGGCGCACCGGGGCGAGGACTCGCAGCGGAGGATCTCGGTGGTGCTCGATGCGGAGCAGCCTCCCGACTGGATCGGCGCGATCCGCGAGCACGCCCAGGTCTTCCGCGACCAGACCGCGACCGAGGCGCTTCGGGAGCCGGAAAAGCTCGGGGCGGAATTGCCGGGGGCGCGGATCATCGGATCGCCGTCGCCGGAGCAGCTCGATGCGCTCGCGCGGCGCGCGGAGGGAGACTTCGTCGCCTTCGCCGACGCGGATCTGGAGCTCTTCTGGACCCGCCGCGTCCTCGGCTTCGGCGACGCGCGCTGAGGCTCAGGGGAGCTCGGCGCGGATGACGCCGAGCATCGCGCTCTTCACCTCGGCATACGGCGTGACCCGGTCGTACTTGCCGAACATCAGCACGCCGTTTCCGATGAACTGCTTCATCTCCGGCCGCTGGAAGACGGCCATGTGCTCGAAGAGCGACCCGCGTGCGCCGGGGGCCGCCTCGGTCTTCTCCGCCAGGCGCGCGTTCTCGGGGATGTTCGGATCGCAGGCGCCCCGGGTGTTTCCCGCGATCACCACCACCTTGTAGAACGCCGCGGTGCCTCGAGCTTCGGGATTGCCGCGCACGCAGAACTGCTTCAGCTCGACGCCCGCCCGGTCCCGCGCGGAGAAGAGATAGATCGGCGAGCGGTGGAGGTACTCCTGCCAGAGGTCCTCTTTCAGCTTCGGCGGCACCTCGGAGCGCAGGACCTCCGGAGAGGACTTCCCGATGAACAGGGTCGGATCGAAGAAGTAGACCTCGATCTCGAGGCGCCCGAGCGCGAACGAGTCGACCGCGGCGGGGAGCTTCGTCTCGCGGGTCTCGGCGCGGTGGGACGCGCATCCGAGCGACGCAAGCGCCGCGAGGGCGAACAGGCTTCGCAACCTCATCGCTGGTCGTCGTCGCATGCTCCCCGGCGGTGTTGAAAGGGGCAGACCCCGGGTCCCGGTGCTCCGGGGTGCGTCTGCGTGCTGAACCTGCCGAGCCTCAGTCGGGCTTGAGCACCGTCGACAGCCGTTCGCGCGCGGCCGCGTCGATGGCGACGAACTTCACGCCCACGTCGTAGCGCGCCGGAGAGCCTTCCGGCAGGTCGTCGACCCAGACCACCTCGACGGTGCAGACCACCTCGCTGTGGTCGGGCAGGAACAGCTCCAGCTCCAGGCGGTCGCCGGGAGCGGGAGGATCGTCGGCGTAGATGCGCAGGCCGCCGAGGCTGACGTCGAGGGCCTGGCGCCGCCCGAACAGGGGCTGTCCGAGCGGCCTGCAGAAGACGGGAGCGTTCACCCGCTGGAACTTGCGGCGGTCATCCATCCCTTCCGAGCGTAAGCGGGGCCGCCGCGGGCGTCGAGTTTACGACCCGCTGCCGTCTTCCAGATCCAGGTCCGGCGGCGCCTCGTCTTCGGGGTCCGTCGCCCGCATCGGCGCGGCCTTCGGCGGATCGGCCGGCTTCGGCGCCGGCTGCACTTCCGCCATCTGCGCGGCCGTGAGCTGCGCGGTCTTCGGGGGCGTGTGCCCGGTGCGCAGCGCCAGCGTCGCGCCGAACAAGGCGCCCAGGCTGAGGACGACGAACAGCGTCTTTCCCATCGGAGTCATGGCAGGTCTCCCTTCGTTGGAGCGAAACATTTCATGCGACGTGCCATGCGCTTCCCGAGGGAGAGCTCCCCGCAGCGTGGCTGCGATTCGTAGATTCGTAGCTGTCGCCGTGAGAGAGTGGCCGCCCCTTGGTGGAGAGTCGGTCCCACGGCGTGTCGCTGCACGGGCCCGGGCGCAAGCTCCCGCTGGCCGGATCGCGCGACCCCGCCGATGGCCTCTACCGGCGGTTCCTGCGCGCCTCGCTCTGGTGCACGCTGACGTTCGGCGCGGCGTTCGGCGCCTGGAACCTGCTCTCCATCCACCTCTCCATCGCCGGGTCGCCGCCGTCGCACCAGTGGGTGCACGCGAACTTCCAGATCCTCGGATTCATCCAGCTCTTCATCTTCGGGATCGCCGTCCAGATCGTGCCGCGGTTCCTCGGCACCCGCCTCGCGCACCCCGGCCTGGCCAAGGCGCTGTTCGTCTTCGCGCTCGCCGCGATCGGGCTGCGCAGCTACGGGGCGCTGGAGCAGCTCGTTCCGGCAGCGCTGGAAGCGATCGCGGCATCCGCCCTCCTCGAGCTGTTCGCCACGGTGTGCTTCGCTTCCGTCGTCTGGGCCACCTGGCGAACGTCTTCGGCGCCACGCGAGCCGTTCCAGCTCTTCCTCGCGCTGGGAACGGCCGGGTGGGTCGGCTCCGCGCTGCTCCTCTGCGCCGGCGCCGTCCAGGCGGTCGTCGAGCGCGACGTCGGCTCCGCCGCGGCGTGGAACGAGGCCTTCTATCTGTGCGCGTTGTTCGGGGGCGCGCTTCCCTTCGTGCAAGGCGTGCTGTTGCGCGCGGGGCCGCTGTTGCTCGGGATGGCGAAGGAGGTCTCGCGCGCGCCTGCGGCGATGGCGCTCTCCGGCGCCTGTGGCACCGCGCTCTGCGTCCTCGGCGCCGCGCCGTCGGGGCCGGGCCCGCGCTTCCTCGACGCCGGCCTGGTCTTCGTCTCCGTCTCCGCCGCGCTCACCGCCCGCATGCGCGTCGCCGAGGGAAAAGCGGGCGATCACACCGCCGCCATCGTGCGCACGGCCCTGATCTTCAGCGGGGTGTTCGCCGTCCTCGCCTCGCTCTACGCCGTGCTCGATCTCGCAAGCGGCGCGGCGCCGAGGCTCCTCTTCGATGCCGCCCGGCACGCGTTCGGGCTCGGATTCCTCACCGTGATGATCTTCGGGATGGCGGGCCGCATCGTGCCCGCGTTCGTCGGGCGCGATCTGCGCCGGCCGAGGTTGCGCTCGTGGGGAGCGATGCTGATCGCCACCGGCGGCGCGCTGCGGATGGTGCAGGTCCTCGCGGCGCTCACCGGGTGGGAATGGCCGCTGTTCGTCTCCGGGCCCTCGGGCGCCGTCGCCCTGGCGGGAGTGATCCTCGCGTCCGCCTCCATCCTCGGCACGCTGCGCGCGGCGTGATCGTTGCGGAGCGAAGCCGTCGCGCGCGCACTGCTGTCGGCTGACGCGGCGCGTCTCCGTCAGGCGCACATCGGAATACATCTTGCTGCGCTTTCTCCTGCGCGGCCGTCGTGCCGCGCTCGGAGGATTGCCATGTCGAACATCGCAGTTCGCAACGAGAAGCAGGTGGTGCCTGGCTTCGAGTTCCCGGAGCCGGTGCACATGCTGCGAGATCTGTTTCGCTGGAATCCGTTCCGCGAGGTGACCCGCTTCGGCGAAGGGCCGACGGGGTTCGTGCCGGCCTTCGAGGTCCGCGAGTCGAAGGATCGCTTCGTCCTCTACGCAGACCTTCCCGGCGTCAAGGAGGCCGACCTGGAGATCACGCTCTCCGGCGTCCGCCTGCTGATCAGCGGGACCCGCAAGCCGCACGAGGTGGTGGAGGAGAACGAGACGTATTACGCCGTGGAGCGGACGTACGGCGCGTTCCAGCGCTCGTTCTCGATGCCGGAGGGCATCGACGGCGAGCACATCGTCGCCGAGCTGCGCGACGGTGTGCTCACCGTGGTGGTGCCGAAGCTCGCCGAGATGAAGGCGCGGAAGATCGCCCTCAAGACGGGACCGAAGAGCTGAAGCTCACTTCGACGCGAGCTGGCCCTTCGCCTCCATGGAGGTCTTCCAGACGAACATGCGGACGGCGTCCACCATCTCCGGCGTCAGCCCGGGGACCGTCATCTTCGTGTTCGGGTCGACCTTCTTCGGGTCGAGGATCCAGCGGCGCGCGAAGCCGTAATCGACGCGACCGGAAACGTTGATCAGATCGGGACCCTGCTGCTTGATCGGCGGGGTCTCGATCACGTGCCCCAGCGTGTGGCACTCGGTGCAGCGGAGCATGAACAGCAGCTGTCCTTCGTCGAGCTTCGCCTTGACGAAGGTCGACGGCTCCGGCTTCGAGGCGGGGCCGGGCTTCCGCTTGCCCATCGCCGCGAGGTACTTCGCCGCCGCGTCCGCCTCTTCCGCGCTCAGGCCCAGGTGCGGCATCCGTGCGACGCGCCAGGGATAGATCTTGCCCTTCTCCCGCGGCGCCTGGACGAAGGCGCGCACCCAGTCGCTGTCCAGCTTCTGCCCCGAGATGCGCAGGTCGGGACCGGAGTTGCCTCCCTTGCCGTCGTCCAGGACGTGGCAGGCGCGGCAGCTGTACTTCGCCGCGAGCGCGCGGCCCCCCTGGATGGGATCGGCGGGCAGCGGGTGCGCAACCGGCTTCACCTCCAGCGACTTGATGAAGTCCACCAGCGCCCAGCGATCTTCTTCGCTCGCATCGGCGAAGGCAGGCATCGGCGTCCCGTCGAGTCCGGTGGTGAAGCGGTAGTACAGGTCCTTGCGGTCCGCCCCGCCGCGATAGGTCCCGGTGGTGAAGTCGCGCACCTTGATCGGCGCGCCGTCGTCGTCGGCGAGAGCCTTGGCGCTGGGGCCGTCGCCCTTGCCTCCTTCGCCGTGGCAGGCGGCGCACCCGAGCGCCTCGTACACCTGCTTTCCCTTGGCGATGGTGGCTGCCGTCGCGGCGGGCGGCGTGCCGGGGTCCTTGACCGGAGCGGGCTCCGGCGCATCGAGCATGTCGGCGAAGTCGAGCACCACCGCGGCGACCTGCCGCCGCTCCTCCGCGCTGAGGAACGAGAACGAGGGCATCGCGGAGCCCGGGATCCCGCGCTCGATGGTCTTGAGGATGTCGGCGGTGGCCGGCGCTTCTCCGGACGCGGTGGTGCGCAGCTTGAACATCTTCTTCGTGAAGTTGCGCGGCCTGGGATCGACGAACGCGGCGCCTGGCCCGTCTCCCTGGCCGCGCTCGCCGTGGCAGGCGGCGCACTCGCGCAGGTAGACGGCCTTGCCGGCCTTCATGTCCCGCTCGGTGAGGGGCCGCGGAGCGCCGTCCGCGAAGGCGGCGGTGGTGGCGAGCGTGAGGAAAACCAGCAGCCGGGTCATCGATGCACCTCCTCATGCGCGCCGAAACGCGCCTCGTCGTGGAGCAGCTCTTCCAGGGTGACCACGCGCGCAGCGTGGGCGCGGGCGAACTCGTCCGCCGCCTTCGGGTCGCGGAAGCCGACCACCCCGTAGCCCATCGGCGTGCCCAGGTCCTTGCCGGCGACCAGCGTCGCCTGCAGGAGCGGGACGAAGCCGGTTCCGGAATGGTCCTCGACCCAGGTCTCGCCGGACGCGCCGTGCGAGGCGGCGATCAGCATGCAACCGATGTCGTCGTACTTCTGCAGCGTCCCGCGTTGGTCGCGCCGCTCCGCGGCGAACCCGCGCGCCGCAAAGTGCATGCGGCAGTGCGCGCAGGTGTCGCGGTCGTAGCGGATCGCCTCCGGACCGGTGGCGCTTGCGCGCGGGCTGAGAAACATCGCCATCGCGGGGACAGCCGCGAGAGCGCAGAGCAGCGCGAGGAGCTTGCCGCGGGTCACGGGATCACCACCTTCCTGAACACGGCCATTCCGGAGAGCACGGCGCCGATCGCCCAGGCGACGAGCGCGAGCGCGAGCGCCGCAGGGAGGCCGAAGGCGCCGAGATGGTCCTGCCCGTACAGGCCGACGACGCCGAGCACCTCGGGGCGGTGCGTGAGCGCGAGCGTGCCCAGCACGCGGGCCTGCTCCACGGGATTGAGGAATGCGAGGATGAACACGCGATCGGGCCCGAGGTTGCGCGCGAGGACCAGGCCCATGCTGCCGAGATCGGAGAGGTAGACGAGCGCGATCCAGGCCGCAAACGCAGCGCCGGCCGCGCGCGCCCGGGAGCCTGTGGCGACGGAGAGCAGGGCGCCGAGGCCGAGCGAGACCGCGCCGAGCAGCACCGCGATGGCGGCGAGCGAGAGGAAGGCGCGCGCATCTCCTCCCCCCGAGCCGAGCGCCACGATGGTGCCCGAGGCCCCGAAGCCGCCGAGGATGGCGGCGGTCAATGCCAGGAGCAGGCCCGCGTACTTGCCGACATAGACCTCGGCGCGGGTGACGGGCTGGGCGGCGAGAACGGCGAGAGAGCCGTCCTCGATCTCTCCCGCGATCCCCAGCGCGCCGAGCGACAGCCCGAGCAGGGGAACGAAGAGCAGCGCGAGGTTCAACAGGCCTGCGGTCGTGCGATCGAACCCGGCGAGCCCGGAGCGCTGCGCGCCGGAGAGGCCGAGCAGGGAGAGCCCGAGGGAGAGCAGCAGGAGGCAGACGGCGGCGATCACGAACCAGCGGCTGCGCAGAGCCTCGCGCACTTCCCGCGCGGCGATCAGGGCGATCTCTCGCGTCCTCATGGGAACGACCTCCGCAGCGGGACGACGCCGGGTTCCTTGGCCAGCGGCCGTCCTTCGTGCAGCTCGATCACCCTCGAGGTCAGGCGCTCGATCTCCTCCACCCGGTGCGAGGCGAGGAGCAAGGTGCGGCCCTCGTCGCGCAGCGACGCCGCGAGCTCGAGGAACGAGCGCTGTCCGGCGCGGTCGAGCGAGGCGGTCGGCTCGTCGAGCAGCAGCACCGGAGAATCGGCGAGCAGCGCCGCCGCCAGCGAGAGCCGCTGCTGCATCCCGCCGGAGAAGGTGCGGGCGCTGGAGCTCGCGTACCGCTCGAGGCCGACCCGGCGCAGCGCGGGCAGGACGCCTTCGACCGGCACGCGGCGGAGGCGGG
>DASREU010000357.1:0-22519 GCA_035651935.1 Myxococcales bacterium | reverse complement strand
GGAAGATGTGCTTCGCCGCCATGTCGCGGGCGCAGAGCTTGCTGAAGACGTCGTCGGACTTCGGCTTGTAGGGCTCGGACAGATCGTTGACCACCGGCCGGATCTGGTCGGTGGTGTAGTTCCGCATCGCCAGGGCGGTCTCCATCATGATCTGCGCGTGGTACAGCACCTGCTCGCGCGCGCTCTGCTGCAGGCTCGCGTGAAAAAGCCAGGCGGCGGCGGCAAGGCCGAGCCCGAAGACCATCGCGAAGATCAGACTGAATTTCGCCAGCAGTCGCATGGCGCCCCCGGCCTTGCGTCGGCGGGGACTCTAGCACGCTGCGGCAGGCCCGGGCACGCGGCCGTGAGCGTTCGTCAGGCGGGATACGCGATCCGGCTGGACTTCCTCAGCTTGCCGCAGTCGCCGCAGCCGCGCCGCGCGCGATCGACGGCGCCCGACGCCGAGAGCGCCGTGCAGATGTGGCAAACGGTTCCGCGGGACCCGACGTCCGCGCGGAAGGAGAGGCAGTCGTCGCAGAGCGGCTCCTTCGCGTGGGCGAGAATGGCCAGAATGCGCTCGGTGCTGGTCACGGGTCTCCTGCCTTCCGCCGGTTACGCAATCGTGTCCTGCAATCGTTGGTATCCGCGAGGTGACAGAGATCCCGGGCGCGTCAAAGGTTCCGCCGCGGCCAGGCCGCCTGTCCTCGGGCCCGGGTTCCGGATGCTCCTCCCGGCGCCTCCCTGCCGGTCTCCTTTCGCCTGACCAACGTCCCGCAAGCGCGCTTGTAGCGTGCGTACGGATCGCGAAGTCAAGGCACGGCAAGTCGCGGGTCGCGGCGTCCGGCGGTGGCGACGACGCGGGACAGCATCGGCAATTGTTGCGCCATCGCGAACGACCGATCGGGCTGCGGCGACCAGGAATCGGCAGATCGGGGCGATTGCGCGGGGCGTCGCTCCGCGGGACGTCCGCTTCGCGGTCCGCTACCGGACGTTCCGCAGAGCGGAACCGGCGCCAACAAAGCCTATCGAGCCATTGCAGTCCTGCTCGATTGAAATCGATTTCAATCGCAGGCTGGATCGATCGCTTCACCAGGCTACTGGCGCGTAGAGCTCGCGAACGGCGGCCTCGCTGGCCGGCTCCGCGCAGCGAAGCGACGCCAGCCGCCGAACTGTTCCCAGGCTTCGCCGCACCTGGAGTATAAGCTCCGGGACGCCGACACCTTTTCCAGGGGCACGAGCGATGATGCGTGGATTCCCGATCGCCGCCTTCCTCGGCCTCTGCGTCGCGGTCGGCGCGTGCGGCGGCGGCTCGAGCGGAGGCGGGCCGCCGGGCGACGTGCGCTCGCTCACCGGCACCATCACCTTCGACAAGGTGACGTCCACCACCGCGGGACTGAACTACAGCGCGATCGTGCAGCGGCCCGTGCGCGGAGCGGACGTGTCCGTGGTGGAGGCCGCGAACACGACGAACGTGCTCGGCAGCGCAGTGACGGGCAACGACGGCCGCTATTCGCTGACCTGGCCGCTGACCGGCCCGGCCTCGGTGAAGGTGGTCGTTTTCGCCCGCACCTCGTCCCCGAAGATCTTCGTCGAGGACAACACCTCCGGCAGCGCCATCTACGCGATCGCGTCCGGGACCGTCGACGCGACGAGCACCACGACGCTCGATCTCAACGCGCCGAGCGGGTGGACCGGGTCGAGCTACTCGGCGCGGTCTTCGGCGCCGCTCGCGGTCCTCGACGCGGCGACCCAGGCGGTCCTCGCGTTCCGCGCCGTCCGTCCCGCGGTGGCCTTCGCCGACCTGCACATCAACTGGAGCGCGAACAACGCGCCGATCGGACGGCAGAGCGACGAGACGCAGGCGCAGGCGTATGCAGCCGGCCACATCGGCACCTCGCACTGGAACGGGACCGCGCTCTACATCCTCGGCAAGGCCGACGTGGACACCGACGAGTTCGACGACCACGTCATCGTGCACGAGTGGGGTCACTATTTCGAGAGCACGCTGAGCCGCTCCGACAATCCGGGCGGGCCGCACGGCGCCGGCGACGTCAAGGACCCGCGGCTCGCGTTCGGCGAAGGATGGGGCAATGCGCTCAGCGCGATGGTCTGGTCGCCGAACACCGTCTACAGCGACAGCTCGGGAACGCGGCAGGGGCAGGGCTTCGGGTTCGACCTCGAGGACAACACCTCGAGCGATCCGGTTCCGGGCTGGTTCTCGGAGACCTCGGTGCAGTCGATCCTCTACGATCTCTTCGACTCCGGCTCGAACGAGGCGTTCGACGGGGTCGCGCTCGGGTTGGGACCCATCTACGACGTGATGACGGGCGGGGAGAAGAACACCACCGCCCTGACCACGCTCTATTCGTTCATCGCCGCGCTCAAGCGGCCAATCCGTCGCAGGCGGCGGCGATCGATACCCTGACCCGCTACCGGAACGTGGTCGGCGTCCCCATCGCGGACGCGTACGGCACCGGAGAGACCGTCGACGGCGGTTACCCGGCGAACCTGCCGCTCTATCGCAGCATCACCGTCGGCAGCGGAGTGGGATTGACGCTCTTCAACGACGCGCCAAACGCGCTCTCGCAGAACCGCTACTTCCGCTACACCGGGAACGGGGCCTCGCACACCGTCTCCATCGCCACCGGAAGCTCAGACGACGTGGACGTCGCCGTCTACCAGAAGGGCGCGCTGCAGGCGTTCGCGAACGGGCCGACCGGGACGGAGACGACGCAGCCCTTCACGGCGGCATCGGGTGTCGAGTACATCATCGTCGTCACCGGGTTCGGCACCTCCGCGAGCTACACCACCACCGTCACCCTGAATTGAGGCCAGCGATGAACTTCGTTTCCCTGATCTGCTCTGCCGCGCTGGCCCTGGCCGCTTGCCAGACCGACAGCGCCAAGCGAGACGACGCCCCTGCGAAGCAGCCGCCAGCGGGATCTGTCGGGAAGCCGGAGGCCCCGGTGCAGGTCGATGCGGCGGTGGGGACGTCGTCGGCGCGCGTCACCGTCCGTTTCGATCAGGCGGCGACGGGACTGGACGTGCGCGCGAGCGGCGCCGATGGCCTCGCGGTGCAGGGCGACGGAGTGCTGGCGCGCGGGACCTCGGTCGCGGCGGGTGAGACTTCCACCTTCGACGTCGCGTTCACGCCCGGCCCGGGGCAGTCGATGCTGGTGATCTCCGTGCGCGGGACCTTTGCGGCCGGAGAGCGGATCACGGTGCGCGCGTTCCCGGTAGGAAAGCCGAGCGCGGAGCAGGCGAACAAGGCCGACGCAGGCACGACGCAGATCGGGAACGAGCGGGTGAAGCTCTTGCCGGCGGAAGAGGTGAAGAAGTAGCGACGCTCTCAGCCGCGAGGCTCGGCGGGCGCATTCGGGTGACGCTGCAGCAGGAGCTTCAGCGAAGGCGAGCGCCGGACCAGCTCCTGCTTCAACAGATGCGCGATCAACGGCGGCGGCGCCGCCGCCCAGCGCGAGATGTTCTGCACCAGGAGGGTCGAGGTGTAGCTGCGGCTGCAGAGCAGCGCCGACGTCTTCCCGTCGATGGGCAACCCGGCGAGCGACGACAGGCAGCGGCCTTCGGTCTTCAGCACCACCTCGACCCGCTCGTCGGCCTCGGCGGTGGAGAACCGCGACCGCAGCAGCTCCCGCGCGGCGCGGCGGGTCTGCTCCGGGACTTCGCGCGAGACCACCAGCTTGTGCTGCTCGAGGAGCCGCCGTCCGCCCTGCAGCCGCCGGAGCAGGCTGGCCGGAAGCTGCGGGTTGCGGAGCAGCGCGCGGCGCACCCCCCCATCCGCGGCGAAGGCGGCGCGCGCGGCGAGCACGTCGAGCCCGGAAGCCGTGCGGTGGTGCGTCGCCACGAGCCGCGCCTGCGGCAGCGCGAACCGGGGATTCTCGAGGAGCGCGTGGATCACCGCCGGCAGCGGATCGAAGCAGAATGCGGAGAGCTCCGGATCCTCGGCCGTCTTCGCTTTGGCGGCGCGCTCTTCCGCCGTCAGGCCGCGCAGCGCGCTCTCGAAGAGCTGGCGATGGTTGCCGGAAGGCTCCTCCGCCGCTTCCGGTTCCTCCTCGGGCGGCGCGGCCGCGGTTGCCGGCGACACCGCGCCGAGCGAGACGAGCTTCTCGAGCGTCGTGCCGATGCGTTCCGCCGTCAGGCCGGTCACCTGCGAGAGCCCGCGCAGATCGGTCGTTCCGTCGAGGCGCGAGGCGATGAATCCTTCCTCCGGCGTGAGCGGCAGGGCGCGCAGATCCACGCCGGCATTCAGGGACGGCTTCCACGGCGGCGCCTGCTCTTCGTCTCGCTCCACCAGCCGCTAGGCTTGCCCTTTTCGCTCGACCGCGCAAACCCACCCCGTCACCGCCTGGCGCACATGCGTCCTCGTCGATCATCCGCCTGGGCTGCCGGAGCGCCGAGCAGCGTGGTCTACGCCGCGAGACCGAAACAGCGTTCGAAGTCGTCGACGTCGAGATCGGTCTGCAAGGTGAAGACATAGAGCGTCCGGTCGATCAGGCTCGGGAACAGGCGCCGGACGAGGCTCTCGGCTTGCGACCGCGGAACCTCCGTTCCGGCGACGCGGGTCCAGTCGCCGGACGGAAGGCGGACGCCGTCGGACATGCACGCCAGTGCCTGCACCTTCGGGTTGACGTAGTACCCGGTCTCCGGCGTGGAGCCGGACAACGATTCCCCCGCCAGAGCGCCGAGCCTGCGAGCTTCGCCGAACCGTGCGAGGAGCGACAGACAGGAGGAGATCAGGGGATTTTGCGAGAGCGCGTCGAGAGTCATGCGGCGATGCAGCAGCAAGTCCGGTGCCACGCTGGACGTCGCGCGCTTCACTCTGGGGAGCACCGCTGACGGGCGCGGACGAGAGCCGCTTTTGTCGGGACGTCGCGACGATTCGCCGATTCCGTCGCTTCGCGGATCCGCGGGCAGCGCAGGGATGCGTGCAGGCATCGCGGGCCGGGAGGGTCTTCCTCCGAAAATGTCCGGATCGAATCTGCGGCTGACGAAATTGCAAGACGCATCGACGCGCGCGGAGCAGAGGCTCGTCGGCCCGTCAGTCACCGAAGGCCCGACCTCACTCCGCGAGCGCACGGTGGACGAGCTGGACGCAGATGGACCCTTCGCCGACCGCCGAGGCGACGCGCTTGACGCTGCCCGCGCGCACGTCGCCCACCGCGAACATCGCCGGAAGCGTCGTCTCGAGCAGGTGCGGAGGGCGCAAAAGCGGCCAGCGCGCCGCGGCGAGCTCGGCTGCGCTCAGGTCCAGCCCGGTCTTCACGAACCCCTTGCCGTCGAGCGCGACGCAACCGCCCAGCCAGGCGGTGTTCGGCATCGCCCCCGTCATCGCGAAGAGGTGCCGAACGGGAAGGATCTCGTCGCGATCCTTCGTTGCCTCGCGGACGCGCACCCGCTCGAGATGTTCCGCGCCCTCGAGCGCCTGCACCTCCGTCCGCGTTCGCAGCGTGATGTTCGGGCTCTCCTCGATGCGGCGGATCAGGTACTTCGACATGCTCTCCGACAATCCCGGTCCCCGCACCAGGACGTGCACGTGGCGCAGGTGGCCGGAGAGGAACACCGCCGCTTGTCCAGCCGAGTTGCCCCCTCCGACGATGATCGCTTCTTCGCCCTGGCACACCTGCGCCTCGACGTGCGTCGCCGAGTAGTACACCCCGAGGTTCTCGAAGCGGGCGAGATCGGGCAACGGCAGCTTGCGATATTCGGCGCCCGTGGCGACGACGATGGAGCGCGCCTTGACCGACTCGCCGGAAGAGAGCTCGACGGCGTAGGGACGCTGCCTGCAGTGGAGCCTGGCGGCCGAGCGGGCGATGGCGACGGAGGCGCCGAACTTCTGCGCCTGCATGTACGCCCTGCCCGCGAGCGCCTGGCCGGAGATGCCGGTGGGGAAGCCGAGGTAGTTCTCGATCTTCGAGCTCGCTCCCGCCTGTCCGCCGGGAGCGCTCGCTTCGAGAACCAGCACGTCGAGGCCCTCCGAGGCGCCGTACACCGCCGCCGCGAGGCCGGCCGGACCGGCGCCGATCACCAGCAGATCGCGGATCGCCTCGGGCTCCAGCGCCGTCGCCAGCCCGAGGCAATCGGCCACCGCGCTGTTGCTCGGATTCTTCAGCACCACGTCGTACCGGCAGATGACCACCGGCACGTCTTCGACGCGGATGTGGAAGCGCTCGAGCAGCGCCTGCACGCTCTGGTCCTTATCGACGTCGAGGTAGGTGTGCGGATGGGCGTTGCGGGTGAGGAAGTCGCGGAGGCGGAGGGTCCCGGCGGAATGGCTGGACCCGATCAGGATCGTGTCGCCGGGCGTGGCGATCAGGGCCACGCGGCGGAGGATGAACGCGCGGAGGAAGATCTCGCTCAGCTCGGAATCGGTCTGGACCAGCTTGCGAAGGGCCTCCGGCGTGATCACCAGGAGCTCGCCGTCCTGCGCCATGCGGCCGCGCACCAGCGCGCGGCGGCCCGAGATCATGTTCACTTCCCCCGTGAACTCTCCTGGCGCATGGACGACGATGGGGAGCTCGACCCCGTCGACCGGCTGCACGACCTCGAGCGTCCCGGAGAGGACCACGAAGAAGCCGGGAGTCGACTCGCCTTGCTCGAAGATGATGTCGCCGGCGGCGAAGGCGCGGCGGTGCCCGACTCTCGCGAGGCGCGCCAGCTGCGCCTCGGTCAGCCTGGGAAACATCTGCTCTCGGCGCGCCACGTCGGTCATTCGTCGCTCCGTTCGCGCGCAGTATAGCGGCGCGCCGAATGCGTCCGCGACGCCCCGCCGGCGTCGAATCCTTGCCTCTCTCCGGGCATCTTTCCCGTCTCCTGGCCGGGTCCTCCGGCCGTGCTTTCACAATCGAAAGGCGCTGTCATGTCGCGGGTTCGTGAAGTGGTCCGGGTCTCCATTGCTCAACGCCAGCTCGAAGGCGGCGGATTCGTCGTCCGCCGTCCGTTGCCTGCTGCCGGACTCGACCTGCTCGATCCCTTCCTGCTCATCGACGAGATGGGGCCGGTCGTCTATGCGCCGGGTGAGGCAGTGGGCGCTCCCGATCACCCGCACCGCGGATTCGAGACGGTCACGTACGCGCTCGACGGCGAGTTCGAGCACGAGGACTCGGCCGGGCATCGCGGCGTCATCCGCCCGGGCGGCGTGCAGTGGATGACCGCCGGAGCGGGCATCGTCCACTCCGAGATGCCGTCGCGGCGGATCGTCGAGGAAGGCGGGCGCGTGCACGGATTCCAGGTCTGGATCAACCTGCCGGCTCGCCTGAAGATGACGCGGCCGCGCTACCAGGAGCTGGCGCCGGACGCCGTTGCGTCGGCCACCAGCGCCGACGGCCGTGCCCGCGTGCGCGTCGTCGCGGGCGAGGCGCTGGGCGCGCGAGCTGCGATCGGCACCAGGACACCCGTCATCTACCAGGATTGGACGCTCGAGAGCGGCGCGGACGTCTCCGTCCCGGTCCCCGCCGACCACAACGCGATGGCGTACGTGTTCGAAGGTTCAGCGCGGATCGGCGACGAAGGCCGGGAGATGCGCGACGGCGAGCTGGCGGTGCTCGGAGCGGGCGACACCGTCCGCCTGCGTGGCGCGGCCCGGAAGGGCCGGCTGCTCCTCCTCGCCGGCGTGCCTCTCTCCGAACCGGTGGCGCATTACGGTCCGTTCGTGATGAACAGCGAGGACGAGCTGCTGCAGGCGTTCCGCGATTACCAGTCCGGCCGCATGGGCGAGATCACCCGCTCGGCGATCGTCGATTGAGGGCGTGGCGACATGGACCTGAACGTGAGCTTCGAGCGCTCTGGCCGTCAGGGGGCCTTCTTCATCGCCGGCGAGGGCGGCCGCGTCGCGGAGCTGACGTTCACCGCGGCGGCCGACGGGAAGAGGGTCTCGCTCGACCACACCGAAGTCTCCGAGTCGCTGCGCGGCCGCGGCGTGGCAAGGACGCTGGTCGAAGCCGCGGTGGCATGGGCCCGGCGGGAGAACCTCGAGCTGGTCCCCATCTGCCCGTTCGCGCGGGCGGTGTTCCATCGGGAGCCCTCGTTCGCGGACGTGCTTGCCTGACCCGCAGCCGCGTGTAGCATCGGCGGCGTGAACGAGGCAGCGAACAGTCGGGAAGCGCGCAAGGCGGCGAACGCGTGATGGAACGCGAACCGGCGATCGCCGCCTGGGAGAGCTTCTACGTCATCGTCGGGTCTTCGGGCGCGGCGCTGACCGGGCTCCAGTTCGTCGTCATGACGCTGATCGGCGCCGAAGACGAGCCGCCCGGCGACTCCGCCGAGGTTCGCGCGTTCGGGACCCCGACCGTGGTGCATTTCTGTGCCGTCCTGCTCGTCGCGGCGATCCTGAGCGCGCCCTGGCATTCGCTGCTCGGCGTGGGCGAGGCTCTCGCGGTGTGCGCCGCCGCGGGCGTCGTCTACATGGCGATCGTCATCCGCCGCGCGCGCGCCACGGTGGGCTACAAGCCGGTGCTCGAGGACTGGATCTGGCACGCCAGCCTTCCTCTCCTGGCGTACGGCGCGCTGCTCGCCTCGGCGCTTTTCCTGCGTCGCGATCCCGTCCCCTGCCTGTTCGTCATCGGCGCAGCCACGGTGCTCCTGCTGTTCATCGGGATCCACAATGCCTGGGACACGGTGACGTACGTGGCGGTGGATCGCCGCAAGATCGTCAAGAAGAAGAACTGAGCGGCGAGTCGCTAGGGAGAGACGCCCGGATCGAGCATTCTCAGCGCATCGCCGAGATCGCCTTGGCGCCCGGTGTCGAGGAGCTGCTCGCGGCTGTAGATCCGGAGGAACGGGTCGGTCGGAACCTGCCCGGTGCGGGGATCGACGCGCTGCGCGATGTGCGACCCCGTCACGAACACCTTCTCCTGCCGCGCGACCGCGGGCTTGCCTTCGCTCGTCGACGCGGGGACGTGGGCGCAGGCAGCGCCCAGCAGCGCGAGGGCGCACGCCACCGAGAGAGGCGATGAACGGATCATGGCTCGCATCCTCCTCGCCGCAGGATTGTAACGCGGCCGGAGCGCGGGGGCGCGAGTCCATCGGAGAATCGTCCGGCACTTTCGGGAGTCCAAACGGAGGATGCTGAAAGGCACAGGGGTTTCTGCTGGAGTTGCGCAGGGCACCGGCTTCGTCCTGAGCTGCGGCTACCGCTCCGCCGTTCCGCAGCGGAGCATCCGGGCGGGCGATGTCGACCGCGAGCGCGCCCGCCTCGACGCCGCCCTGGCGAGGGCAGACGCGGAGCTGCTCGCCCTTCAGGAAGACGTGCGGGAGAAGCTCGGCGCGGCGCAGGCGGACATCTTCGGGGCACACAGGCTGATCCTGCGCGATCCCTCGACCCGCGACCGCATCCTGCGCGCGGTGGAGGAGAAGCACATCAACGTCGAGGCGGCGGTCTCGACGGTGTTCGCGGAGTACACGCGGAGCCTCGACGCGGCTTCCGATGGGCCGCTGCAGGCGCGGGGAGCCGACATCCAGGACGTGCGCAGGCGGCTGCTCTCCGCGCTCGCGAGACCTTCGGGCGGGGCGGTCCCGGAGATCCCGGACGGAGCGATCGTGGTCGCCGACGAGCTCTTGCCCTCGCTCACCGCACGGCTCCAGCTCGAACGCGTGCGCGCCTTCGTTACCGCGCGAGGCAACAAGTTTTCGCATAGCTCGATCCTTGCCCGATCGATGGGCACGCCGGCGGTCGCGGGCGTCCCTTCGGCGCTGGCGCAGATCAAGACCGGCGATCGGCTGATCGTCGACGGCGTCGCGGGCGTCGTCTTCGTCAATCCCGAGAGCTCGATCGAACGCGAGTACGACCGCCTCGCTGCCGACCTGAACACCTCGAAGGAGAAGCTGCGCAATCTCGCCGACGTCTCCTCGGTCACCCTCGACGGGACGCCGCTTCCGCTGCTCGCGAACGTGAACAAGTTCTCGGACACCGAGGCCGCCCTGCGCTACAAGGCCGACGGCATCGGCCTGTACCGGACGGAGTTCACCTTCGCCATCCGCAGCGCCTTTCCCACCGAGGACGAGCAGCTCGAATTCCTCGAGAGGGCAGCGGAGCGGATGGATTCGCGAAAGCTCGTCTTCCGCCTCGCGGACCTCGGCGGCGACAAGACTCTTCCCTATCTCCCCCTGCCGCCGTCGCGGAACCCCTCGCTCGCCGAGCGCGGCATCCGGCTCCTGCTCCGGCACATCGGCGTGCTCAAGACGCAGTTGCGCGCCTTCCTCCGGGTCAGCGCGCGCCATCCGGTCTCCGTCCTCATCCCGATGGTGGTCGGCATCGAGGACGTGCGAGGGTTCCACGAAGTGCTCCGGCAGGTGCAGCAAGAGCTCTCCGCCGAGGGAAAGCCGTTCAATCCGGCGACGCCGGTCGGGGCGATGGTCGAGGTTCCCTCCGCAGCGTTGATGGCCCGCACCCTGGCGAAGGAGGTCGACTTCCTCAGCCTGGGCACGAACGATCTCGTCCAGTACGTGCTCGCCGCGGACCGCGAGGACGAGAGCACGGCCGCGTACTACCAGCCGCTGCACCCTGCCGTGCTGCGCCTGATGAAGTCGGTCGTCGACGCGGCGCGGAGCACCGGCCGCACGCTGACCATCTGCGGCGAGATGGCGGGCGATCCGCTGAACGCGCAGGTGCTGCTCGGTCTGGGGCTGCGCGAGTTCAGCGTCGCGCCAGGCCAGATGCTGGTGGTGAAGGACGCCATCCGGCGGACTCGCCTCGACGAGGCCCGGCAACTGGCGGACGCGGCGCTCGACCTCGGGTCCGCGACGGAAGTGGAAGCGCTGTTGACCGCCGGGCGGCGGACGGACCCGTACGGCCCCACCGTCGCTCCACCTTTGCCCTGAACAGCAACCTCCATTCTCGACGCACGCGTCAGCTTTGGCCGGAGCAGGAGCGACGTGCGCGTTGCGCTCGCCGCCCTTTGCCAGCGCAATTGGCGCGCGTGTCCCGTTCGCGCCCGTTCTTCGAGGCCGACGGCATCGTTCTTGAACTGCTGCCGGGCATGAACCTGATCGACGTGGTCGCGCGGCTGAGGCTGGAGGACTACCGCGCGTCGCTCGAGCGCCTGGTCGGCGAGCACGGCGCCCGTGAGCACCCGCAAGCGGCACGGGATCTCGCGGAAGTGCGTGCGGCGATCGAACGGATAAACCAAGGCGCCTACGGGATGTGCGAGCGTTGCGGCGGCGCGATCGGGAGCCAGCGGCTCCTGGCCTTGCCCACCGCGCACTTCTGCATCGCGTGCGCGTCGGTGACGCGCTCGGCCGACCTCTGAATTCCGCCACCGCGTTCGCGGCGCGTCAGCGCTCGAGGTTCTCTTCCTCGATCGGCCTGCGAGCGGTCAGGTTGAAGCGGCCGTCGTAGATCGGGCGCCCACCGGTGGTCGGGCCCTGGTACTGCACGAAGAGCATCAGCCCGCCGGTCTCGGTGACGAGCGGTGGCTCGAAGTGCGGATCGGGGTAGTAGAGCATCGTGCCGGGGCCGTACGTCGCCTCGCCGATCCGGAAGGTGCCCTCGAGGATGTACCAGACCTGCGCGAAATCGTGCTTGTGAAACGGGTGATGCGAGCCCGGGTCGTAGCGGACCAGCCCGGCGTTGGGCTCGGTCGGCGCGTCCGCGCGCGGATGGAAGAGCATCTTGCTCCACTGCCCGGGCCAGCGCAGCGTCTCCCACTCGCCCTGGTCGGCGTGGACGGCGGACAACGGCTGGTGCGTCGGTGTCTCGCTCATGGTCCCTCCCTGAACCGCGGAGTGTAGACCCGCCCCGCCGCCCGCTGCCAGAGGACGGCCTCACCGAGCACGTCGATCTCGCGATCCGGCGGACGGACCGCGGCCAAAAGCCTTCAGGGCTTCCACTCCGCGAGCGCCTTCTTCACCTCGTCCGCGGCAGCGAAGTTGGCCGGGTCCTTCGACCCCAGCTCCTGCGCCCGCTCGGCCATCGCACGCGCCTCGCGGATCTTGCCCTGGCCCGCCAGCAGCTGCGCCTTGGTCCAGGTGTTCTGCCAGTCCTCGCGCAAGCGCAGCGAGGCGTCCACCAGGCGCAGACCCGAGTCGTAGTCCTTCCTGGCCAGCATGTAGGAAGCGGCAGCGTTCCACGGACGCCACCCGTTGCGCGTAAGGCCCGCGATGGACGCCGCCGCCTGCTCGGCGGTGCCGACGCGGAGTGGGAGGCTCGCGCGCGTGCGCTCCCACTCCAGATCGAGGCGCGTTCCCTCATCGGTGGTCTCGCTGAAGATGAACGACATCCGCTCGCGGAACGGCGCCGCCTCCGGCTTCACTTCGACGCGCACCACATCCTCCGCCTGCCTGTACTGGAACGCGCCGAACTGTCCCGCGTCCTTGTTGACGATGAACGTCCAGCGATCCTTCGCGGGGATGGCGAAGAGCGCATAGGCGCCCGCCGCCACCGTCTTCCCGCCGATCTGCACGTCCTTCGAAAAGACGATCCTGGTCGCTGCGTTGGCGCCGGCGCGCCACACCTGACCGAAGGGCACCACCCCGCCGAAGATGACCCTGCCGCGCGCCGCGGGGCTCGAGTAGTCGACGCTGACGTCGGTGAGACCGACGGTCTGCGAAACCTTCGCGCCCAGGCTGGGCCGCGGCAGCTCGAGCTGCTGCGCGGCCGACGGCAGGGCGAAGGCAGTGAGGAGAAGCAAGGCACGCGAGTTCATGAAGGCTCCGGGGTGGAGGAGACGAGTCGTCGGTACAGCGATTCCCAGGACGCGAGCACCGGCGCGATCGGGAAGAGGCGTACTGCGCGTGCCCGGGCGGAGCGCGACAGCGCAGCTCGCGCGGCATCATCGGACAAGAGGCGCAAGGCGGCGGTGGCCATCGCATCCACGTCGCCTGCCGGCAGCAGCACACCGCCGTCTTCGCCGACCACCTCGGGCAGTCCGCCGACGCGCGAGCCCAGCACCGGTACGCCGCAGCTCATCGCCTCCAGAGCCGCGAGACCGAAGCTCTCGTGGGCGCTCGGAAGCAGGAACAGATCGCAGGCGCGGAGCAGCGGAGCCAGATCGCTCACCGCGCCCGGGAAGGCGACATCCTGCGACAGCCCGAGCCGCCTCACTTCCTCTTCGACCCGCGGGCGCTCGGGGCCGTCCCCAGCCAGGACCAGCACCGCGGCGCACTTCTCACGGACGCGCGCGAAGACCTGGATCACGTCCGCCAGCCGCTTCACGGGCCGGAAGTTCGAGGCGTGGCCGAGCACGCGCACGGAGGTCCAGTCGCGCGGCGAAAAGAGCGCTGGCAGCGCGCTCCCGTCGCCCGGCTGGAAGCGAGCGGTGTCGACGAAGTTGGGGATCACTTCGACCGCCAAGCCGGCGGGCAATCGCAACCGCTCGCGCGCCTGCGAGGCCAGCGCGCTCGAAGGCGCGGTCACCGCATCCGCTTGCAGGACCAGATCGCGGATCAGCATCACCTGGCTCTCGGGCGCGCCGGTGGGCGGCACATCGCTGCCGTGCAGGGTCAGCACCAGTGGCGGCGCCGCGCCGCCGAGCGCACTGCGCGCAAGCGACGCCGCCGCCGCGTGCGGAGAGGCATAGTGCGCGTGGATGACATCGATGTGCTCTCTGCGCACCACATCGATCAGGCGCGCCGCGAGCGCAAGCGCGAAGCCTTGGCCGTTCACGGGCGGCGGAGCCGAGAGCGGGACGGCGTGGAGCTCCACGCCCGGAGGGGGCGGATCGAGGCGGCCGGGCAGCGCGGCGCCGACCACGTGAACGCGATGTCCGCGCGTGGCGAGCTCGCGCCCCAGCTCGCCGGCAACCACTGCCGAGCCGCCCAGCGCGTGGAAGCAGAGGACGGCGACATTCACGGCGTGAGGTCCCGTACCGCCGGCGGCGCGCGCGGATCGAGAGCGCCGAGCACGGCGGTCTTCAGCGCCGCGAGCCCGTGGCGCGCGGCGTAGAACGGCAGCGAGTGCACGCGTTCCTGTGGTTCGCCGCGGGGAAACAGCGTCGCCTGAAGTCGATCGACGCGCTCGGCCAGGGTGCGGTCCTGGTTCGCCACCAGCTGCGCGTGGCGGGCGGCATACCGCGAAACCGCGCGCTCGATGCTGACCTGGGTGCGCCGCGCGGCGCGGGCCAGCTCGGGATGCTTCCGGCCCGACTCGGCGAGTTGCGCGGTCAGCGGTCCGAGCAGCCTGCCAGCGAGATCCTCTCCGGAAGCGCGGCCGTTGGAGAGCCGCGCCAGGAGCTCTTCCCGCGGCGCTTCCACGTCTGCCGGGGTGAGGCCCAGCGCGTTCAACGTCGACGCTGCGCGCGCATCGAGCAGCCGGAAGCGCGCGCGCGGCACCGCCAGCGCGGGTCGCACGCCGAAGAGCGGATAGAGCGGCGCGGTCTGGGCCAGGTAGCCCAGCTCGGCGGGCCCGCCCACGTACGCGACAGAAGGCAGCAGCGCATCCTGCACGATGGGCCGCAAGAGCGCGCTGGAGGAGAATCGCAGCGGCTCGTTTCGCGCGGCATCGAGGAGGGCGCTCCGCGAGATCACGCCGCCACCGTCCAGCAAGAAGCCGGCGCCTTCCCGCTGCAGGCGGCGCCGCGGTCCGTCGACCCGATCGCCGTGAAAGAACACCAGCGGCGATCCCTTCCGCACGTGCACCTGCTCGGTGAGTCCCGCCGCGGACAGCTCGGCGCCTCGCTTCGAGAGCGCCGCGTCGATCTCGTCGGCATCCTCGATCGCCTTGACGTACAGCGGCGAAGAGAGCCGCGCGATCCCAGGACAGCGCGGGTCGAGAAACAGCAGTCCTTCTTCTGCGAAGACCGCCGCCAGAAGCGATGCGAACGCCTGCGCAAGACCGCGCCCTGGCTGATAGGACGCCCGCACGAGGTCCAGGACCTGCGCCGCGTGCGGGAGCGGCGACAGCGCGCGGGTGAGCTCTTCGACGAGCCCCGAAACCTCGTGGGCCAGGGTGAGATGCGCAACCGAGCAGCGCGCATCGCTCGGCGGGAGCGAAAGCCGGAGCGCCGGCGGCACCTCGCAAGAGGCGATCTCGGCGAAATCGTGATCTTCGGTCTGCAGCCAGAACACCGGCACGCACCGGGCGGCGGTCTCGGTCTCGATGGCGCGCGCCCAGGCGATGGCCGAGGCGGCTTTGTAGAACGTGTAGAGAGGGCCGAGGAAGAGACCCACTTGCTGCCCGGTGACCACCGCGGTCGTCCCGGGATCGGACAGCGCGGCCAGGTTGCGTTCCCGTGCCGGGCTGGACGGCAAGGCGAGATGCTGCGCCGAAAGCGCCTCCAGCAAGGCCGGCGCGCAGCGCTTCCCCTGGCGGATGCGCACCTCTTCCCGCCACGCCGCAGGCCTGCGAAAGCCGTCGTCGAGCAGCGCGGTCGCGCGTGGCTCCGAAGCCAGGAAGGGCAGCGCGAAAGGGACCGTCATTGGGACCGCGCATCCTAACGCGGAACCACGTCGGGCATTCCTGGGCCGATCGCGCGTTCTGCTCCGGACGGCACGCCGCCGTCCCCTCTATACTGGCGCGCTCCATGATCGGACTCCTCCTCCTCGGAATGACCCTCTCCCCCTCCGTCCCTCCCGCCCAGCCCGACGCTGCGCACCTGCAGCGCGCGCTGGAGCGGCTGCCGGAAGGCGCGAGGGTGCTGTACCTCGCCGCCCATCCGGACGACGAGAATACGAGGCTCATCTCGTTCCTCGTGCAGGTGAAGAAGCTGCGCGTCGCCTATCTGTCCATCACCCGGGGCGACGGCGGACAGAACCTGATCGGCAAGGAGCAAGGGCCCGCGCTCGGCCTTCTGCGCACGCAGGAACTGCTCGCGGCGCGTCGCATGGACGGCGCCGATCAATTCTTCACCAGCGCGCGAGACTTCGGCTACTCCAAGAATCCCGAGGAGACGCTGCGCTTCTGGGGGCACGACCGCATCCTCGAGGACGTGGTGTTCGTCTATCGCTCGTTCAAGCCCGACGTGATCATCACCCGCTTCTCGCCCCTCCCCTCCGAAACGCACGGCCAGCACACCGCGTCGGCTCAGCTGGCCGTGGAAGCGTTCACGAAGGCGGCGGATCCGACGTTCGCGCCGGAACAGGTGAAAGCGCACGGCACCTGGAAGGCCCGGCGCGTGGTGTGGAACGCGTTCCTCAACGATCCCAAGGAGGACACGTCGAGATTCCTCAAGCTGGACACGAACCCCTACGATCCGCTGCTGGGCGTCTCGATGGGGGAGATCGCGGGCGAGAGTCGGAGCATGCACAAGAGCCAGGGCTTCGGCGCGCCGCGCGGCGTGCTGCCGGTGGTCGAGTATTTCCAGGTGATCGCCGGCGAGCCGATGAAGGATTCGTTCCTCGACGGGCTGCAGGCGAACGTGCCCCAGGGGGCCATCTCGCGCGCATTGGCCGCGTTCCGTCCCGATGCGCCGCAGCTCGCGCTTCCGGCGCTGCTGGAAGCGTATGCGGCCTCGCCGCGCCCGGAGATCGCGGAGGCGATCGTCGCTTGCGCCGGGTTGGCGTTGCAGGCGGTCACCGACGTGCCGGCGGTCGTCCCCGGCAGCGCGCTGCCGGTCACTCTGGCCGCGGTGCCCCGCGTGGCGGCAGGACTTGCGCTGGCGTCGGTGCGGCTGGGAGCAGCGGAGATCGCCGGCCCCGGCGCGCTGACGGCGCCGTGGGTGCAGAAGAGCGAGTTGAAACAGATCCCTCCCGCCATCGCCTCCGATCCGGCCTGGCTCCGCAAGCCGCCCGAGGAGGGTTACTACCCGGTGGAGGCCGAGGAGGATCGAGTGCGCCCCGAACCGGCGCCCGTGCTCTTCGCCGATTTCTCGCTGCTCGCCGGAAAGCAGATCGTCACCGTACGCCGGCCGCTGGTCTACAAGTGGATCGATCCGGTGCAAGGCGAGCGGACGCGGGCGGTGGAGATCGCGCCGCCCGCGACCATCGATGCTTCCGCTCCCGTGCTGTTCCTTCCCGACGCGGCGCCCCGGCAGCTGCGCGTCAGCGTCCGCGCATCCGCGGGACCGGTGGAGGGCACGGCGCTGGTGGAGGCGCCGGCGGAGTTCTCCGTCGAGCCCCGGCAACGCCCATTCCGCCTGGAGTCCGGCGAGACCGAGTTGGTGTTCGATGTGCGGGCCATGCCGCACGCGCGCGAGGGGCAGCTGCGGCTCTCGGTGAAGGTCGGCGGAGCCGCCTTCGATCGCGGCCTGCGCCGCCTGGACTACGCGCACATCCCGCCGCAGGCGTGGCATCCGGAGTCGCGCGTGCGCCTGGTGCACCTCGACTTGCGGCGGGGCAGCGCGCGGACCATCGGCTACATCGCCGGCGCCGGCGACGAAGTGTCCGCCGTGCTGGCGCAGCTCGGGTACCAGGTCACGTCTCTCGACGAGACTGCCGTGCGCGAGCGCGATCTGTCCGCGTTCGACGCCATCGTCGTCGGCGTGCGCGCCTACAACGTGAATCCCTGGCTGGCCGCGCTCAAGGGGAAGCTGCTCGCCTACGTCGAGCACGGCGGTGTCCTCGTCACCCAGTACAACACCAAGAACTTCATCTCGAAGCTTCCCGAGCCGCTCGGGCCGTATCCGATGACCATCGCCCAGCAGCGCGTCACCGACGAGACCGCCGAGGTGGCGTTCGTGCAGGACGACGCGGTGCTGCGCGCGCCGAACCGCATCGGTCCCGAAGATTTCGCCGGCTGGGTCCAGGAGCGCGGGCTGTATTTCGTGGAGAAGTGGGACGACAGGTACACCGCGCCGCTCTCGATGCACGACCCCGGAGAGCAGCCGCTGCGCGGCTCGCTCTTGATCGCGCGCGTCGGCAAGGGCAGGTTCGTCTACACCGGACTCGCCTTCTTCCGGCAGCTGCCCGCCGGCGTCCCCGGAGCAGTGCGGCTGTTCGCTAATCTGCTGTCCCGCGATCGCGATGCAGGCTGAAGGCGACGACCTCCCGCTGCCGCGCCTCTCCGCCCTCGTGCTCCTGGCATTGGCGGCGGAGATCGGGCTGCTTGCGCTGCTCGGCTGGGCCGCCTCGTGAGAAGCGTCGACTGGGTGGTGCTGGTCGCGACCGTCCTCGCCATCGTCTGCTGGGGCGTCTGGAAGACCCGCAGGGTCTCGACGGCGGAGGCGTACCTGCGCGGCGAGGGCGAGCGCTTCTGGACCATCGGCCTCTCGATCATGGCGACGCAGGCCAGCGCCATCACCTTCCTGTCCACGCCCGGGCAGGCTTACGAGGACGGGCTGGGCTTCATCCAGTTCTATTTCGGTCTTCCGATCGCGATGGTGCTCCTGGCGTGGTTCGTCCTTCCCATCTATCGGAAGCTCAATGTCTACACCGCGTACGAATACCTGGAATCACGCTTCGATCGGAAGACGCGCCAGCTGACGGCAGGCCTGTTCCTCGTCTCCCGCGGGCTGGCGGCGGGACTCTCCTTGTATGCGCCGGCGCTGGTCCTGACCGCGGTCCTCGGCTGGCCGCTGCAGATCACGAACCTGACCATGGGCGTGCTCGCGGTGCTCTACACCGTGTCGGGCGGCACACGCGCCGTCTCGGTGACGCAGAGCTGGCAGATGGGGATCATGCTCTGCGGAATGCTCGCGGCGTTCTTCTTCGTGCTGCACGCGCTCCCGCCGGAGGTGGGCCTGGTCGGCATGGCGCGCGTCGCCGGCGCGCTGGGGAAGATGCATGCGGTCGATCCCTCGCTGCGGCTGGATACGCGCTACACGCTCTGGTCGGGCCTGATCGGCGGGCTCTTCGTGGCGCTCGCGTACTTCGGCACCGACCAGTCGCAGGTCCAGCGCTACCTCGGGGGAGCATCCCTGCGCGAGTCGCGGACCGGGCTGCTCTTCAACGCGCTGATCAAGGTCCCGATGCAGTTCCTGATCCTGATGGTGGGGATCGCAGTGGTGGTCTTCCACCAGTTCGAGCGGCCGCCGCTGCTCTGGAACGCGGTGGCGGCGGAGCAGGCGCGGCGGGCGCCCGGAGTCGCGGAGAGGCTGGACCGTCTCGATGCTCGGCTCGCGGCCAACTTCGAGGCGAAGCGGGCCTTCGTGGTCTCGCTGCTGCATGGCGACGCCTCGGCGAAGCCGCTGATCCGCGCGCGCGAGGAAGAGGAGAAGTCGCTGCGCCAGGAGGCCCGCGCGCTGGTGCGCGAGAACGCGCCGCCAGGACAGGCCAGCGACGCCGATTCCATCTTCCTCAGCTTCGTCCTCCGTCATTTTCCTCCGGGTTTGGTGGGCCTGTTGCTGGCGGTGATCATCTGCGCCGCGCTCTCGGCCACGGCGAGCGCGCTCAACGCGCTGGGCGCGACCACGGTGGTCGATTTCTGGCGCCCGTTCCGCCCGCAATCGAGCGACGCCGAGCGGCTCCGCGCCGCTCGCCTCTTCACCGCGTTCTGGGGCGTGGTCGCCATGTCGTTCGCCGCCTTCGCCTCGCTGCTCGACAACCTGATCCAGGCGGTCAACATCCTCGGGTCCATCTTCTACGGCCCGATGCTCGGCGTGTTCCTCCTCGGCTTCTTGCTGCCCCGCGTCGGCGGCACCGCGGCCTTTGCCGCCACCCTGGTTGCGCAGGCCTGCGTCGTCGCGCTCTGGCTGGGAAGCGGGGTGGGCTACCTCTGGTACAACGTCGCCGGCTGCGCGCTGGTCCTCGGACTCGCGCTGGCATTCCAGGCGATCCTCGGAAATGTCCGCCCCGCTCAGCCGTTCAATGCTGGTCCAGGGGGTCTCCCATGAAGATGCTCGCAGCTCTCATTCTGTTTGCAGCTCCCGCGTTCGCCGTTCAGGACTTCTACCCGCCGAGCGGCGACAACCAGCGCGCCACCGTCACGCAGCAGATCGGTCCGGTCACCGTGTCGGTCGAATACTCCAGCCCGCGCGTAGTGCTGAAGGGCGACGACCGCCGGGGCAAGATCTGGGGCAAGCTGGTGCCGTACGGGCTCTCGGACCTCGGGTTCAACAACTGCAAGCAGTGCCCCTGGCGAGCGGGCGCCAACGAAAACACCATCTTCACCACCAGCCACGACGTGAAGATCCAGGGGCAGCCGTTGCCCAAGGGCAAGTACGGGCTGCACATGATTCCCGGCAAGGAAGAGTTCACCGTCATCTTCTCGAACAACTCCAGCTCGTGGGGCAGCTTCTCCTACGACCCGAAGGAAGACGCGCTCCGCGTGACCACCAAGCCGGCGAAGAGCGAGTACCACGAGTGGCTCGACTACGAGTTCACCGAGCGCGAGCCCGCCAAGGCGACGGTGGCCCTCAAGTGGGAGGACCTCCAGATCCCGCTGACCATCACGGTGGAGAACGCGCCGGCGCTGGTGGCGGCGAACATGAAGAGCCAGCTGCGCGGGTTCACCGGCTTCGACTGGCACAATTACCAGGGCGCGGCCGACTACGCGCTGCAGAAGAAGACCAACGTCGCGGATGCGCTGGACTGGGCGCAGCGGGCCACCAACCCGGCGGTGGGCGGCAAGGAGAGCCTTTCGACCTTGATGACGCTCTCGAGCGCGCAAGCGGCGAATGGCAAGACGGAGGAGGCCGCGAAGACGCAAGAGAAGGCGCTCGCCGATCCCGCCGCCACTCCGGTCGAAATCCACCTGGTCGGACGGCAGTTGCTGGTCGAGGGGAAGAAGCAGGAGGCGATGAAGATCTTCCAGTTCAACGCGCAGCGCTTTCCGGACAAATGGCCGGTGCACGTCGGGTTGATGCGCGGCTACGCGGCCCTGGGCGAGACCAAGAAGGCGCTCGACGAGGCGCGCCTGGCGCAGAAGCAGGCGCCCGACGAAGCCAACCGCAAGAACCTCGACAACGTGGTCCGGCTGCTCGAGGAGGGGAAGAAGATCGACTAGAACGCAGCTCGGGGAGAATTCTGGACGCCCGCTCGGCAGCGGGCGTCTACGACTTCTTGAAGGCTTTCAACTCTTCCTGCCCCGCTTTCATGATCTCGTCCTGCAGCTTTCGGTAATCCCCGACCTCGAAGCCGAGGACCTTGAACAGGTGCAGCCAGGAGAAGCCGCTCCTGGTAAAGCCCTCTGACAGCTCGCGGAAGACCTCCTTCAATTCGTCCAGCGCGAGCCGCAGGTGGTGCGCCATCTGGTGATAGACGCCGACGACGTTGTCCTCGGCGATCTTGTGGAAGTCCACGCCCACTGTCTTCGCCAGCTTGTCGAAGGCGGCGAGGTCTTCCCGGTACGGCTTCAGGTCGTCGCCGTACTTCGCCGAGACGTACTGCCGCAGGTTTCCGCTGACGATCTCGTGCAGCCGGATCACGGCGATGCCGATGCGCTGCAGCGAGGCGACCTGCGTGTCGTCGTGGAACTCGCTCAGGTGCCCCCAGCTGATCCCGCTCGAATCGAGGCGGTCGAGCTTCTCGTCGGCGAGGCCGTTGATGCCCCGCGTGAGGAGATCCTTGACCTTGTCCTTCGAGTCGATCTTGTGGACGACTTTCGTCACTCTCTCGTAGAGCTCGATGTAGCGATTGAAGAGCAGCTCGAGGAAGACGTCGATCGGACCGGCCTTGAGATTGCCCCACACCACGCTGCCGACCACCGGGCGGTCGTGCATGAGCTTCCCCAGCGGCGTGTCCTTCCCGAACATCGTGTTGTTGAGCACCACGCTGCCGAAGATCTTCCCCACCAGCCGTCCGTACTTCTCCTCCTGCTCGGCGGTCCCGTTCCACAGGTTCTTCAGCATGTCCGAGACGAGGGCGAACATGGGCTTGAAGACCTTGTGGTCCTCGGTCTGGGCGTCGAGCATCCCGAGCGTGAGGAAGAGAAGGCCGAGGAAAGTGGCCCAGCCCTTCCCCTTCAGCGGCGAATGCTTCTCCCACGTGTACTCGATTCCCCAGATGATCTCCGGCTCGAGCACGGCCAGCGCGCCCGCTGCCTTGAGCACCTTGCTGGTCTTTAAATCTTCGAGCAGCTCGTCGATGTTCCGAAGCTTGAGGAGGTCCTGCAGCGTCCGGGAGATGTTCGTGAGCTGCTTCTGCGCTTCCGCGGCCCACCGGTCGGGATCGGGCGGCTTCTTGTCCGCGTCGAGCCCGAAGACGTCGAGGAGGGGCTTCGCCTGATCGTGGGGGAGGTAGTAGATGGCGCTGACGAGGAGCGCCACGCCGCGGACCAGATGGGTGGCGACGCCCTCGAACTTCTTCACGCCATTGTGCAGGGCCGCGGAGTCCAGCTCGTCCTCGAGAGTGTGGACCACGCGCTGGAAGCGATCGATCACGTGGTACAGGTTCTTCACCGCGAGCGCCATCCGGACTTCGCGAGGCATCATCGCGTGCTTCACGTTGTCGATCAGCAGATGCTTGACGAAGTGGTCGTAGAGCGTGTCGCGCAGGTAGCCGAGGAAGAATCCGTGCGCGAAGGCGGCGACGCGGCCGGCGGTGTCCTCCGGGTTGTTGGAAAAGATCTTGAGCTCCAATTCCACCGTCAGCGCGATCAGCGCCGGATAGAGCTTTTCGACGATGATCTTTTCCAGCACCTCCGCGGTGATCTTCTCCCTCGCGTACTGCACCACCCAGCTGCGCAAGGCCGCCACTGAGGCCCCGCTGAGAAACGCGCCGGTGCCGAGGGTGGCGAAGGCGCCGAGGGCGATCATCGTGTACTTGATGAAGGGGATGA
>DASREU010000356.1:0-43915 GCA_035651935.1 Myxococcales bacterium | reverse complement strand
AACAGGATCGGGAAGACGCGCAAGCGGAAGAACAGATCGCGACGGAAGCGGCCTTCGACGACGGCGCGCTCGAGATCGACGTTGGTGGCGGCGATGATGCGCACGTCCGCCGTCAAACGCTTCACGGAGCCGACGCGGCGGAAGGCGCCGTCGTCGAGGAACGTGAGGAGCTTTGCTTGTACGACGAGCGGCAGCTCGGCGACCTCGTCGAGGAGGAGCGTGCCTCCGTCGGCGGCTTCGACGAGGCCGCGCTTCTGGGTGACGGCGCCGGTGAATGCGCCGCGCTCGTGGCCGAAGAGCTCGTTCTCGAGGATGTCGTGGCCGAGGGTGGCGCAGTTCACCGGCACGAACAGGCTTCCGTGCCGCGGGCCGCGGGCGTGCAGCGCGCGGGCGATCAACTCCTTTCCCGTTCCGCTCTCGCCGAGGAGGAGCACGTTGGCCTTGTAGCGGGAGATCCGGTCGATGGTGCCGAGCAGCCTGCGCATCGCGGCGGAGGTCCCGACCAGGCCCATGAAGTCCATCGCCGTTCCCGCGGGCGACGGCTCGGCGACCCGCTCCAGCACGCGCCGGAGCCGCTGGAGGAGAGCGCTGTCCTCCACCGGCGCCACCAGGTAATCGGCCGCGCCGAGCTGCATCGCGTCCACCGCCTCCTGCACGCTGCCGATCGCCCCGACCACCACCGTCGGCACCAGAGGGTATTGCTGCGCCGCGCGCGCGACGATGCCGGCCACCGCGACCGGCCCCAGCTTCTGCGACGCGACGACCGCCGCGAACGGCCCCGTCTCCAGCTCCGCGAGCGCCTCCGCCTCCGCCGCAACGCGCTTCGCCGCGAACCCCGCGGCCGAGAGCGCGCCGGCGATGGCGCCGACCGCGCCGTCGGCGCCCACCACCAGGCAGGCACGGCCTGCTCCCCAACGGCCCTTCGGCATCCGGATCTCCCCTTCCCTTGATACTGCTGAATCGGCAGCGGCGTCGACAAATTCCGCCGATTCTGCAGTTGCCCGGCAAATTCGGCAGTTCCCCGCCAGGCCCGCCCCGTGGTGTGCTGAGACCGCCCACTTGGCGCGCCGCGTGCTTTGCCAGGAGGCGGAGAATCCTTGAACGCGACCCCGAGCACCTTCGTCGTCGTCGAGCGCGAGCACCGGTTGGCCGACCCCGGCGTCCCGGACATGCGCGTGCTGCGCGTCGCTCCCGAACAGGTCCGGGTGCAGCCCTCGGTGATCCCCACCACCCGCAGCGTGGTGATGGTCGCGGCGGAAGTGGTGGAGGAGATGCTGGCGCTCTGGCCTACGTTGCCGGCGGATCGACGCGTCCGTCCCTTCCTCTTCGTGGTCCCGGCCGATCGGCCGTTCCTCGCCGCACACCTCCTGGAGATGGGCGCCGTCGTCGTGCGCGAGGGGCAGGACCTGCTCGCGAACGGAATCGCCGCCGTGCTGGCCCGCGCGTTCGGGGCCGGCGTGCGGTCAGGGGAGATCGCGGAGGAACGGGAGCCGTTCCCGGGAAAGGCTGGCGATGGACCTGAAGATCCATGAGGCCGCCCGCCTCCTCCAGGTCGAGAGCGAAGAGATCGCGCGCTGGATCCGGGAGAAGGGCCTGCCGGCGCACCAGTTCCACGACCAGTTCCACATCAACAGCGTCGAGCTGCAGGAATGGGCGCTGACCCACGGCGTCCGCTTTCCCCCCGAGCTGATGGCCGTGAACCGGGCCAGCGCGGGGCCAACTGCCGATCTGGTCTCCGCGCTCGAACGCGGCGGAATGCACCGGGACATCGCCGGCACGCGCCGCGACGAGGTGCTCGCGAACGTCGTGCAGCTCCCCACCGTGCCCGCGGCGATCGATCGGGCGCTCCTGCTCGAGCTGCTCCGCGCGCGAGAGATGCTCGCCTCGACGGGATTGGGGGGCGGGATCGCGGTTCCCCATCCTCGCAGCCCGATCGTGCTCGACGTAGAGATTCCCCCCACGCTGCTCGCCTGCTTTCTCCGGCAGCCGGTGGACTTTGGCGCCGTGGACGGGCAGCCGGTGTGGGCGCTCTTCCTCCTCCTCAGCCCGTCGGTGCCGGATCATCTCCGGATGCTCTCGCAGCTCTCGTACGCGCTGCACGACCGCGAGGTCCGCGCGCTGCTCGAGCGCCGTGCCCCGCTCGACGCGCTGATCGCGCGGCTCGCCGGGCTGCCGGCGATGTCTTCCCAGGGCAGACGATGATCCATCTCGCGCTGGCCGCCGTCGCGGGGCTGGCAGTCGCCGCGCTCCTTCCCTTGTTGCTCTGGCGCTGGGACCGGACCGCCGTCGTGGTGGGCGCCGCCGCGGGCGTGCTCTCGTGCGCAGCGGGGTTCGGCGCTTCCGTCGGCGCTGCGCTCGCCGGGAACCGCGCGGAGTGGCAGGGGCCGTGGTTCCTGCCGGTCGGCGCGTTCCACGTCGCCCTCGATCCGCTCGCCGCCCTCTTCCTCTGCTGCCTGTTCGGAGTGGGGCTGCTCTCGTCGATCTACGGCGCCACCTACATGCTCGCGTTCGCCGCGAAGCGCCGCGTGGCCTGGACGGCTTCGGCGTTCAACGCGCTGCTCGCGTCCGTGGCCCTGGTGTTCCTCGCGCGCGACGGCATCCTCTTCCTTCTCTCCTGGGAGACGATGACGCTCTCCGCGTTCCTGCTGGTCGCCTTCGACCACCAGCAAGCGGAAGTGCGCAAGGGCGCGCTCTGGTTCCTGGTGGTCAACCACTTCGGAGTGGCCTGCCTCTTCGGCTACTTCGCCCTGCTCGCCGGCGCGGTCGGCGGCTTCCAGCTTCCCGCCTCCGCCACGGCGTTCTCGCCGGCGATGTCGGCGGCGCTGCTCGCGCTCGCGTTCGTCGGGTTCGGCACCAAGATGGGCCTCGCGCCGTTCCACGGCTGGCTCCCCGCCGCGCATCCCGTCGCGCCGAGCCATGTCTCCGCGGTGCTCTCGGGTGTGCTGCTCAAGTGCGGCGTGTACGGCCTGCTCCGGACGCTGCTGATCGTCCGCGGAGTGCCCGCGGCATTCGGCTGGGTGCTCTTCGCCTGCGGCGCCGCCACCGCGCTGCTCGGGGCGATCAACATCCTCGCCGCCACCGATCTGAAGAAGTCGCTGGCGTACTCCAGCATCGAGAACCTCGGCATCATCGCGCTCTCCCTCGGCCTCGGAGTCGTCGGTCTCGCCTCCGGCTCGAAGGTGCTCGCGGCGCTCGGCCTCTGCGGCGCCCTGCTCCACGTGCTCAGCCATTCCGCGTTCAAGTCCTTGCTCTTCAGCGCCGCGGGCTCGGTGCTGCACGGCGCGCATACGCGCAACCTGGAAGAAATGGGCGGGCTGCTCGCGCGCATGCCGGCGACCGGCGCGCTCTTCCTGCTGGGCGCCGCAAGCGCTGCCGCGATCCCGGGCCTGGCAGGATTCGCCAGCGAGTTCCTGGTCTACCGGGGGCTGCTGGAAGCGCTGTCGCACCTGCGCCCCGCAGGGCAGGCAGCGTCGGCTGCGGCGCTCGCCGGGCTCGCGCTCACCGGCGGGCTCGCCGCAGCCGGACTGACGCGGGCATTCGGCATCGCATTCGGAGGGACTCCGCGCAGCGAGCAGGCGTCGCACGCCCGGGAGCAGGGAGCCGGGCTGATCTGGCCGATGGCGGCTCTCGGCGTCGTCTGCGTCGCCCTCGGAGTCATCCCCCGCGCGGGGTTCGCGCTCGCCTCGCCGGCCGTGGCGCAGTTCGGGATCGATCCGGCCGTGCTGGCTGCGCCGATCGCCCAGGCGACGCGGGTGGGCTACCTCGGATTGTTCTTCCTCTCCCTCTGCGCGCTCCTGATGGGTCTGCGGGACCGCCTGCTGCGCGCCCGTCCCGTGGCGCGATCGGTGACCTGGGGTTGCGGCTACGCGGCCCCGACTGCGCGGATGCAGTACTCGGCGGCATCGTTCGCCAGCCCGGCGCTGAACGTCTTTTCCGGCGCGGTCGACACCGAGGCCGGCGGCGATCTCCCGGAGGCTCCCTTCCCGGCGGCGCTCGAGCGGAGATCCTCGACCAGCGACCGCCTCGAGCAGGCGCTGTACCAGCGCGCCCCGGCCTGGATCGCGCAGAAGCTCACCGCCGTGCGCGCGCTCCACCGGCCACGCCTGCAGCAGTACCTTCTCTACATGTTCGTCGCCCTCGTCCTGCTCCTCTCCTGGGCGGCGCGGCTGGTGCAGCAGTGACTCTCCTCCTCGCGGCGATGGCGGCCCTGGCCGCGGCAGCCGTGCTCTCGGCGGTGCTCGCGAGCCGGCGCGCGCTCGCGCTCGCCGTGTCCGCCGGCGGTTGCCTCGCGGCGCTTGCGCTCGCCGCCCCTCCGGCGGTGCAGGTGCTGCTCGGCGGCGGAACCCGGACCCTGACCTGGACCAATCCTGTCCTCGGGCAACAGGCGCTGGTCCTCGATCCGCTGGCGGCGTGGTTCGTGGTGCCGACGCTCTTCATCTCCACCGGCTGCGCCGTCTACGGCGTCCGCTACCTGCTCGCCGGCGACCGTCCCGTCGGGATGCAGGCCGCGGGGACGAACCTGATCGTGCTCGCCCTGTTGACCGTCTTCCTCGCCGGCGACGCGATCCTCTTTCTCGCTGCCTGGGAGCTGATGACGATCTTCGCCTTCCTGCTCCTCACGCACGAGCACGACCGGGCCGAGGTCCGGCGCGCCGGACTCCTGTACCTGGTCCTGACGCACGCGGCGACCTCCTGCCTGCTGGCGATGTTCGCGCTGCTCTCGATCCACAACGGATCGCTGCGATTCGGGACGGGCGCGGCCCTCTCGCCCGGCGCGGCTTCGGCGCTGTTCACGCTCGCCGTCATCGGGTTCGGCTGCAAGGCCGGAGCCTGGCCGCTGCACATCTGGCTCCCGGCGGCGCATCCCGTCGCTCCCAGCCAGATCTCCGCGCTCCTCTCGGGGCTGGTGATCAAGACCGGGATCTACGGCCTCCTCCGGGCCACGCTCCTGATCGGCCGGGTGCCGATGACTTGCGGCGCCGTGCTCCTCGGGATCGGCGTGGCGAGCGCCGTGCTCGGAGTGCTCGCCGCCCTCGCGCAGCACGAATTGAAGCGGCTGCTCGCGTACCACAGCATCGAGAACATCGGCATCATCCTCATCGGCGCGGGCCTCGGGTCGATGGCGCTGGCGGCGGGACGCCCGGCCGTGGCGGCGATCGCGTTCGCCGGAGCGCTCCTGCACGTCGTCAACCACGCGCTGTTCAAGTCCCTGCTCTTCCTCTCCGCGGGAGCGGTCGGGAGGGCGTGCCGGACGCTGCAGATCGATCGGCTGGGAGGAGTGCTGCGCGCCATGCCGCGCACCGGCACTTCCTTCGTGATCGGAGCAGCGGCGATCTGCGGTCTCCCTCCCCTGAACGGGTTCGTCAGCGAGTTCCTGGTCTACATGGCGCTGCTCGCGGCGTGTGCGGTGTTCCCGGTCGCCGGACAGGCCGAAGCCGTCTTCGCCTTCGCGGCGCTCGCCTGCGTCGGCGGGCTCGCCGCCGCCTGCTTCGCCAAGGCGTCCGGCGCGGTGTTCCTCGGCGCGCCGCGCACTCCCGCAGCGTCGGACGCCCGCGAAGCTCCCGGGGCGATGGTCGGGCCGATGCTGGCGCTTGCGGCGACGTGCGTGATCGCCGGCCTTTCTGGCCCGTGGCTCCTTCGCGTCCTCGACGCTCCGGTCCAGCAGCTCGGTGGAGTGTCCCTCGCAGCGACCCCGGCCCGCCAGGGGCTGATCGCCACCGCGGCGCTGGGCGCAGCGCTGATCGCCATCGCGGGCGCCATCGCCCTGATCCGCCGCGGGCTCCTGCATCGCCAGCCGGCCGAATCCTCCGTCACCTGGGCCTGCGGCTACGCCGCGGTCACCCCTTCCATGCAGTACACCGCGAGCTCGTTCGCGCGCCCCTTGATCGCCGTCTTCCGCGGCGTGCTCCTCCCGCAGCGGCGCCAGATCGCGGCGGTCGCGCCCTTCGCCGCGACCGTGGCCGTCGAGGAACACTCTCCGGATCCCGTCGAGCGCTTCGCGCTCGATCCGGCGCTCCGTGGCTCCGGCGTGGGGCTCGCGCTGCTCCGGCGGGCGCAGCCGACGCGGGTCCAGTCCTATGTCCTCGCCATCTTCGTCGCCCTGATCGCGCTGCTCTGGTGGAGGCTCGGATGAGAACCGCGCTGCACCTCGCCATCCTGCTTCTCTTCCCGCCGCTCCTTCCCGGCGTGATCAACCGGGTGAAGGCGGCCTTCGCCGGGCGCCGCGGACCTCCCGTCCTCCAGCTCTACTTCGATCTCTGGAAGCTCCTGCGCAAGGGCGCCGTGTACAGCGTCACCACCACCTGGATCTTCCGCGCCGGTCCGGTGGTCACGCTGGCGGCGCTGCTGGTCGCCGCCCTCCTTCTGCCGTTCGGCGGAGGGCTGCCGGCGCCGGCGGCGTTCCCCGGCGACGTGGTGCTCTTCGCCTACCTTCTCGGCGCCGGCCGCTTCGCCACCGTGCTCGCCGCGCTGGATACGGGATCGTCGTTCGAGGGCATGGGAGCCAGCCGGGAAGTGACCTTCGCCGCGCTGGCGGAGCCTGCGCTCTTCCTCTCCATCGCCGGACTGGCGCTGGCGCGCGGGACGCTCTCCTGGACCGCCATGCTTTCGGGCCAGATGCCGGCCTGGCACCTCTATGGCCCCGCGTTCGCCATGCTGATCGGCGCGCTGATCCTCGTCGCGCTGGCGGAAAACAGCCGGATTCCGTTCGACGACCCGAACACCCATCTCGAGCTGACGATGGTGCACGAGGTGATGGTGCTCGATCACTCCGGACCGGACTTCGCGCTCATCCTCTACGGCGCCTCGATCAAGCTCTTCCTCCTCGGCGCCATCATCGTCCGGCTCGCCTTTCCCTTCGAGGCGAGCATCCGCGCGCACGTCGCGCTCTTCCTCGCCGGCATGATCGTCTTCGCGGTGGTGGTGGGCCTCGTCGAGTCCACCTTCGCCCGGCTGCGCATGAACCGGATCCCGCAGATCCTCATCGCCGCCAGCGTGTTCGCAGCGCTGGCGATGGCGGTGATCCTCATCCGGGTGAACGCATGACCAACGTCGCGCTCGACATCGCGCTCGTCCTCGCCCTGGTCCTCGGGGTCGCTTCGCTCGGCACCAGCCGGCTCGGCGCGGCCATCCGGTACTTCTCCATGCAGGCGGCCTGCGTGGCGATGGTTCCGCTGCTGATCGAGACCCGCTCCGGCGAGCTGAGCGTGCACGCCTGGATCCTCTTCGTCGCCACCATGGTGCTGAAGGTCTCCGGCGTGCCCTACTTCCTCAACCGCTCGCTGCGCGAGGCCTCGGTGCGCACCGAGATCGAGCCGCTGATCGGATTCGGCACCACCCTGGCCATCGGCGCCGGCCTGGTGGCGCTCTCCTTCGGGCTCGCCCGGCAGCTTCCCCTCCCCCAGAAGCCCGCCTCGGATCTCCTGATCCCCATCGCGTTCAGCCTTCTGATGATCGGGCTCCTCCTGATCGTCAGCCGCACCAAGGCCGTCACCCAGGTGGTCGGCTACCTGATCATGGAGAACGGGATCTTCCTTTTCGGCCTGATCCTCATCGACGTGTTCCCCTACCTGATCGAGATCGGCGTGCTGCTCGACCTCTTCGTGGCGGTGTTCGTGATGGGCATCGTCATCTTCCACATCAACCGCGCGTTCGACCACATCGACTCGCACCAGCTCGACTCGCTCAAGGATTGACATGCTCGCGACGCTGCTGCTGCTCCCGCCGATCGCTGCCGCCCTCTCGCTGGCGAAGATCTCCGATCGCCTGCGGCTGCAGATCTTCCGGACGACGGCGTTCGCCCACCTTGCCCTCTCCATCGCCTTGTGGGTCCGGCCCGGCGGCGAGCTCTTCGGCGGATTCGTCTCGCTCGACGCCGTGGGGCTCCTGATCCTCAGCCCCACCAGCGCCCTGTTCGCCGGCGTCTCCGTCTACCTGGGCGGGTATCTCGCGCGCGCCGAGCGGCGGTCGCACCGGATCTTCATCGCTTCGCTGCTGGTGCTGGAAGGAGCGCTCAGCCTCGCCTGCGCCAGCCAGCACCTCGGCCTCTTCTGGGTGGCGCTGGAGACCTCCACCCTGGTGAGCGCGCCGCTGATCTACTTCCACCACACCGGGCGCGCCCTCGAGGCCACCTGGAAATACCTGATCGTCGGCTCGGTGGGCATCGCGCTGGCGCTGCTCGGCACCGTCTTCCTCGCCATCGCCGCGACAAATCCCTCCGGCGGGTCCACGCTCTGGATCCGCGATCTGATGGCGGCGGGCTCCCATCTCTCGAAGCCCTGGCTGCACGCCGCGTTCGTCCTCCTGCTGATGGGCTACGGGACGAAGATGGGCCTCGCCCCGATGCACGCCTGGAAGCCCGACGCGTACGGTGAGGCGCCGCCGCCGATCGCCGGACTGATGGCCGGAACCTTCACCAACTGCGCCTTCCTCGGCGTCCTGCGGGCGACGCAGATCTGCGCGCACGCCGGCGAGGCGAAGTTCGCCAGCTCGCTGCTGATCCTCCTCGGGCTGGTGTCGCTCGCGGTCGCGGCGGTGTTCATCGTCGGGCAGGCCGATTACCGGCGCCTGCTCGCCTACGCCAGCGTCGAGCAGATGGGCGTGCTGGTGTTCGGGCTCGGCTTCGGCGTCCTCGGCGCGCAGGGCTCGCTCCTGCACGTGCTCAACAACGCCCTGAACAAGGGGATCCTCTTCCTCGCGGCCGGCAACCTGCTCCAGCTCTACGGGACGAGCGCGATCTCGGGCGTCGCCGGCGCGCTGCGGCGGACGCCTGCGACCGGTGCGCTCCTGCTCGTCGGGCTCTTCGCGGCGGTGGGGCTGCCGCCGTTCGGGCTCTTCATCTCGGAGTTCATGATCCTGCGCGCCGCTCTCGCCGGTGGCGCCTCGGCCTGGCCCGCGGGGCTGTACCTCGCCCTGCTCGCGGTGATCTTCCTCGGCATGTGCGTCGCCATCCTGCCCATGGCGCAAGGGGACGACTCTCCGCGCGAGGCGCGCGTGGCCGAGCCGCTCTCGACGCTCTTGCCGCCCCTCGCGTTTGCCGCGGCCGCGCTGCTCCTCGGCGTCTACGTTCCGCCGCCGATGGCGCGCCTGATCGACTCCGCGGCCCGGCAGATGGGGGGAGGCTAGCGCGATGGCGACCCGGCCTGTCCTCGAGGAACGGCGACCCCGAACGGGCTGGCTCGCGAACGGGACCGCGCTCTCGCTCGAGGCGGTCGCGGCGCGGCCACTCCAGGACCTCACGGCGATCGCCATCGATGCGCGCGACCGGGGCAAGCACCTGATCGCGTTGTTCCCGTTCCGCGACGGCGCGCGCGCCCGGCTGCTGCTCGTCACCGGCGAGGCGATGAGCGCGCGGCTCTCCGCCACGGCGTTCGAGCTGGAAGGCGAGCGCGGGTGGCCGTCGATCACTCCGCTCTGGCCCGAAGCGCACCTCTTCGAGCGCGAGATCCACGAGGGCTGGGGCCTCGTCCCCGAGGGGCATCCCTGGCTGAAGGCAGTGCGGGGACATCGCGAGCTGGAGGTTCCACCGCGGTCGCCACCCCACCCGTTCCTCCGCGCCGAAGGGGAAGGCGTGCACGAGGTGGCGGTCGGTCCCATCCACGCCGGGATCATCGAGCCCGGGCACTTTCGCTTCCAGTGCTTCGGCGAAGAGATCCTCCACCTGGAAATCCAGCTCGGGTACCAGCAGCGCGGCGCCGAGGAGCTGCTCGAGAATGCGAATCCCGCCCGGCGGATGGTGGTGGCGGAATCGATCGCGGGCGACACCGCGGTGGGGCATGCGCTCGCGTACTGCACCGCGCTCGAAGGGCTCTCCGGAACCCGCGTGCCGCTGCGCGCGCAAGCCGTCCGCGGCCTGGCGCTGGAGCTCGAGCGCGTCTGCAACCACGTCGGCGACCTCGGGGCGCTGTGCAACGACGTCGGCTACCTTCCCGGCGCCGCGTACTTCGGCCGCATGCGCGGCGATTTCCTGAACCTGTTGATGGAGCTCAGCGGCAACCGGTACGGCCGCAGCCTTCTCGTGCCCGGCGGCGTGCGATTCGACTTCACGCAGGCCCTGCAGGCGCGCGTGCTGCGGACGCTGGACGCCGGCGAGGGCCAGCTGCGCGACACCTTCCGCCTGATGGTCACCACCCCTTCGGTGCTCTCGCGCTTCGAAGGCACCGGGGTGGTGAGCAAGGAGTCCGCCCTGGAGCTGGGATTCGTCGGCCCCACCGCCCGGGCCTGCGGCGTGGCGCGCGACGTGCGCACCGATCATCCCAGCGGGGTCTTCCAGTTCACCCATGTTCCCGTCGCCATCGCCGAGGAAGGCGACGTGATGGCCCGCGCGAACATCCGCTGGCTCGAGGTGCTGCGTTCGCTGCGCTTCATCCGCGAGCAGGTCTCGCGCCTGCCCGACGGACCGGTACGCGTGGCCCTCCATCCGCCCGCGCCGTCCTCGATGACGGCGGCGCTGGTCGAGGGGTGGCGAGGAGAGATCGCGCACGTGGTGGTGACGGACGGCAATGGCTCGGTCGTCCGGCACAAGGTGGTCGATCCCTCGTTCCACAACTGGCTGGCGCTCGCGCTCTCGGTCCGCGGGGCGCAGATCTCCGACTTTCCCCTCTGCAACAAGAGCTTCAACCTCTCGTACGCCGGCCACGATCTGTGAGGTAGACGCGTGCTGCAACTGTTCAAGACACGGTTCGAGCAAGGCAAGCGGACCCTGGAGTTCCCGGGCGAGCACACCCTTCCCGACCGGTTTCGCGGGCTGCCCGCGCTCCGTCCCGAGCTCTGCAGGGACGGGTGCGCCGCGTGCGCCGAGTCGTGTCCCACCGAGGCCATCCAGCTCTCGCCGCTCAGGCTCGATCTCGCGCGTTGCCTCTTCTGCGGCGCATGCGCCGAGGCCTGCCCCGAAGGGGCGATCTCGTTCAGCAACCGCTATCCGCTGTCTTTTCGCTCCCGCGAGGCGATGGTGCTGGACGGCAGCGAGGCGCAGCTCGCCGGCGCGCTCGACCAGCGGATGCGATCGCTCTTCGGCCGCTCGCTGCGCCTCCGCCAGGTGGCTGCCGGCGATTGCAGCGGTTGCGCCGCGGAGCTCACCGCGCTCGGCAACGTGGTCTTCGATCTCGGCCGCTTCGGCATCCAGTTCGTCGCCTCGCCGCGCCACGCGGACGGGCTGGTGATCACCGGGCCGGTCACGGACAACATGCGATTCGCGCTGCGGCAGGCGTACGAGGCGACGCCCTCGCCGAAGATCGTCATCGCCGTCGGCGCCTGCGCGCTCAGCGGCGGTCCTTTCCGCGGCTCCGGGCATTCAGCGGACGGCGTCCCGCCGGAAGTGCCGGTGGACCTTTACGTCGCGGGGTGCCCGCCGCACCCGCTCACGCTTCTGGACGGAATGCTCCGGCTCCTCGGGCGCATCGAAGCGGGCCGCTGAAGCGCGCGCAAAGCCTCGCCGCCGCGCCCGAGCCAGAGCGCATTCCGGCCGGCGGCAACCGTCGCCGGCCGCGACGACTTCACCTCACCGTCAGCTGACCTTGCGGACGTTCGCGGCCTGCGGACCCTTGGGTCCCTGCTGGACCTCGAACTCCACCTTGTCGCCCTCGGCGAGGCTGCGGAAGCCCTCCGCCTGGATCGCCGTCTGGTGCACGAACACGTCCTTGCCGCCGCCGTCCGGCGTGATGAACCCGAAGCCTTTGGCGTCGTTGAACCACTTCACCGTCCCGCTTGCCATTCGATTGCTCCCCGGCGAGAAAGCCGCCGCAGCGGACGCATTCATATGCCGGGCCGGGGCGCGAGGCTACTGTCCGCAGCGTCCGCAGTCTCGCGCGCGACACGGAGCGTCAGGCCGCCGCCGGCTCGCCCAGCTTGCGGAGCCACCGCCAGTTCGCTCCCAGCGCGCTCCAGAGGGTGGGTTGGCACCGGTAGGGCACCCGGTGCGCGCGACAGGTCTCCGCGACGATCCGCCGCAACGCCGGGTAGTGCACGTGGCAGATGCGCGAGAAGAGATGGTGCTCGACCTGGAAGTTGAGCCCGCCGAGGTACCAGGTGAGGAAGAAGTTCGTGGGCGCGAAGTCCACGGTGGTCGCGACCTGGTGGAGCATCCAGCCGCCGTCGACGTCGTCGCGCTCGACGAACTCCGCCTCGCCGACGCAGTGCGCGAGCTGGAAGATGAACGCCATCACGTTGCCGAGCGTCACCAGCGCGATGGCCCAGATCCCGACGAGGCCCCAGGAGAGATGGAGGGCGGCGGGGAGCGCGAACGCCCACCCCACGAAGAGGACCTTGCCGAGGATGGCGGTGAAGAGCTCGCGGCCGCGGACGCGACCTTCCGCGAGCTCGAGGACGTCGTCGATGAACCACCACTTCAGGGGAAAGAGAGCGTAGACGAGCCAGACGTAGAAGCGCTGGAAGCGATGCCAGGGATAGCGCGGCTGCCAGGGCGCGAGGCGGAGGACGGCACCGCCGCCCTCCAGATCGGGATCGGCTCCGGAGACGTTCGTGTAGGTGTGGTGAAGGACGTTGTGCTTGTGCCGCCAGAGCGCGGAGCTCGCCCCGAGCAGATCGAGCGAGAACGAGAGCAGCCGGTTCACGCGCGCGCTCGGCGAGGCTGCGCCGTGGTTGGCGTCGTGCATGACGCAGAAGCCGACGCCGGCGACGGCGAGCCCGATGCTGACGCTGAGGAGCGCGGCGAGCCATGGGCCGGGATCGGCGAACATCAGCAAGGCCCAGGAGAGCACCAGCCAGGAGAGCATCGCCGTGATCTTCACCGCGATGGGCCAGCCGCCGTGGCGGGCCCGCGCCGACGACTCGAAGTATTCGTCGACGCGCCGCACGAGATCGGCCTGGAACGAGCCCCCGGCGCTGAAACGGACTTTCGGCGATGCAGAACTCATGTACGCAGTCTAGGGTACGCAAGTCATCGCGCTGTCATGCGGCGGGCTCGATTCACCTCGCGCAGCGCGGTGGAACCGTGATCGCCCGCCGACGCAGCGGGTCGAAATGCTGGAGCAGGAGAGCGCCGAACCGGTTACCATGTGCGCATGGCGGACCTGGTCGAGGCGGATCTCAAGCGCGAGCTGCACGTTCTCGACGAGCTCCTGGGCGATACCCGCGCCCGCTATCACCGCCGCGAGACGCCGTACGCCGCCGGTGAGCAGCTGATCGCCATCGACCGCGAGATCCGCGACGCGCGGCTGCTCCCGTTCTCGCTCGAGATGCAGGTCGCGATCCGCGATCTGACGGCGCGCCTGCGAGCGCTCGATCCGCGCTGACGCGCGCGGCGCGGAGTAGACTCCCGGGATGCTTGCTTCCCCAGTCCGCGATTTTCCCCCTTCCGATCTCTCGCCTTCGCGCCTGATCGGAAGCGAGCTGCTCGCCCTTGCGGCGTCGTCGCTCCTCTACCCCTTCGGCATCGGCGCCACCCGCAAGCGCATGGCGCGGCGCGCCGGGCAGCGCACGGTGGTGCTCGTTCACGGCTACCTGGGAAACCGCTCTTCGTTCTATCCGCTCGCGGCGTATCTGCGGACGCAGGGGGTCGGATCGCTGCTCTCGTTCAGCTACTCGGCGACCAACGGAATCGAGCGCGCGGCGATCGACCTGCGGAGGTTCCTCCGCGAGAGGGTGCGGGGCGGCCGCATCGATCTGGTCTGCCACAGCCTCGGCGGACTGATCGCGCGCACCTGGCTCCAGCTGCTCGGCGGCGCGCGCCGCGTCGACCGCTGCATCCTGCTCGGAACACCGCAGCGCGGCACCTACAACGCCTACTGGCTGGTGTCGCGGATCGGCCGTGAGCTCCGCCCCGACTCGCCGCTGATCGAGCGGCTGCACGCGACGCGCGGGGCGGCCTCGCGGGTGCGGTTCTCGTCGATCGTCGCGGGCTCGGACAACATCGTCATCCCCCGCGTCTTCTCCGCCGCGGACGAGGACATCGTCCGGGTGCCGGACCTCGGGCACCTCGGCCTGCTCTTTTCGCCCAAGGTCTTCCGCGCCGTCCACGATCGGCTCACCAGCAGGCAGAGTTGAGATGGCAAGCGACAAGGAACACCGGATCGCCCTCTTCATCGACTTCGAGAACCTGGTGACGAACACCGGGATCAGCGCCTCGAGCTTCGACCTCCAGCCGGCGATGGACCGGCTGCTGGAGCGAGGCAAGGTCGTCTTCCGCCGCGCTTACTGCGACTGGTCGCGGTTCCGCGAGGCGCCGCGCCGGCTGCACGATTTCGGGGTGGAGCTGATCGACGTTCCTCCCTCCACTCGCGCGGGGAAGAACGGGGCGGACATGCGGCTGGTGATCGACGCGCTCGAGCTGTGCTACGCGCGCGAGCACATCGACACCTTCGCCATCGCATCCGGCGACAGCGACTTCTGCCCCCTCGCCTACAAGCTGCGCGAGAACAACCGCGTGCTGATCGGCCTCGGCGTGAAGGAGGCGACCTCGCCGTTGTTCGTGAAGGCCTGCGATGAGTTCATCTACCTGAAGCCCCCGGGAAAGCCGAAGGCGGCGAGCCGCGACGGCGACGCGCCGGCCCGCACGCCGCGCAAAGCGCGCGCGCAAGGCGCCGGGGGCGAGATCCCGCCGATCGCGCGGGAGGTGGTGGCGAGCCTTCTCGCGCGAGCGACCGGTCCCCTGAATCCTTCGCTGATCAAGGAGACCATCGTCCGCAAGGAGCCCGATTTCGACGAGCGCGAGGCCGGCTTCGCGACCTTCAGCCGTCTCCTCCAGGAGATGGAGCGGCAGGGGCTGCTCAAGCGCCAGCAGCTGAACGGGCGGCAGTGGTACGTGTTGCCGCCCGATGCGCAGGGGCCGGGGCCCGAGGATCAGCCCGACGAGGCTCCGACCGAGGAAGCTTGAACGAGCGTCAGCGCGGGCGCGCGTCGGCGAACGCTTCCGTCCAGGTGTTTCCCTGACCTTCGATGGCGTAGAACGACCCCGGCGAGCCGTTCCCGACGATGCAGCTGTACCGGGCCAGGCGGCCACGCCGGCTTCGGCCCTCGTGCGCGGGAAGGAACTTGATGGTCGCGCCGGGTCCCCATCTCCGGAATGCCTCTGCCTGCGCCTGTGCCCGCGTCATGTCCTTGTTCGTCACGGCGCAGATCTACCACGGACTCCTCCCGGCTGCTGCGGCGCCTCGCTCAACCCTCGCCGGAGCCGCCGCCGCGCAGGAGCTTCGCGATGTCGTCGAGGTCGACCGGTTTCACCAGGTGCTCCGCGAATCCCGCTTCCCGGGACCGCTGCCGGTCGATCGGCTGGCCATAGCCGGTCACGGCCACGAGCTTGAGCGACTCCAGGCCGGCGGTGGCGTGCAGCCTTCGCGCAAGCTCGAATCCGTCCATCCCCGGCAGGCCGAGGTCGAGCATCGCCACGTCCGGACGGAAGCTGATCGCGGCCTCGATGGCGGAGGGGCCGTCGTGCGTCGTGCGCACCTCGTGTCCGAAGCTGCGGATCGCCTCGGAGAGCATGAAGGCGGCATCGGCATTGTCGTCGACCACCAGGACCCGGCGGGCCCGCCCTGCCTCCGCGTCGCGCACGATCCGGTCGTCGATCCGGCGCGGCACGTCTTCGGCGGCGTCCGCCAGCCAGAACGTGAACGTGCTGCCCTTCCCCAGGCCCTCGCTGCGAGCCTCGATGCGTCCGCCGTGAAGGGAGATCAGGCTCTTGCAGATGGCGAGGCCGAGCCCCAGCCCGCCCTGGCTTCGGTCGATCCCCCGCTCCCCCTGGACGAAGCTCTCGAAGAGGCGCGGGAGCAAGGCAGGAGCGATCCCGATGCCGTCGTCGTCGACCTCGACGCGGGCCTCGCCTCCTTCGCGGCTGGCGCGGATGGAGATGTGGCCGCCGGGCGGCGTGTACTTCGCGGCATTGGTCAACAGATTCGCGATCACCTGGCGCAGGCGCGCGGGGTCCGCGTCCACCGCCAGGGTCTTCTCCACCTCGATCTTCAGATGGTGCCGCTTCTCCTCGAGGATGGGGCTGGAAAGCTCCACGGCGTCCTTGATCGCCTGCTCGAGATTCACCGCCCTCCGGCGCAGCTCCACGTTTCCCCGCGCCACCCGCGCCACGTCGAGGAGATCGTCGACGAGCCGCAGCAGGTGCTGGACCTGGCGCTCGATCACTTCGCGCTCGCGCTCGCCGCCGGCGACCCCGCGGAAGCGCAGCAGCTGCAGCGCGGTGAGGATGGGCGCGAGCGGGTTGCGCAGCTCATGGCCGAGGATGGCCAGGAACTGATCCTTGGCGCGGTTGGCAGCCTCCGCCTCCGCGCGCAGCGCTTCGACCTTCAGCCTTCCCTGCACCTCCTGCGTGACCTCGATCGCCACCACCATCGAGCCGATCACCGCGCCGTCCGGCGACCGGAGCGGCTCGAGCGCATAGTTGAACCAGGCGTCCTCGACCTCCGCTTTCCCGCCGCGCCGCAGGGGGACCTTCATCTCCGTGACCAGGACCGGCTCGCCGCGGTAGGCGCGGTCGAGCGTCTGGAACACGGGGTGATCGTGCGGCAGCTCGGGGAATGCCGCCCGGACCGCTTTTCCGGCGAGGCCGCTGCGCCCGACCATCTCCTCGTAGCGCGGGTTCGCGATCTCGTAGCGGTGCTCGGGCCCGCGAAACACGGCCAGGGCCACCGGGGCCTGCTGGAAGATGAGGTGCAGCCGCTTGCGCTCGCGATCGTGCTCGGCGCGCACGCGGCGCAGCTCGGTGATGTCGAAATAGGTGGTGACCGCGCCCGTGATCTGGCCGGCGGCATCGCGCAGCGGACCGGCGCTCGCGCGGACGAACGCGCGCGTCCGGTCAGGGCGTTCGAACTGCACCACCTGCGAGACCACCGTTTCGCCGCGCAAGCCGCGCACCAGCGGGAAGTCGCCGGAGGAGAGTGGACGGTCGTCCTCGGTCCAGGCGCTGAACGTGCGCTCGTAGGCGCCCGCGGCTCCGGGGCTGGGGATGTCGCCGCCGAAGATCTTCGCGGCCGCCGGATTGCTGTAGGTCACGCCGCCGGCCGCATCCGCGATCATCACCCCGGCCGGCAGCTGATCGAGGATCGTGCGCAGACGGATCCACTCCAGCTCCTCCGCGCGAAGCCGCGCCTGCTCCTCCTGCATCCGCCGGACCTCGCTGACGTCGACGACGGTCGCCAGCCAGCCCTGCGGGACCGACTCCGCCGATCGCAGCGGGGCGATGTACGCGCGCACGTCGATCCGGCGGCCGTCCTTGTGCTGGAACCTCAGGGCCAGTCCCTCGGGCGGCGCCCCTCCTTTCATCGTGCGCGAGAACGCCTGCTGGATGTTCGCGATCTCCTCGGGCGGCCAGTAGACGAACGGAGCCGCCTTCCCCAGCAGATCGCCCGGGTCGAACCCGACCAGCGCGCAGAAGGCGCGGTTCACGTAGGTCTGCACGCCGTCCGGACTGATCGCGGCCAGACCCACCGGACTCTTCTCCTCCAGCGCCTGGAGGATGGTGTCGCCGTCGGGAGAGCGCATCGTGGCCGATCGTACACGGAACCGCTGCTGCGAGAACGACGATCTCCCGCTTTCGTCGCCCTCCGGGCGAACGAGCCGGCGAGCGTGATTACGAGAGGGTCTCCGCCACGCCGGGATAGCCCGCGAGAAGCCACGCCCACCACGCTCCCATCATCGTGAGGTGGCCGACGAAGATGAAGACGTGGCTCCACATCTCCACCCGATCCGAGGTCGCGGAGAGATAGCGGCGCCAGTGGAACGCTTCGTCGATCAGGCTGTAGAGCACGCTCAGGCCGGTGAACACCGCGGCGGGAATCGTGGCCAAGGGGCCGGCGCGATAGGCCGCGCAGAGCAGCACGCAGCTGGCGATGCCGCAGAAGATGGTGACGGCGTGCACCAGCCCTTCGGCGCGACGGATCTCGTTCCGGTAGATGGTGCGGTGCCCGATGGCGTCGACCGCAGCGGCGGCGGCGAAGATCAGGGCGCCCGCCGGAACCAGCCACGCCGCCGCCGGGAACCGGACTCCGCGGCTCGCGCCATGGAGGATGAACCCGAGCGTCGCGGCGCAGAGCCCGAGGAGAAGGCCGACCCAGGCGAGATACAGGAGCCAGTCCCGCGGGCCGAACTGGCGGATCCGCCCGGTATAGACGCGCAGCTCAGAGAGGAAGGACGTCATCGGGGAACCTCAGGACCGTCCCTGGCGGCCGCGGCGCGGGGCGCCGGAACGAGATCCCCGCGACGCCTTGCGCGAGGGCCTTGCCGACGAGCAGGAGCTTTTGCCACCAGGGCACCACCGCGCGACCGGCGAGCGGATCGCAACCCCGCTCCTCGACGCGACCGCCGATCGCCGCGTAGACGAGCCGTGCCGTCCGCACCGCCAGCGCACAGCGCCAGCCGAGCAGCCCGAGGGCGAGGTCGGCGGAGCCGTAGTAGCGGCGGGCTTCGCCCAGGAGCAGTCCGGTGGCGAGACGGGTGCGGTCGCGCATCGCTGCCGAGATCGGGCCGCTGGCGACACACGGCACGGTCGGGCCCAGCAGCTCCCCGGGCAGATACAGGCGTCCGTTGCGCCAGTCCTCCTCGACGTCGCGGCAGATGTTGGTGAGCTGCATGGCGATGCCGAGGTGCGCCGCGCGCCGCAGCGCGGCCGGGCTGCGGATGCCCATCACGTGGCACATCATCAGGCCGACGGTGCCGGCGACGCGGTGGCAGTACACCAGAAGCTCCTGCACCGTGCGGTACCGCGTCTTTCGCACGTCCATCTCCATCCCGTCGATCAGCTCCTCGACGTAGGCGCGCGGGATGGCCCTCCTCAGCGCCACCTCCTGGAAGCTTGCGAGCTGCGGGTCGGGCTGGGCGGCGCCGGCGTAGATCGACTCGACCTCCGCGCGGAGGCCTTGCAGCACCACGCCGGTCGCCGGCGCGAGATCGATCGCGTCGTCGACGCGCCTGCAAAAAGCGTAGACCACCGCGGCGTCGTCGGCGATGCCCGCGGGCAGGAGCCGCGCCGCGAGCGCGAAGCTCTTCGACTTGCGGGCCAGCACTTCCTTGCAGGCCCGCACGCTCACGCGGCGCTCCTCTCGCGGAAGTCGCGCTCGATCAACTCTACCGTCGCCTTGGCGGAGCTGATCACGCCGGGCAACCCGGCGCCGGGATGCGTTCCGGCGCCCACCAGATAGAGGCCCGGGATCTGCGCGTCGCGGTTGTGCGGCCGGAACCACGCGCTCTGGGTGAGCAGCGGCGCCAGCGAGAACGCGGAGCCCTGGAACGCGTTGAGCTCGCGCTCGAAGTCGCGGGGGGTGAACCAGCGCTTCGTTGCGATCCTCGCTCGCAATCCAGGGAGGAGCCGCTGCTCGAGAGAGTGGAGGATGCGGTCGCCGTATTCCGGCGCGGCGCGATCCCAGTCGACCGGTGCGTGGCCGAGGTGGGGCACGGGGCTGAGGACGTAGAAGGCGGAATCTCCCTCGGGAGCCATCGACGGGTCGGTCACCGTGGGCGCATGCAGGTAGAGGCTGAAATCGGCCGGGACCGCGTCCCCGTGGAAGACGTCCTTCAGCAATCCCCGGTAGCGCGGGCCGAAGAGGACGCTGTGGTGCGCGAGTCCCGGCCAGGTCCCGCGGGCGCCAAAGTAGAGCACGAACAGCGACATGCTCCATTCCTTGCGCTCGAGGCTGCGCTGTTTCGCGCCCGCGCCGTAGAGCCGCGCATAGGTGTGATGGACGTCGGCGTTGGAGACGACCCGATCGAACGGCTCGCCATCGACGACGTGCGCTCCCCCGACCACTTCGATGCGCCGCACCGGCGTTCGCAGCCGCAGCTCGCCGCCCAGTTCGCGCAGGAGCCGCACCAACGCCTGCACCAACGCGCCGGTTCCGCCGCGGGGGAAGAAGACGCCCCAGTTGCGCTCGAGATAGTGGATCAAGGTGTAGATCGAGCTGGTCTCGAACGGGTTCCCGCCCACCAGCAGCGAATGGAAGCTGAGCGCCTCGCGGAGCCGCTCGTCGCGGACGAATCGCGCGACGGTGGCGTAGACCGAGCGGTCGGCCCGCAGCCGGGCGAGATCCGGCGCGACGCGCACCATGTCGGAGAAGCGAAGGAAGGGCGTCGCGGCCAGATCTTCGTAGCCGCGGGCGAACGCGCGCCGGGAGTAGTCGACGAACCGCTGGTATCCGGCGAGGTCGCCGGGGCTGCGCCGTGCGATCGCCCCGACGATGTCGCCGTCGTAGTCGAGCGCATCGCCGTCGGCCCAGAGCAGGCGGTAGAAGGGCTTCACCGGGAGCAGATCGACGAAGTCGGCCATCCTCCGCCCCGCGGCCTCGAACAGCTCTTCCAGGCAGTGCGGAGCGGTGATGACGGTCGGCCCGGCGTCGAACGTGAACCCGCGATCCTGGTACACGTACGCGCGCCCGCCCGGCTTGTCGCGCGCCTCGAACACGGTGACGCGGAAGCCGAGCGCCTGGAGGCGCACCGCGGCGGCGAGGCCGCCGAAGCCGCTCCCGATGACCGCGACCTTCTCCCGCCGCGCGTCAGCCATAGCTCTTCTCCATCGCGGCGATCAGGGCCGTCGCCTGCTCGACCGCCCGGCCCGGTCCCAGGGCGTCGCGCAGTTTCGCGAGCGCCCCCTGCAGCTCGCGTGCTGCCAGCCGGCGGCCGCGGTCTCCGAGCAGTTGCCGCATCTCCTCCAGATCGGGATTCCGGATTAGCCGCTGGTAGCGGTCGGGATCGAGCGCCTCCGCCAGCGCGGCCCATGCCCAGGTGGCCCGGCCGTTGCGCAGATCTTCCGCTCCCTTCGCCCGCCGCTCCTCGCTGGCGATGCACCCGGTGTCGTCGAGGATCTGCAGCCCGACGCCGAGCGAGGTGCCGAAGGCGGAGAGGGCCGATTCGACGTTCCAGGGCGCGCCCGCGCAGATCGCCGCAAGCGAGGTGCAGAGGGCCGCGAGTCCCCCCGTCTTGCGCTCCGAGATGGCGCGCGCCAGCCCGGCGACCTCGCGCTGGGGAACGTCGGCGACCCGCACGCCCACGTCGAGAGCCTGGCCTTCGTGGCAGAGCGCGAGGAGCGCGTGGGCGCGGCGCAGGACGATCGAGACCCGGCCCTCGCCCACCGGCAGGTCGCCCAGCATCTCCAGGGCGGCGAAGTAGAGCCAGTTGCCGGCATTGAGCGCGGTCGGCAGCCCGGCTCGGACGTGCAGCGCGGGCGCGCCGCGCCGCTCTTCGGTGCCGTCCTCGACGTCGTCGACGATCAACGATCCCGCGTGCAGGAGCTCGAGCGCGAGGGCGAGCTCCGCCGGAGGCTCACCGCGCCCTCCGGCCAGCTGCCAGGCGAGGGAGACGAATCGCGCGCGAAGCTGTTTGCCGGGCCGGGTGAGAAAGTCGCGGAGCGGCGCGAGGAGCACGTCGAAGAGCATCGGCGCGCGCAGCCGTTCCTCGAGGAAGACGAGCATCGGCTCGCGCTCGACGAGCTGGAGGGCCTGTCCGCTCACGCGAGCACCTCCAGGGCGCGCCGCAGCGAGACGCCTCGTGGCGGGCGTCCACAGATGATCCGCGCGCGGTCGGCTGGGGTGCTCTCCAGGGCGTAGAACCTGCGGATCACGGCGGCGGGCAGGGCATGGAAGCGGGAGAGGACGCGCCAGCGATCGGGTTCCGCGGTGGCGCGGTAGAGGAGCCGGTTCAGCAAGACGGCGAATCGCTGCTGCTTGCGGACCTGCGAAAGCCAGCGCGCATCCAGGGCGCCCTTCGCGACCCGCAGCGCGAACCGGACTGCCAGCGGCAGCGAGTATCCCGTCACCGGGTGGAAGAAGCCGCCTCCGTACCCTGCGCGCAGCGGAGACCCGGTGGCGAACGGTGGCAAGCGCTCGAGCGGCAAGGGAAGGACGCCCTTCTCCCGCCGCACGACGGCGCCGCGGAGCCCTTCCGATCGAGCCCACTCCAGCGCATCCGCTTCCACCTCCTCGGGATCGAGCGCGGGGTGGAGAGACAAGCGGGTGTCCTCGATCAGCAGCCGATCGGGAGCGAGCGGCAGCAGGTAGAGGAAGCGGAACCCGTCGCGCTGCTCGACGCGGGCATCCATCAGCGTCGGCACCGTGAACCCGTGCGGACCCTGCAATTCGACGCCGGCAAACTTCTGGAAGGCGTGTGCGCCTGCGAGGGGGAGGTCCGCGGGGCCGCGGCAATCGATCACCTCGCGGGCGCGCACCGTCCGTCCATCGGCCAGCTTCACCTCGTGCGCGAAGATCTGGCGCGCCTCGGCGCCGAGCAGAACGGAATCGCCGAGGGCTTCGCGAACGACGCGGTCGAGACGCGGCGAGGAGATCGAGGCATAGGGTTCGTCGATCGACCGGACACGATCGGGGAACGCGACCCGGTAGCCCGGCCAGCGCGCGACGACGAGCGGGCCGATCCACGGGAGCGCGGCGTCCGGGACATCTCCGGCGTGAAAGGACCAGAGATGATTGCCGCCGAGGGACGCGCCCTGCTCGACGAGCGCCACCTTGCGATCCTGCAGGGCGAGCGCGAGCAGTGCTCCCTGCAGTCCACCCCCGACGATCGCGAACTCGAAATCCACCTTGACGTCTCCTCGCCCGCAGCTTAATCGCTCAAATCGCTCATCACGGTTTCGTGTTCGATGAAGGCTGGAGGATCGGGATTCGGCGACGCGTTCTTTTCTTTTCCGAAGCGGTGACACTGGCCCAGGTGGTGCGGCTGTTCGCGCTCGCCCGCTCACTGCCCGAGGATGCGTACGAGGTGCACTTCGCCGCGGCCCGATTCGATCCCGGCATCTTCGGGAGCACGCGGTTCACGCGCTGGCCCGTCGCGTCGATCTCTCCCGAGACAGCCGAACGCGCGGTGCGCTGGGGATTGCCGCTCTACACGAAGCGAATCCTCCGCCGGTATGTCGAGGACGATCTGCGGGTGATCGCCGGTTGCAGGCCCGACCTGATCGTCGGCGATCTCCGGTGGTCGCTCGCCGTCTCGGGCCCGCGCAGCGGCGTGCCGGTCGCGTCGATCGCGAATGCCTGCTGGAGCCCGTTCGCGGTCCGGCGGTTTCCCCTGCCCGAGCACCCGATCGTCCGTCTCCTCGGGGTGCCGCTCTCGGCGAAGCACTTCTCGCGCGCCCTGCCGTGGATCCTTCGGCGGTTCGCGCGGCCGATCGATGCGTTGCGGAAAGAGCATGCCCTTCCCCCGCTCGGGTCGCTCGAGGCGGTGATCACCTGGGGGGACCTGACGCTCTACGCCGACCCGCCGAACCTTTACCGGATGCGTCCCCTTCCCGGTTCCCACCGATTCGTCGGCCCGATCCACTGGGCGCCGCCCGCCGGGCTCGTGCCGGAATCGCGCTCGCGACCCTTGATCTACGTCACCCTCGGATCTTCGGGTCCGCTGCGCGCGCTGCCCTCGATCCTCGGCGCGACCGCCGCGCTCGACGTCGACGTCCTGCTCGCGACCGCTGGCCGCATCGAGCTGCCGCGCTTGCCCGCGAACGCCCGCGCTGCAGCGTTCGTGCGCGGAGATCTCGCCGCGGCGCGCGCATCGGTGGTGATCTGCAACGGCGGCGCGAGCACGGCCTATCAGGCGCTCACGGCCGGAACGCCGGTGATCGGCCTCCCGCTCAACCTGGATCAATACCTGGTGATGGACGCGATCGAGCGCGCCGGCGCGGGCATCCTTCTCCGCTCGGGGACGGTGACCGAAGAGAAGGTCCGGGCGGCCGTGCTCCGGATCCTGCACGACCAGGACCTTCGCGCAGGAGCGCGGCGGATGGCGGCCGGGATGCGCCTGCTGGATGCGCCGGCGGAGTTCCATCGCGCGGTGATCGACGCCACCCGGCCCGCGAGCGTCCGATGACCGCGCGGCTGACCTTCGAGCAGTGGGTTCCGGTCCCGCTTCGCGCGGTGTTCCGGTTCTTCTCGGATCCTGCCAACCTGCCGCGCCTGATGCCGCCGGCGCTCGAGGCGAGGCTCGTCGGCCGCGCGATCGCGCCGCCGGCGCTGGCAGGAACGGAGATCGCCGTGTCCATCCGGCCGTTCCCGTTCCTCCCTCTGCGGACACTGTGGATCGCCCGCATCACCGAGTTCGAGCAGGACCACCATTTCGCCGACATCCAGGCGAAGGGGCCGTTCCGCCGTTTCGCGCACCGCCACGAATTCGAGAGAAGCTCACGCGACGGCCGCGAAGGCACGATCGTCCGCGACCTCGTCGAATACGATCTCGGCTTCGGTCCTCTCGGGACAGCCGCCCAGCGCCTCTTCGTGGCCCGGCAACTGCAGAGGACCTTCCAGCACCGCCAGAAGACGCTCGAGACCCTCCTCTCCGCGGAGTAGCGAGATTCGGGGACACGTACGAATTTCTGTTGCGCCGCGCCAGAAGATGCTCGTGAATTCTCGTCCACGCGGATGCAGCGCGCATGCCTGCCCCAAGGCGGGGTGCGTGATAGAGCCTGATCCATGCACGTCCGCTTCGCCGCCGTCGCCGTCGCGATCCCGTTCGCCGCTGTGGCAGCCGACAAGATGAGCCACTCGGTCCTCGGCTGGTCCGCGGATGGCCGCTACTTCGCCTTCGAGCGATCGGTCGTGCTGGATGGCAGCGGCTACCCGATGTGCGAGGTGCTCGTGATCGATGCGGACGCCGGCGAGCTCTCGGCAGGGCCGTTCAAGAGCGTGCTCGAAGACGACCGGATCTCGCCGGAGCATGCGTGCGTGGCGGCTCGCGACCAGGCGCAACAGGCTCTGGAATCGCGGCGCATCGATCCCGCGCTCACCGGTCGACGGCTCGAGCTTGCACCCGCCCGCCCTGCGCCGGGCGACGACCGAGGGACGCGCTTCACCCGCATGTCGTTTCGCGAGGGCGGCCGTTCCTGCACCCTCCGCCTCGCGCAGAGGCCCGCGCCATCCCCGGCGCCGGAGTTTCCTCTCTCTGCATGGCAGCTCGCGCTGTCCTGCGGCGGAGAGGAACAGATCCTGCGCTGCACGGAATGCGGCAAGGAGCCGCCGGTCGCTTCCGGCATCGCCATCGTCGAGGCGCGCTCGCGCCAGGGACGGATCGTCGCGGTTCTCGCGCGGTCCACCCGCGGCTTCGAGGGGATGGATGTGACGCCGATCGTCGCGACGGCGCGTCTTCCTGCCGCTCGATCCGGAGGCGGCCGCCGCCCGCCCGGACGCGATTGACACCGCCATTCGTCGTGCTGGTACAGTCCTGATCGGGGGGTGCTCCGGCCAAAGCGGCTCGCCGTCGCGGCGGAGCTCCGGGCGCGATCGTCATGGCCGAATCGTTCCGCAAGCGCGACGCCGCCGAGGAGGAGGCATTCCTCCAGAGGAAGGAGGCGCCGCACCAGGAAACGGCGCAGAGCGTCCTCGTCGTCAACCGCTACAGCGTAGAGGACGCGTCGCTCTCCGCGCCGAACGGGCGCCAGGTCGACGTCAAGCGCGTGCGGGTGATCAAGCGCGTCAGCGCCGGCGGAGAGATCCTCGATCCGGAAAACGCGTCGGGCTACACCGACTACTACAAGCCGGAGGAGACGAAGAAGCTCCAGGTCGTCCTGCACTTCACCGCCGGCTCGCTCACCGGATCGCTCGGGATCCTCACCGCCGGCAGGCACCACCCCCACAATCCCGGCGTCGGCGTTCACTACGTGGTCTCGACCCGAGGGACCGTCTTCGAGCTGGTCGAAGACAAGTTCTGGGGAAACAGCTCGAGCGCCGGCAACTTCAACCGCAACGTCGTCAGCATCGAGATCATCAACCCGGGGCCGCTGCTGCGCCAGGGCGCAACCTACGTGACCGCGGAGGGCCACGGCTTCATCTGCGATCAGGAGGAAGGGAAAGACTGGGTCTACGACTTCGGCAGCAAGCCGTACCGGGGATACAGCCTCTATTACAAGTACACCCCGGAGCAGTACGGAGCGCTGAGGCGGCTCCTCGCATACATCGGCGCGAAGCACGCCATCCCGCTCAAGCTGCTGCCCGATGATCACCCCGAGTCCCCCGAGGACTCCAGGCGCTACAAGTGCCTCGGCGAAGAGACGAAGTCGTTCGCCGGCATCGTCAGCCACGTGAACTACGTGGCGAACGGCAAGTGGGACATCGGGCCGGCGTTCGAATGGACCGAGCTGTTCGAGCGCGCGCTCTTCTTTCCCTTCCAGTCCAGGAACGAGCCGATCTCGAACCCCGTCTCGGTCTACGCGAACAACGAGACCCACGAGGGCGGCAGCTTCGTCGCCGGATCCACGTACAACGTGCACGGCGGCATCCACCTCTTCCCGGCGACGGCGCCCGCGGCGGTCCGGGCGATGGCGCCGGGCGTGGTGCTCGCGGCGCGCCTCGCGCCGGCGGATGCCGACGCCGAGACGCTCCGCTTCACCGGCAACCACAACGGCTTCGTCCTGTTGAAGCACCTGATCCAGGAAAAGGACCAGGCCGGCCGCGACACGAAGGCGCCCTTCCCCATCTACAGTCTCTACATGCACCTCGCGTATCCGGCCTGGTCCGGCGAGAGCACGGATCCCTACGCCGGCGTGCCCTGGGTCCGCCGGCTGCTGCAGGCGCGCAACGGCGCGATGGTCGACGTGCGCCCCGGCGAGCCGACCTTCGGCGAGATCCTCTGGGTGAAGACGCAGGGCATGGAGAAGAAGGATGCGAGACCGTGCTCCGTCTACAAGCCGGACTCGATGGATTCGGTGCAGTTCCCGCTCCGGAGCGGACAAAGGCTCAACGGCGTCTTCAAGAGCTCGCCGGCCGAGCTTCGCCGCGGGTACGAGGCCCTGAAGGAAGGGCACATCATCACCTTCCATCTCCCGTACCTGTTCGTCGCCCAGGGCGAGATCATCGGGCACATCGCCCGGCTTCCGAACCCGGCCTCGCCTCCCCCCTTCCTGCACTGGGAGATCTTCTCGCCAGCGGGTGGACAGAGCGGCCTGCGCAAGCTGCTCGTGATCGCGAAGAGCCTCGACGGCAAGATCAAGGACGTCGCCGATGCCAGCGAGGACAACTTCCTCGACGAGACCGATTTCAAGGACCTGCTCAAGCCGCTCGCGAAGGAAGAGCGCGACCTGATCCAGTCGATCCTCGACGAGCATCACGAAGGCTACGCGAAGCAGGTCTTCGAACAGCGCTTGAAGCACAATGAGACGTTCAGCGCGCAGAGGCCCGTCGACGTCGCCGAGCCGGCCAGGGAGCCGTTCTACGTTCTCGCGCTCGAGGTTGCGCGGAAGTCCGCGCAGTGCGCGGTGGAGCCCGGAGAGTATCCGCTCGACCTCCAGTTCCAGGGTGAGGACGGTACCGTCCTTGGAAAAGCTTCGGTGCCCTTCCAGTTCGGGTCGGCGGACACCGCCACCGTCCACGTCCCGGTGCCCGCGGCCGCGGCGAAGCTGGTGGTCTCGAGCTCCGACCTGTTCGTCGATCCGGCCATGGCGCCTCCGCCGGGCCCCGATCCGGTGGCGGAGGATTTGAAGCTGCTGTGCGACGATCTGCTCGATCATCGCTGGCGCAACGTCCTCCTCGAGCACGTCACCGAGTGGTCGCAGGCCGGCCTCACCAAGCTGTTCCGCGATCACCCCGCCGCCGTGCGCCCGTTCACGCTGGAGAAGGTCCTGCCGATCACCTGGTGGGGGCGCACGTCCGGCGATTTCGGGGAGGTCCCGGTCCTCGGCGACGGCAACAGCATCTTCGCCAAGGACATCCTTCCGAAGGAAGGGAAGATCCACAACCTTCATCCGGTGACCGCGCTCTGGGTGCTCCATGCGCTCCTCGATCATGGAAAGATCGCGCTCGCGACGGAGCCCACCCGGTTCGAGGGATTGCAGAACCCGGAGATCATGTACCGCGGGTGGACCGCGGAAACCGCCAGGGTCGGCGATCCGCTCTTCGCCCTCGTCATTCGCAAGGACTTCGATTCCAGCGAGACGGCGGTCTTCACCGCGAAAGGCCCCGACGAAGAGCTCACGCTCGGATCCGCCCGGTATGGCGACGGCGTGGCGAAGCTCGCCGTCCGCGCCGCCTTCTGGGGGAAATGGGAGCTGAAAGTGCCGTCCAAGGCGCCGGCGCAACGGACCGTGCATGACGACGTCGCCCAGTGGTGGAAGGACGTCTCCGGCGGAAGCCCGGGCCCGACGACGGTCGAGGTCGCCGCCCCGAAGCTCGCCAGCCTGGACCTGCCGGAGCGCGTGCCGGGCTCGGCGGGCTACAGCCTCCGCCTGCAGTTCGCGGACAATTGCCCGAAGGCGATCCACGGCCTGGTCTTCTTCAAGTGCGCGCGCGTCGCGGCCAGCGCAGCCGGGTCAGGGAAGCCGCCGGATCCGCCGTCTCCCCCCGCCCCCGACTCGTTCGTTCTCTGTCCGAAGGCCGTCGTGGTCGCCGGCGCGAAAGAGGAAATGAACCTGAAGGGGCTCTCGTACGAGACCTCCGGCGGGTATCGATTCATCACCGGGGCGGAGCGCAGCCGCGGAGCTCCGGTCGCCTCCGCGCACCTGCCGTTCAAGGCGTACCAGGACGCGTGGAAGCACAAGGACGAGAAGTTCCGCCTCAGCGTGGAGCTGGTGCGCCGGATCGAGCGGCTGTTCTGTCTCTGGGATCGGCGGGCGACGCTGCAAGTCAGCCGCCGCGAGCTGCGCCTGACGGCGCTTGCGAGCGACGGCCTCTCCATCACGATCACCCCCGCGTTCCGGTTCACCGGCGCGCCGGCGGAGAGGGCGCACGCGGAGGCCGCCGAGTTCGACGCGCTGGTCGCCGAGGCGCGGGAGATGGAGAAGCATCCCTGGGAGCCGACGAAGGTCGTCTCCGCCGATGCGGCGAGCCGGCAGCTCACCCTCGCAGTCGAGCATCCGCAGCCGCGCCCCGACTCCGGCGACCTGGTCGTTCAATTCGACCCCGGTCCGCTGGTCGACGACTTCGTCAAGGCGGCGGGCGGAGCCGCGAGAGACCGCATCTTCGTCTCCGCGGGTTTCTACGGTCCGAACGGAGGGGAGTACGCGATCTCGGCGTACAAGCACGAGACGGCGGACATCATCGAGCTCAGCAGCGACGTCCAGGGGAGGATCGCGCGCGGCGAACGCGGCGTCGTCGCCCAGCCGGTGGCGTCCGCGCCGCTCCTGACCTTCGATCACGTCGCGTTCGCGAGCGCGGGCAGCGCGATGGCGCGCGATGGCATCGAGATCTTCGCCGTCGGCGGAGGGCTCGCGCCGATGTGGGAGAAGATCCACGTCGAGGTCAGCAACGGTGGCGCGCGGTTTCCCTGCGCGCGCACCGGCGTGCGCTTCTCGACGGTGTTGAAGAAGAAGGAGCTGACTGCGCTGGGCGTGGTCGGCCAGGAGTCGGTGCAGTTCGACGTCCAGGTCGCCCAGGGCGCCGACATCCGCTACGGCGCCGCGTCCACGCCCGTGCAGGTGAACCTGAAGCCTTCGCTCGCGAGCTTCAGCATCGTCGAGCCAGCGAAGATGTCGCCCGGCGACCCGGCCAAGGCCGTGTTCGCGGCGCTGAAGACTCCCGACGCTTACCTCTGCCTGCTCGGGAAGGCGCGCTGCATGCCTGTCGACGCGTGGCTGAAGTTGAAGTGCCTGGAGGGCCCGTCGTTCAAGGAGAACGCGGCACTGACGCGCGCGATCGCCTGGGCCGCGAGCGACAGCGGCCACCCCGTCTGCGACAAGGACGGCAACTTCGGCGCGTGGATCGCAAAGGCGGAGCTGCGCAAGCACAAGGGCGTCGAGCTCCGGTTCGCCTGGTCTCGCGAGAAGGACGTCTGGGGAGTGCAAGTGACCTCTCCGGCGCCGCAGCCCTCCGTGCGTTTCGACGGCGAGACGATCGCGGTCGTTTCCGGAGGCAAAGCGTGACCGCCGGCAAGAACAGCCTCGAGGTCCCTCTCTTCGGCCAGTCCGTGGTTCGCCTCGTGACGGTGCCCGCGACCAGCTTCACCCTCGATCGGCCCTCGAGGCGGCTCGACCGTCTCCAGAACGCGTTTCCCATCACGGGCGTCTGCCAGAACATCCCCGACGGCACTCCTTGCGTCATCGAGGTCACGGTCAAGCTGGACGGGGCGAAGACCGAGCTGCGGCCGCGGCCTGACGAGGCGAATCGCCAAGGCGTCTTCGTCGTCGGCAGCGACGCGAGAAGGTTCAAGATCGAGGCGCCCTCCGAAGGAGGAGGCAGGGGTCCGGTCGTGCTCGACCTTTTCGAGGACGGCCTCGTGGGCAAGGGCCGCCTCACGGTGAGGATCCGTCCCGGGATCCCGCACTGCAACGAAGGCCGGGACGAGAGCATCGTCATCGAGTTCGACAACCGGCTCGCCGTCAACATCCACCCTGATCTGCAGGGCCCCCCTGCGGCACCGATGGGCACGGCGGTGACGTTCGAACCCGCCTGCACCGGGGCCTTTCTCGGTCTCGCGATCGAGGTCACGGTCGTCGAGTACGAGGGGGACCCGGATGCACGCGGCGCGGTCCGCGACCCCTTCAAGCCCCAGGGGCTGAAGAAGCTGATCGCGTGGGACGCGGGCGACCGCGCCGCGAAGACGTGGCGGCTTGGTTGCACCGGCGGTGACGCCGAGGTGCAGTTCCTCTATCCCGAGCCGGAAGAGATCCTGCCGTACGAGTTCGCCTGGAAGGCGTCAGCCCTGCTTCCGGACGGCGGCGCCGTCGATGTGCTGCCGTTCGCGAAGCTCGCCACCGGCGTCGGCAGACCGCGGCTGGTCCGTTTCGATCTGTCGAAGGATCAGGAGATGTCCCGGAGCGAGGCGGAGGCTCCCGTCGCGGGATACCGGGTGACGGCACGGCTTGTGTTCGCGGGATTGGCGAAGGACATCCGCTTCTCCTGCGCCCTCTCCTTGTGGCGCGCGGTGCGGGAAGGCGGCAAGACGAAGCTGGAGCGCGCTGAGAAAGGCGATGCGCAGTTCCTCTACGACACCGCGGAGGAGAGCGCGAAGGTTGACCTCGGTCTCGACAGCTCCGGCGACGGGCTGTTCGCGGTCCTGCACTTCCCCGATCTCGCAATGCCGATCGCGACCGTGATCGACTGCGGCGACCTGCCCTTCTTCGACGAAGACCCTGGCGCAGGCGGCAGCTTTTCCAGCGCGCTGCTCGGGCAGCGCGTCTGCTCGGAAGAGGCGAAGGCGCTGCGCCCGCGGGGCGGCGCGCACAAGTGACGCGCTGACGAGCGGGCGTCAGGCGGAGAAACGGAAGCGAGGGCGATCCACGAACAGGGTGTCCGAGGTGACCCGGCCTCCGTGCGCGTCCTTCACCACGAACTGGAACTCGATCTGGTTGCCGCCGGCGGATCCCGCGGGAATCTCCACCTTCCACTTCGCCTTCACGCTCGCGCTGGCGTTCTCCTGCAGCGAATGCGCCTTCTTCTCCGGCATCCCGTCGGCGTCGAGGACCCAGATCTCGACGGTGAGCGAACCCGTCAGGTTCGCGGTGCACTCGATCCAGAGCTGGACCTCTTTCCCCTTGGCGGCGCGCTGGACGGACCAGCGGGCGGAGCGCACCGAGCCCGGAGACGGCGTGGAGGCGAGGTTCTGCTGCGGCCCGGCCGCCGGCGCGGCGTGGGTGTCCTTCGCGCGCTGCTGCTTGCCGGCCTTCACCGCCGCCGTCTTCTGCAGCAGGATCTGCAGCGCGTTCGCCGCGTAGGACCCGAGTCCCTGCGCGCCCGCCCCGTCGTCGATGTTGACGTCGGGCGAACCCTCGATGATCGGACCCGAGCCGCCGCAGTGCTTCGTCTCGTCGTTCATCCGCGCGAACGGCTTTCCGTTCACGTACACGGTGGGCGAGCCGCGCTTGATGGAAAACGTGTTCGGGCCGCAGCAGACGGCGTGGATGCCCAGGTCGTCCTGCCGGGCCGCCGGCTTCCCATTGACCATGACGTCGGGCGATCCGGTCGTGATCGGACCGATGCCGGGATGCGGGCAAGCCGGACACCCGTGCGCATCGGTGGCGACTTGCGCTTTGTCTCCGAGACGGGCTGCGGCCGGCACCTCACCCCCCGATCCGCGGTGATTTTACCACGGGGAGGCCTGGCCCGGCGAGCGACCGGACCCTCGACCGCTGTTCGCTACCGCTCGGCGCGTGCGACCGTGGTCTTGTCGGAACGGCTGGCCTTCTTCGCCTTGGTCTGCTGCTGCTTGGTCTGCTTCTGCGTCTTCGCCGCCACCGCCGGCTTCGGCTGCGGCTGCTCCGCCGTCTGCACGTGATCCTCGCAGGCCAGCGCGGTCCGTGCGGAGACAGCAGCGAAGACGACGGCGAAAGCGATCGCGAGCTTGCGCATGTTGACCTCGGGTCGGCCACGACGGCCGGTCGCGGGGAGCATGGACCGCGGGGACCGATTCCGCAACCCGAACTTCGCTCAGGTCACGGCGCCTGCCCCCGCCACTGCTCGTACGACGAGGCGGTGCGCGCGCACCCCACCGTGCACCCCGGGCTGCACGGTTTCGGCGCGTAGAACTGCTCCTTCAGGTCGTCCAGCGAGTAGCTGAGCAGGTCCTTCGAGAACATCTGCATGGTCTGGCTGCACCAGTGGACCTGCCCGGACTCGTCGACATACAGGTACCGCGCGCCCGAGCGGCAGCGGAACGGCGCCGCGCCCTCGTCGAGCAGGCGCTGGCGGTAGTCGCCCGATTCGCGCCCGGCGCTCCCGAGCATCCGTTTCACTTCCTGGTAGGCGGCGCGGTCGGCGGCCGAGAGCTGGAGCCTCCCGGAGCCGTCATGGAGCAGGATGATCCGGGGCGTCAGGCCCTGGTCGCGGGCGAAGCGCACCACCTCCAGCGCTTCGGCCGGCGGCGCGCTGCCGATCACGGCGCTCACCACCACCTCGAAGCGCGCCTCGCGGGCGAGCAGCCGCAGGCGGCTGCGCAGCGGCTCGAGGACCTTCACCGTGGTCGCGTTGCGCTTCACCCCGTCGACGCTGATCTGCAGATCGGAGAGCCCCGCGTCGTTCAGGGCGGAGACGAGCTTCCGGGTGAGACGATATCCGTTGGTGATGATCTGGCGGCGGCGGAAACCGAGGTCGGTGGCGCGGCGGACGAGGCGCGGGAGGTCGGGGTGCAGCGTCGGCTCCCCTCCGGTCATGCACAGCATCCAGGTGCGCAGCGCGCGCAGCTTGCGCAGGCGGCGGTCGAGGAGCTCGTACGGCACGGGCGGCGAGTGGTCGTCGAACTCGTTGCAGTAGCCGCAGGACAGGTTGCAGCGGCGGATGATGACGATGTGCGCGAGGAACGGGCCGTACCGCAACCACTCGGTCGCGGAGAGCGCGCCGTCGTCCGCGCCCGTGCGCGCGGGCGTCGGCAAGCGGATCTGCACCGTCGGCGGCGAGCTCATGGGCGACCTCATACTCCGGACGGCGGCGCCGCCGGAAGGGGCGACGCCAGCGCGCGCAGCTCGCGCCGGCCGAGCGCGTTTCGCGCCAGGACGAGCGAGCCGAAGGCCGTCTCCGGAATGAGCTGCATCAGGTGGTAGAGCACGCCGACGGCGATCCCCTGCTCCGCCGTGGCGCCGGCGAACACCAGGGCGGCGGCAGCGCCCGCCTCGAAGAGACCGACCTGCCCCGGCGTCGCGGGAACGGCGTTGACGAGATTGATGAAGAGGAGAACCAGGGTGGCGGCGAACGGATCCGGAGCGACGCCGACCGCCAGCATGGCGAGGAGGATCTGACCGATGTCGAGCAGCCACATGGCGAACGATTGCGCGAGCACGACAGCCGCCGAGCGCGCGTCGGAGAGCAGCGCCAGGCCTTCCGACAAGCGCCGGAGCAGGCCGGCGGGACGCGCGCGCCCTGCGGCCGCCAACCAGAACGCGACTGCCACGCCGAGCGCCGCTCCGACCGCGACGAGGCGCAGCGTCCCCGTGATGCGGGCGGGCAACGGCAAGACCCAGGGGAGCGGAAGCGCCAGGACTGCGAGGACCAGGACGTTGTAGATCTCTTCGAGGAGAATCGTTCCGGCGCCCGCCGCCACCGGGACGCCGTCCCGCCGCAACAGGAGCACGCGCGCCGCGTGGCCCGCGCGCGCCGGAACCAGGTTCGAGACCGCGCAGCCAGCCAGGCAATACGCGTAGAGTCGGGCCAGCGGCAGCTTCCGGACGGGCGCGAGCACGCGCTGCCAGCGCCAGGCCTTGATGGGGAGGACGACGACCAGGTGCCCGATCGTCATCGCGAGCACGAGGCGGTAATCGGCGTTCCGCAGAGAGCGCGCGAGCGCCTGTCGATCGGTGCGCGTCGCCAGGTAGTACCCGCAGGCGCCGAGCACCGCGACGGACGCGGTCCACCGCGCGATCCTGCGCGCGCGTTCGCCGCGCAAGCTCGCCGGGATGCGGAGCGGCATCACGCGGCGCTCGCCCCGCGCTTTGCCGACGGGGCGACCCTGCGCTCGACGTCGCCCTCGTCGGTTTCGATCATCGGCGATCTCCCGGGGATTGGCCCCTGGCGGCGGCGCAGACTACACGCTCCTCGCGAAGCTCGAAACGGCAGCGCGGACGGATCGGTGTTACCGTCCCGGCATGCGACAGATCGGCGGGCGACCAGCGGCGATTTGGGGAGGAACCCATGGAAGGTGAGCTGTGCCGCCTCTGCGGCGGAGACGGGCGCATCGGCAATGCGCTGGGCCGCAGCACCGCGACCTGTCCCGGCTGCCACGGCTCGGGCCGCCGGGCGGACACCTCCTCCAGGTTCCACGACGTCACCAAGACGAAGCCTTCTCACTACCGGAGCGTGGAAGAGGCTCCCAAAGGTCCACGGGGGCCGACCACCGCCGAAGGCGCGCAGCTGGCGAGCGAAGTGAAAGCCTCGACCGTCCTGCCGGAGGACGCAAAGGCGCGGCTGCTCGTCGAGATCATCAATCACGAGGCCACGCACGGGCGCTGCACGCAGACGTTCATGAAGAAGATCCGCAAGCAGGCCCGGCCGGGCCAGCCGAATCTCTGACCGAGGCGGGGCACAGTGCGGACGTGGTCCGCAGGCTTGCGCAGGGCGCAATCGCACTCACGGCCGTTGCGCTCGCCCTGTTCGCCTGGCACTGCGACGCACCCTGGTTCGACAGGCACGTCTTTCTCCCCCAGCAGTTCTTCCTCCGGGCCAGCCCCGGGATCGCGTCTTCGGCTCGCGCCATCGCCCTCGCGATCGCGGCGATTCTCCTGTTGTTCGCGCGCTTCCTGCCGCGCGGCGCCGCGGGCCGGCGGTTGTTCTTCGCCCTTCTGCTCTCGATCCTCGCGGCGGAGATCCTGCTCCAATGGCGCGTGCGACGCCTCGTCCGCCCCGAGTTGGCGGCGGCGATGGAGGCGCTCACCATGTCGCACCCGCGCTATGGAGGGTTCACGTTCCGGCCTTCGCTCGACCAGGTCCACCGGATCTTGGGGAGGGAGATCCGGTTCCGCACGGATGGCGAGAGCCGGCGGATCTCCGGCGCGGCGATCGATCCGGCAGCGCCGTCGATCGTCTTCACCGGCGAGTCCGCGATGGCGGGATTTGGCCTGGAGTGGGACGAGACGTTCGCCGCGGCCCTCGGTGCGCGCCTGCGCCTCCAGGTGGTGAACCTCGCCAGCCCGGGTTATCGGGCCGAGCAGTCGGCGCTGCGGCTGAAGGATGCTCTCCCGAAGCTGCAGCACCCGGCGGCGGTCGTCGGCATCTTCATGCCCGGCCTCATCGGCCGCAGCTTCGCCGACCCGCGCCATCCCCCGCTGCGACGCTCGTCGTCGCCCGCCCTCGTCCAGCGCTCCGGGCTGTACCAGCTCTGGCATCACCTCTACTGGTCCGACGCCGCGATCGAGGAAGGCCTGCGCTCCGTCGCCTCCGCGCTGCGCGAGATGTCGGCCCTGGCGCAGGCCCGCGGCGCTCCCTGCATCTTCCTCGTCACCGGCTGGACTCCCTCCTGGATGCTGCACGATCTCTTCGAGGCGCCAGGCCTCGACTTCGTGCCGCTCGACTTCCCCGACACCGACCTGCTCCCCGACGCCCATCCCGGTCCGCGCGCCATCCTGCGCATCACGGACGCCCTGGAAACCCGACTCCGCGCCGCAATGCCCACCGCGCACCCTCGATGACATGAGAGGGAGCGCTATTTCGGGGACACGTACGAAATTCCATCCAACCGCGACGCGCCACCTCACGCTCGGCACGGTGAATTGCGTACGCGTCCCCGAATTGCCCCAACTGCGACGCGCCAGGTCAGACCCTGGCACGGTGAGTTTGCGTATGGTGTCCCCGGATCTCTACTTCTTGGACTTTGCGTCGATCTTGATCGCGTGCGCCTCGCCGGATTCCTGGCGGTAGGAGGCGCGGACTTCGGTGCCGGCCGAGAGCTGGTCGGCGGAGGCGGTCTTGCCGTCGAGGGTGACCTTGGTGCTCGGGTCGATCTTCAGCGGCTGAGGATTGTCCTCGAGCTGGATCTCGGAGGAGGTCGCGCGCGCGATCTTTCCGCTCAGCTCCTTGCCCGACGAAGATGAGGAAGATGACTGGTTCGAGGCGGACGCGGCGGCCTGCTGCTGGCTGGTCTCCTGCTGCTGCTTCTGGGCCTGCTGCGCGCGCTGCTGCGCCTGGGTGCCCTCGCTCTGCGCCTTCTGCGCCTCGCTGCTCGCGGCCGACTGCGCCTGCTGGGCCTCGCTCTGCTGCTGCGAAGCCTTCTGCTCCTTCTCCTGAAGATCCTTGCGCGCCTTGTCCACGTCCGACTGGGAGCTCTTCGCCTTCTCCTGCGCCTTGGTCGCCTTCTTCTGCGCGTCCTCCGACCGCTTGAACCCCTCCTCCGCCTTGTTCTGCTCCGTCTTCACCTGATCGCTTTGTTGCTGGTCGCTGGACTTCTGCTGGTCCTCCGCCCTGCTCGAAGTCGAGAATGCCAGCAGTCCAACCGCCGCCAACGCGAACGCCGTCTTCATCGAGGAACCTCCTGTTCTGGTCTGCGCGCAATCTGGAGGGCGAGCGAGACCTTCGGAAGAGGCAGGCGCGCCGGAGCCCGGCTGCACGTCTTGCAGGTGGCCCGCCGTGATCGAGCGCACAGAGGCCCGCCCGCTTCTCTGGTAGATTGCCGTCCGGGTGGGGTGATGCCGACGCGCGTCAACAGCGGCCGCGGACAGTCCGTCTCGCTGCGCACGGGAACCAGCTATCTGGTCGTGGTCGGCTCAGGAAACGCTCCCTCCCGCGGGCTGCGTTTTCTGCGCGGCAAGGACTTCGACGCGCGGGACCCCTCCGGCCGGCCCGCGCCGACCACGGTAGCGATGCCGCTCGAGGCCTCCGTCGTCGGCCGCCTCTGCCGCTACCATCGCCGTCCGCTGGAATGCGAGCTGGTCACGGTCGAGGTCTTCGACGGGTCGGGATCGACGGTCACCGTCCGGTCGCCGCGCGAATCCGTCGATCTGGAGCTCGCGACCGCCGCAGGCCAGCCTCCCGCTTCTCGCAAGAAGCTGCTCTTCTGGCACGGCCGCCGCGAGGACCTGGGCGGCGCGTCCTGGCCCGACATCCAGCTCCTGGACATCACCACCTCCGGCGAGGTGCCGTTCGCGCCGGAGATCGAGGCGAAAGCGGGCGACGCGAAGGGTACGCTCGGGCTGATCGACGTGCTGGCGGAGGACCCGGACGCCGCCGGCACCTGGCGCACGCTCCGCCACGGCATCTTCCGCACGCGGGCGCCGCGGCTGAAGATCTGCATCGGCGCCCTGCCCGCGGCCGAGCTGCGGGTGGTGCTGGACGACGGCGTCGACGAGACGGACGACGAAGTGGACGTGACGCGCCTCTTTGCCCTCTCCTCGCCGCAGACCACGGTCGAGGTGCCGGGGTTCACCCGGCTGGGCGGCGCCGTCACCGGCACGCTCAACCAGCGCGTGGGTCGTCTCCGGCTCGTCCAGGAGAGCGTCGAGCCCACTCCGGCGGAAGGCGATCTGGGCTTGTTCCTCGCCGGCGAAAACCGCCTCCGCATCGAATTGCGTGGCGAGACGGTGTTCCTCGCCCGTTCGCTGCACGCCGCGAGCGGCGACGGCACCGTGCCGCCGGGCTTCTTCCGCGCCGACGAGGTCACGGTCGACGGCGCGCACCTCAACGTGCTCAAGGGCTCGCTCACCCTCGACGCCCGCGACGGCATCTCCGACGGGCAGCTGTCGCGCCTCTTGCACGCACTGCGGGCGCGGCCGCGCGCGTTCGCTCCGCGCTACGCGATCGTCGAGGCGCATCTCGGCGACGACGTCGCCGGCGACGCGCTGGTGAAGGCGCGCTCCGACGTCGAAGGCTTCCAGGATCCCGACATCGCCGCCGTCGGGCTCACGCCGCTCCTCGTGCCCGCGCTCGCTTCCGGTCCCGGGGTGCAGGAGAAGCTGCCGCCCGCCATCGCGGCCGACTACACCGCCGCGGCGCACACGTTCACGAACCGCGACGATCACTGGCACCACTTCGTGATCCACACCTTCCCGGCCCACCGGCTGATCGAGACCCAGCTCTTCGCGGATTCGCGCCCGCCGGAGGTCGCCGTCGCCGGCGCACGGTTCGAGACGAACAAGAGCTTCCTCCGGCCCGAAGTCGAGGCGGAGATCCGGCGCGTCCGCGAGCTGGAGCAGGCGGAGCCGGAGCGGAAGATCGCCATCTTCGGCCACACGGACCGCGTCGACACCGAGGCGCACAACAATCCTCTCAGCCTCGCGCGCGCCGGCTCGATGAATGCGCTCCTGCGGCATGACGCCGGGTTCTGGTACGACCGCTTCGCCTCGACCGATCAGCTCGGCAACGGGATCCCCGAGCGGCAGTTCGCGCTGCACGAGCTCGGGCATTTCGCCGGGGCGATCAACGGCGTCGACGACGCCAGCCTGCAAGCGGCGGTCGGCGCCTTCCGCAGCGCGCACGCCATCGGAGCGGGAAACGCCTTCGACGATCGGACGCGGCGCGAGATCGGCAACGCGCTCTTGCAGCACGTCGGCGCCACCCGCGCCGCGCTCCGTGCCGAGGCGGCGTGGGGCTTGCGCGAGATCCAGGCGATGCTCAAGCGCCTCGGCGACTACGGCGGAGCCATCAACGGCTCGAACGACGCCGCCACGAAGGCGGCGGTGCGCGCGTTCCAGACCCGGAAGAACCTCAGCGTCGACGGAGCGGTGGGGATGGTGACCCGGATCGCGCTGATCCGCGACTACCAGGCCGCGCTGGTGCCCGCGGCCTTCGATGGCGCGCGGTTCCATGCGGGCGCCGTCTTCGGGTGCGGAGAGGCGTTCCCGCGGGCGCCGACGCCCGACGGGGTGGAGTCGGCCCAGAACCGCCGCGTCGAGGTCATCTTCCGGCGAACCGCCATCCTTCCCATCGACCCCGCGCTGGTGGGCGCCGCCTGCCCATATCTCGACTGGCGCGCGCCGGAGTTCGACGGCACCGCTCCCGCAGCGCCGCCGAAGGTGGTGGTGGCGATCACCGACACGGGCCTGGGCGGCGGCCTGGCCGCAGACAACCACAGTGGCGAGGCGGGCCGCTTGCCGAACGCGCTCCTGATCAAGGGAGAGCGGCTGCTCCGACCGACCGACACCAGCGGCGCGAACGCCGGGAATCCCACGCTCAAGACGGTGTTCGCCGACGGCAACCTGATCGGCATCTCCGACGTGGCGAACCCCGGCAACGGCCACGGTTCGGCGGTGGCCACCTGTCTCGGCGCCGACGGCGAAGGGAGCCTGGTCGGGGGCGCACCACGGAATGCGCGGCAGATGGTGATCGGAACCGCGCCTCACGTGCACATCCGGTTCATCCGGATCTCGGCCGCGGGCGGCGGAGCAAACTTCTTCTCCTACCTGCTGGGCCTGGAAGCGATCGCCGCCGATCCGGAAGTGCTGGTCCACACCACCTCGATCGCCGACTGGATCGCCACCGCCGTCCACACCCCTGCCCAGCTCCGCGCGTTCCAGGAGAGAGCGCAGGAGATGGTGATGCAGGGCAAGCTGATGTTCTCGGTCCCGCAGAACTTCAACAACGGCGCCGCGCCGGGGAGATACTGGGCGGGGACGACGCTCTGGGGACGCCTGGGACCTGCGCGCGCGAACGCGCGATCCGCGAACACCGGCGCCAACGAATTCCAGCAGCGTCTCACCATCGTCGGAGCCACCGCCCGCGTCGGGACCGCGGCCGGGCTCGGGCTCACGCAGGTGTCCGCCCCGGGACCGGAGATCGTCGCCGACTTCAGCTTCATCGGCGAGCAGGTCGGCGTCTACATGCCGGGGCAGGCGATTCGCGCGATCATGCCGACCGCGTCCAGCCTCGCACCGAACCTGAGCAACGCGGTGCCGATCGCGGCGGACAACATGACCATCGGCGGCATCGACGGGACGTCGTTCGCCACCCCGATGACCGCGGGCGTCGCGGCCGAGCTGATGCTGCTCGACCCCGACCTGCGCAAGCCCGCGAACGTCGCGCGGGTGATCGAGTACATCGAAGCCACCGCTGACCCGCTGCCGAACATCGCCCCGGCCGGCGGGATGGCCGGGAACCCGCGGAACGCCGACCCGAACCTCGCCGCGCCCGGCCACCCGGCGTTCAGCGGCGTGCGGCGGGTGCACTTCTGGAAAGCGGTGCTGGCGGCGCTGAACAAGGGGCTCTCGGCGGAAGGTCGCGGCGCAGCGGGCGCGGCGGATGCGCACTTCACGTTCTGCACCTTGCGCGACGACGCTTCCACGCTCTTCTACGGATTCGAGATCCGCGCCCCCGTCGCCGACGCGACCGTCTGGCTGCGGAAGGCGGACGGCGAGCTGGTCCCGGCGCAGGACGGCGGCGCCGTCTTCCCGGGGAGCCGCGTCGCCGCGACCACCTGGCGCACCGTCGATGCCCTCGAGGCGGCTCCAGGCCAACCTCTCCCGGCCTTCCCCTGGCCAGCAGCGTCCTTCCCGCCCGGCCGGCAGTTCTTCCTCTGCCAGTTCAGCATCCAGAAGGCGCAGCTCGCGCAGTTCCAGTCGCTGGTCGTCCACCTCCCCGGCACCGATCCGCGCGATCCCGACGGACCGGACTCGCCACCGATCCTCGATCTGCGGATCGACGATCGGCCCACGCTGCGCAATCCCGCGTCGATCCCCCCAGGCGACCCGCTCCCGCGCCAGGCGATCCGGACGTTCGTGCAGGCCTTCGACGACTTCGTCTTTCACGTCTCCGCGGTTCCCCAGCCGCTCGCCGCCTATCTGTTCGTCGCGCAGGGACATCGCACGGGAGCCGCCGTGGGCGAGGCGCTCACCGTCTTCCTCTACGCGGTGGACCGGTTCGGGAACCTGACCAATCCCGGCGCAGCGGCGAACGTCACGCACAACGGCACCGCGGGCACCGGCGCGCCGGCGGGCGTGCACCTGAACGGCGCTCCCGCGCCACAGGCCGGAGTGGCGCCGGTGTTCGGAGCTGCCGGCGATCCGCGCGGAATGGCGCGGATCCAGTTTGCGGGCCACACCGCCGAGGCGGTCACGCTCTCGATCAACGACGGCGCAGGCCACACCGGCTCCATCGCGTTGCAGGTTTCGGTTGCGGCCGCGGTGTCGTCGCTTTCGGTCGAGGTCCGCCGGCGCGGCGGGGTCGGCAAGACCGTGGAGGCGCAGCCGCCGTTCGCCGGCGAGCCGCTCGAGGTGCTGGTCCGCGCGATCGACGCCGGCGGGCGCCTGGCCACCGGGTTCACCGGCGACGTCCAGCTCTCGCTGACGCAGGGAGAGCCGGGGAGCAACGACCCGCCGCCGTTCCGCGGCGTCCATGTGAAGAACGCCGACGGCGATCCGTTCGACGCCAAGGCGTTCACGCACTCCTTCGCCGCGGCGGATGGCGGCCAGCACGCGTTCCCGATCTTCGCGTACAGCGCAGGACCGCTTCGGATCGAAGTCGCCGGCGGTGGCCAGACCGGGACGAGCGAGGCGTGCCAGGTGGTGGCGGGCCCCGTGCACAGCTTCGCCGTGCAGGCCACTACGCCGCAGACGGCGGGCCGCAGGTTCGAGCTCTCGGTCACGGCCCTCGACGCGCACCAGAACCGGGTCGAGCAGTTCGCCGGAGCCGTGCAAATCACGCGCCTGCAGGGAACGGCGCCGGTGCTGGCGCCGCCAAACGGCGTCTTCATCGGCGACACCGCCCAGGGCGCCGACGACGTGGCGAACTTCACCCAGGCGGACGGCGGCGTGCGCCGCGTTCCCGTCACCGCCTGGCGAGCGGAGAACGTCCAGTTCCGCGCCACGCACAACCCGCCGCTGGGACCGCCGGTGACCGGCGACGGTGCCGTGATCGTCGTGCAGGCCGCGGGCGCGGTGCACCATTTCCGCCTGGAGGTGGAGGGAGCGGCGCGCGCGGGGAACAGGTTCAATCTGCGCGTCACGGCGGAGGACGCGTCGAACGCGCGCCTCACCGGCTTCGCCGGGAACGTGCAGATCGTCCTCTCGACCGGGACGCCTTTCGCCGCCGCGGCGCCGCCGAATCCGGCGCGCGGCGTCCTGATCGAGACCGCGCCCGGCGTCGCGGGCAACGCTCATGCCTTCGTGGCGGCGGATGCCGGCACCTTCACCTTCCTGATCACGCCGTTCACCGCAGAGCAGATCGTGCTCAGCGCCACCTTCGCGGGGATTGCGCCGTCCAGCACCGCCCCCATCGTCATCACCGCCGGCCTCTTCACGCAGCTCGCCGTCCAGCCGGCGCCTGCGCCGCACGCCAACGTTCCCTTCAACGTGGTGGTCACCGCGCGCGACGCTTTCAACAACGTGCTGCGCGACTTCCTCGGGCAGGTCAACCTGCGCCTCGACCCCGGGACCGGCATCTTCGCTCCGGTGCCCGCACCCGCAGGCCAGCACTCGTTCGGCGTGGCGGACAACGGCTCGCACACGTTCGTGATACAGACCGCCGCCAATGGCGCGGGGTTCCGGGTCTCCGCGAGCGATGGCAATGTGCAGAACAGCTCGGCGCCGTTCAATGTGCTGCCGTAAGGCGTCGGCGCTGCTGGCGCTGATCGCCTGCGCGGCGCCGGGCGCAGGAAAGGATCGGGCCGTGGCGGACACCATCCAGACGAGCGAGCTCTACTCCGGGACGGGTCCCACGGCGGGCGAGATCGGCCCGGGAGTCTCCGTCCTCCTCGACGCAGCCGACTGGAGCGCGCTCCAGCTCGAGGTCCCCCAGATGCATCCGCTCCGCCGGGTGGCGCCCCCGGACTGGGACAAGTCCGCCCTCCTCTTCGTGCGCGTCCTGGCGGATTCCGCGAGCCGCGCCGAGGCGCGCTCGGTCACCCGCGAGGGCGGCCTCACGGTCCGGGTGGCGCTGCGCTCGCCACAGCCTCCGGTCCTCGCCGTCGTTCCGGCGATGGCCTGGCTGCTCCTGATCGTGCCGCGCGACGCCGTCGCCGGCCGCCCCGCCGGTCGCGTCGAGGTCGTGCGTTGACGAAAACAACCGCCCTCAGGCGCGGAGCAGATCCTCGAGTCGCGCCGGATCGGGCTGCGACTCGCCCTGCTCGATCCGGTGGACCAGATCGGTGATCGACGCGTTCATCGTCACCTCCGTGCCGATCTCTCTGCCGAGCTGCGCGACATAGCCGTTGATGAAGTCGACCTCCGTCCGGCGGCCCCGCTCGAAATCCTGCAGCATCGAAGGCTTGAGATCGCCGTACGAGGCGAGGATCTGGTCGATGAAGCGATCGTATGCGGGCCCGGGCACGCTCCTTCCCTGCCAGCCCGGTGGAATCGGCTCGACGATCATGCGCTCGGGACGCGTCCCGCTCGCCAGCGCGACCGAGAGCGCCTCGTCGTAGCTGCGCCGGAACACCTCGCGGCCGGCGACGGACTGCATGTACTGGCGCATGGTCCGGCCGGCGATGGCGCCGAGGGTCGTCACCGAGCAGTTCAACAGCAGCTTCGCCCAGATGGCCCCGCGCAGGTTCGCGGTCACCCGGGTCTCGATCGCTCCCGTCAATGCCCGGGCGACGCTCGTGGCGCGCTCGCTCAGGCCGCCTGCGAGCTCGCCGACGAGGAGATGACCGGCGTTCCGCTGTTCGTAGACGCCCGGTTCCACCATCGTCGCGCCGAGGTTGGAGAGGCCGCCGAGAACGACGTTGCCGCCGAGGCGATCCGAAAGCATCTGGGCGA
>DASREU010000355.1:0-4631 GCA_035651935.1 Myxococcales bacterium | reverse complement strand
TCCTCTCCGGCATGGACCACGAGCTCGATGCACGTACCCTGACCCGGGGCCGACGTCATCCGGAAGTCGCCCGATACCTTTTTCGCCCGCTCCCGCATGTTCGTCAGGCCGTAATGCCCCGCGCGCGCCAGCGCCTGCGGGTCGTCCGGCAGGGAGAAGCCCTGCCCGCGATCCTGGATCCGCAGCGCCGCCTTGCCGGGCTCGAACGCCAGGGTCACCTCCACCAGTGTCCCCCTGCCGCAGTGCCGCGCGACGTTCGCGACCGCCTCCTGCAGCACGCGGAACAGGGCGAGCGCGCTCTCCGGACCCACCGCCCTCTCCGCTCCCGTCCGCTGGAAGCGCACCTCGAGCCGGTGCCGCGCGGAGGCGATCTCGCAGTACTCGGAGAGCGTCTCCACCAGGTCGAAGCCCTCCTGCATCATCCGCAGGCTGCGGCGCAGCTCGTCCATGGAGTCCGACGCCGCCTGGTGCAGGTCGGAGAGCTCCTTGCGGATGGCGGGCAGGATCGCCGCCCGCGACCCGGCATCGCCGGAGAGCCGCGAGCGGACCTCGGACCCGTCGATGAGGTTCATCAGATACTCGCTCTGGATCACCACCGAGGAGAGCACGCCGCCGAGCCCGTCGTGGATCTCGCGCGAAAGGCGGGTGCGCTCGTCCACGATGGCGAGGTCGCGCAGCGCGGCGGAGAGCTTCTGCAGATCGCGGTGCTTCAGCCGGTCCCGCTCGTTCAGGTAGACGATCACGTAGACCAGTATGCAGTTGATCGCCGAGTACCAGAGCAGGATGAAGAGGTCGATCTGCACCGCCGGGCGGCCGCCCAGGACCTGCGAAAGCTTCGCCACCGCGGGAAAGGTGAGGAGCGGCGGCACCACCGAGAGCGGGCTGGGAAAGAGGACGACGAAGAGGATGGTGAACAGGAGCTGCACGGCGAGCAGGGGGCTGCGCAGTCCGCCGGTCACGCTCGCCAGCCAGACCAGCACTGCCAGATCGGCGCAGAGCGTGGCGAACGTCAGCGGCTTGCCGAACCTGGGATGCGCGAGCAGCAGGTAGTTCGCGCCGCTGTACGCCACCATCGCCAGATAGATGGCGAACGCCTTCGGCCCGCCGACGCCGAAGGCCAGCGACCACGAGGGCACGCCGATGACCGCGAGTCCGAGCACGAGGAAGGCGAGCCGCGCATAGAAGAGCGCGCGGGCGCGGGTGAGGAACCGGTCCTCGTGGAAGGCGCGGGTCCTCTCGCCCGTCACCTGAACGGCCGGCGACGGCAGCGGCGCGGCTGGGCCAGGCGGGATCACGGGCCGCCGTCAGCCCCGCAGGCCCGCGCGATCTCCGGATGCCGGGCGAAGACGTACTGTTCGCGCGGGATGGCGCGGCCCGTCTTTTCGTCGAAGAGCGGCGTGCCGCCCGCATAGACCGTGCCCTGCGGATCCCCGAATTGATTCAGTCCCTTCGCGGCCAGCTCGCGGTCCAGGCAGGACTGCGCGGCGGCAGGCGGTTCCGGCGCCGCTTGCGGGCGGCAGGCGAGAGCCAGAAGCGCAAGCGGGGTTGCCCAGCGCGTCATCGCTGCTATCCTGCCCGCCCGCAACGAGAAACACCAGATGACGCCACTTCTGCGCTGGGGCGATGCGCTCCTCAAGCTCGAGCTGCTCCGCCCGCGGGGCTCGGTGTCCGACCGTGCGCCGGTGCCCTCCGGCCCGGTGGCGCTGAGCGGGAACCAGGCCCTCTCGTTCGCGCGGCCCGGGGCGGAGTTCGCCTTGCGCGGGGTGGTGACCCACGAGATGCGCCAGGCGCTCGCGATCTGGGGCGCGCGGATCGTCCCCAGCGCTCCGCGATGGCAGCCGGATCCCGCGGTGTTCGCGGCGAGCCTCGGCCAGGAGCTGCTCGAGCAGCTCGCGCAGGCCCCGGCATTGATCGTCTGCCCCGCCGGCGAAGCGGAAGCCCTGGCCGGCGCCGCCGCAGCGCTGCAGAAGCGGTGGCCGCGGGTGCGCGCGGTGGCGTTGCTCGCCGGCGACGTCGAGCTGCCAGACCTGCCGCGCACGGCCGAACTTCCGCCGGGGATCGAGCGCGTGGTGGTCAGCCGGGCGGCGGCGGCGCAAGCGCGCGCGCAGGTCGGCCGCGAGCTGGGGCTGCTCGCGAACCATGCCGGAGCGGCGGCCGCCGCGCACGCCCGCCAGCACGGCGGGGTGGCCATCGTCACTGCCTTGGGCGAGCGCGAGTTCTCCCTGGAGGAGGCGCAGTGAAGACCGCGGTCCTGCTCGGCGCCGGCGGGCTGGGCTGTCCGGCCGCGCTCGCGCTCGCCGGCGAGAAGCTCGACCTGCGCCTCCTGATCGTCGATCCCGACCGCATCGAGCGCTCGAACCTTTCGCGCCAGATCCTCTATGCCGAGGCGGACGTCGGCAGGTTCAAGGCGGAGGTCGCTGCCCTCCGGGTGGGCGGCGAAGCGCAGGTCGTCCGATTCGATGCCTCGACCGCCGGCGACCTGCTGCGCGAAGCCGACGTCCTGATCGACGGGACCGACGATGCCGCGACGCGCTTCTTCGCCAACGACGAGGCGCTCCGGCGCGGGATCCCCCTGGTGCACGGCGCCGCGCTCGGCTGGACCGGGCAGCTCGTCACCATCGTCCCCGGGCGTACCGGGTGCCTGCGCTGCCTGTTCGAGGGGCCGCCGCAAGGCGCTCCCACCTGCGCCGAGGCCGGCGTGCTTTCGCCGCTCTGCGGCGTGGTGGGGGCCGCGATGGCCCTGGCGGCTGTTTCCTTGCTGCGGGGTACGCCCGACGCCGGGGTCCTCCACCGCTGGGACGCCCGGCGGGGAACACGCCGTTCAGTTCCGCTCCCGCGAGATCCCACGTGCGCCGCTTGCGCCGAAGCGGCATCCTATCCACCAAGGAGCTGACCCCATGCCCGTGACCGTGAAGATCCCCGCGCCGCTTCGCCCGCTCACCGCCAACCAGGGCGAGGTGGCCGTCGAGAATGCCGGCACCGTGCAGGCGGCCCTCGAGGAGCTGAGCCGCAAGTACCCCGGCCTGAAGGACAAGCTCCTCGACGACAAGGGCGCGCTGCGCCGGTACGTCAACCTCTTCCGCAACGACGAGGACGTGCGCCACGCGCAGGGTCTCGGCACGGCGCTGAAGGAAGGCGACCGGCTGACGATCGTGCCGGCCATCGCCGGCGGATGCTGACGGCCGTTCAACAGGAGAGGTTCTCGCGTCACCTCCTCCTCGACGGGTTCGATCAGGACAAGGTCGGGCAGGCTTCGTTCCATGTCCGGGGCCGGGGCGGCGCTGCGCTCTGGGCGGCGCGCTATCTCGCCGCGAGCGGCTGCGGCAGGCTGGTGGTCGACGAGCCGGCCTGGGAAGACGAGCTTCGTCGACTCGGGCCCTGGACAGACCTGACCGGCCCGGCAGCGGAGGAGATCGTCATCGAAGATGCCGGGGAAGGGGCGGCGGAGGGCGCGACGCGAGGAGCGCAGGCGGCGCTCGACGCGCTCCGGCAGGTCGTCGCGAGGTGAGCGCTCCGGCGCCGATCGCGTCGCTGAGCGAGGCGGTGGGGAACACGCCGCTCGTGCGGCTGCGCAGCCTGGAGCCGCCGGGCGTCGAGATCCACGCCAAGCTCGAGTGGTTCAATCCCGGCGGGAGCGTGAAGGACCGCGCCGCATTGCGGATCCTCCAGGAGGCGATGCCGACGCTCTCGGGTCGCACGCTGCTCGATTCCACCAGCGGGAACACCGGGATCGCCTATGCCTGGATCGGCGCCTCGCTCGGCGTGCCCATCGCGCTGGTGATGCCGGAGAACGTCAGCGAGGCGCGCAAGCGGATCACCCGCCACTTCGGCGCGCGGATCCTCTTCAGCGATCCCCTGGAGCAGTCCGACGGCGCCATCCGGATGGCGCGGAAGCTGGCGCACGACGAGCCGGGGAAGTGGTTCTACGCCGATCAGTATTCGAACGAGGCGAACCCCCGCGCGCACGAACTGGGGACGGCGCCGGAGATCTGGGCGCAGACCGGCGGAAGAGTGACGCACGCGGTGATCGGCATCGGGACCGGCGGAACCATCATGGGAGTGAATCGCGGGCTCAAGGCCCGCAACCGCGCGATCAAGGTCGTCGCGGTGGAGCCGGCGGAAGCGCTGCACGGGCTCGAGGGGCTCAAGCACATGGCGTCGAGCATCGTCCCGCGCATCTACCGGCTCTCCGAGCTGGACCGGAAGCTGAGCATCGCGACCGATCAGGGATGGGAGATGGCGGAGCGGATCCTCCGCGACGAGGGGCTGCTCGCGGGGCACAGCGCCGGCGCGGCGGCGGCGGGCGCGGTGCAGGTGGCAAACGAGATCTCGGCGCGCGGCGAGCAGGGCGTGGTGGTGACGCTGTTTCCCGACCGCGCAGACCGCTACATTCCCGCGCCATGATTCCCGAAGAAGCGCTGCGGCAGATCGTCCGGCACGCGCAGGCAACCTATCCGGCCGAATGCTGCGGCTTGCTGCTCGAGGACCGCTCCGGCGCCCGGCGGTTCGAGCCCATCCGGAACGTCGCCGGTACGGCCGACGGCACGGCGACCAGCCAAAGGTCGCAGCGCGACGGCTACGTGATGGATCCGAAGGCCCTCCTGGACGCACTGGAGGGGGCCGAGAAGGCG
>DASREU010000354.1:0-11006 GCA_035651935.1 Myxococcales bacterium | reverse complement strand
CCTGCTCAAGACGCTGCCCACCATCGTCGCGAGCTTCAAGGGCAGCCTCGCCTCGCTGCGCGGGGGCGCCGGCGCGGCGAGCACCGCGCGCACGGAGCGCGACCTGCCGCTCGGCGTGACCGTGCTCGGCAGCCTGGCGCTGGTGTTGATCATGGCGTTCCTGCCGTTCCTTCCCGGCAACTTCGGCGGCCGCCTCCTGCTCGCGGTCCTGATCGTGATCTTCGGATTCTTCTTCGTCACCGTCGCCTCGCGGATCGTCGGCCTGATCGGCACCAGCTCGAACCCGGTTTCGGGAATGACCATCGCCACCTTGATGGCCACCTGCCTGCTCTTCCTCGGCATCGGCTGGACGGGCGACGTCTACCAGCCGATGGCGCTCTGCGTGGGCGGCATGGTGTGCATCGCCGCGGCGAACGCCGGCGCCACCTCGCAGGACCTCAAGACCGGGTTCCTGGTCGGCGCCACGCCGCGGGCGCAGCAGATCGGCCTGCTGATCGGCGTCGCGGTGGCGGCTCTGGTGATCGGATTCACCATGCAGGTGCTGGACAAGGCGACGGTCGACGCCGCGACCGGGCTGGTGCGCCATCAGATCGGCACGGAGGCGTTCCCGGCGCCGCAAGGCACGCTGATGGCCACGCTGATCCGCGGCCTGCTCGCCCAGAACCTCGACTGGCAGTTCGTGCTGGTCGGCGTCTTCCTCGCCATCACCATCGAGCTCTGCGGGGTGTCGCCGCTCAGCTTCGCCGTCGGCGCCTACCTGCCTCTGTCGACCACGCTGCCCATCTTCATCGGCGGCGCCATCAAGGGCCTCGTGGACCGCCGCTCCGGCGTCTCCGCCTCGAGCGGCCACGGCGACGACATCGGCCCCGGCAGCCTCTTCGCCACCGGCCTGGTCGCCGGCGGCACCCTGACCGGCACCGTGGTCGCCTTCCTGCACTGGGGCGACAAGCTGGGCGCCTTCGTCGACTCGCTCGACATCAGCGACAACGTCACGCGCCTCGTCGGCCCCGGCGGCTACCAGATCCTCGGCGTGGCCTGCTTCACCATCATGGGGGTCCTGCTCTACCGGATCGCGCGCCGACCGATGGCCTGACGCCGTCGATCAGAGCGGCTCAGGGCTTCTTTTCCACCCGGAAGTTTCGGGGACACAATACGAAACTCGCCCCGCGCGGCGTTTCGATGCAAACAGTGGCAATGGGGCGCAGGTCGCCGCTGCAATCGCGGCCTATAATGGTTGCAGCCGAAGCAAGGCGGCGACCGATGAACAGGCGTCTTCTCATTGCCGCGGCGGCCTTCCTGGGTTCGTGCGGTCACCTCGACGACCCGTGCACGCTCATCGCCCAGCAATACGCGAATGAAATTCACGAGGTCGCAATCCATTGCGATCCTTCCGCTGCGGATCCTTGCAGCGGCCAGCTTCCGGTCATCGTCTATGAGCAATCGCTCGACGGTGGGTTGAAGCTGGAGGGACTGGCCGGCAACTGTACCCATGCCGTCAGTCCGAACCACACGGCGAACGGACAGCATCTCTTCGAGGCATACGTCGCGCATGGATGCTCGACGATGATGGTCCCGTTCTGTCCGGGCCAGGCGAACGAATGCAGCGACCAGCTGCCGGACGGAGCCTGGATCTGCCGCTGAGGACGGATCCGCGCACCTCGGTCATCGCCGAATCAAGCTCGCCGATGCGAAACTCGGCGTGAGTTTCGTATTGTGTCCCCGAAACTCCGCTGGTCAGGGCTTCTTTTCCACCCGGAAGTCGCCGGTCTTCACGTCGAAATGGAGCCGGAACATCGCCCCGTCCGCCGCCTTGAAGTCCACCTGGTGCTCGAACACCGTCCGGGCCTCCTGGATGAGGAACTTGAGATAGTCCCGGTTCCCTTCCTGGAAGGACTTCAGCGCGGCCAGCCCGTCGGCGTCCCCCGTCAGGTTCATGCAGAGGACTCTAGCAGGTACGTCCACTTCCCGTTATCTTGCGCGCCCGCGAAGAAGGAGCCCGAACGATGCAGCCTACCCGCCACCCTGACCGTTTCGTCGATCGCCATCTCGGCCCGGACAGCCGGGACATCGAGGAGATGCTCGCGGCGCTCGGGGTGCGGAACCTGGACGAGCTGATCGATCGCACCGTCCCCGCTTCCATCCGGCTGCACGGATCGCTCGACCTGCCGCCCGGCCGCTCCGAATTCGGCCTGCTTCGCGAATTGTCCGAGATCGCGGCAAAGAACCAGGTCTTCCGCAGCTACATCGGGATGGGGTACTCCGACACCGTCACACCCCCGGTGATCCAGCGGAACATCCTCGAGAACCCGGGCTGGTACACGCAGTACACGCCGTACCAGCCGGAGATCTCGCAGGGCCGGCTGGAGGCGCTGCTCAACTACCAGACCATGGTGGAGGACCTGACCGCGCTGCCGGTGGCGAATGCCTCGCTGCTCGACGAGGCCACCGCCGCCGCGGAAGCGATGACGATGTTCCACAACGTGGCGCCGCAAGGCGGGAACACGTTCTTCGTCGCCCAGGACTGCCATCCGCAGACCATCGAGGTGGTCCGGACCCGCGCCGCGCCGTTCGGGATCCGGGTGATCGTCGGCGATCCGGCCGCGTTCGATCCCGGCAAGGAGAAGATCTTCGGCGCCCTGCTCCAATACCCGGCGACCGACGGCGCGGTGAGAGACCCGCGGCCGTTCATCGCCAAGGCCCACGCGAACGGCGCGCTGGTGGTGATCGCCGCGGACCTCCTCGCGCTGACCCTGCTCGCCGCGCCGGGCGAGTTGGGCGCGGACTGCGCGGTGGGGTCGTCGCAGCGCTTCGGCGTCCCGCTCGGGTACGGCGGCCCGCACGCCGCGTACTTCGCCACCAGGCAGGAATACGTGCGCCACATGCCGGGACGGATCATCGGCGTCTCCGTCGATGCGCAGGGCCACACCGCGCTGCGCATGGCCCTGCAGACGCGCGAGCAGCACATCCGCCGCGAGAAGGCGACCAGCAACATCTGCACCGCCCAGGCGCTGCTCGCGATCATCTCCGGGATGTATGCCGTCTATCACGGGCCCAAGGGCCTGAAGGCGATCGCCCAGCACGTCCACGCGCTCACGGCACAGCTCGCCCGGGGGCTCGCCCAGCTCGGGTTCAAGCTGCGCCACGACGAGTTCTTCGACACCGTCGCGGTCGTGGTCGAAGCCGCGCAGCTCGGCAGCATCTTCACCGCCGCCGAGGCGAAGCAGATGAACTTCCGCCGCCTCGACGGGCGCACCATCGGGGTCTCGCTCGACGAGACCACCACTCCCGAGGACGTGCGCGACATCCTCGCCGCCTTCGCCGGCGCGCGCACCGTTCCCGACCCGCCCGGCGAGGAGACGCGCCTCCCCCGCGCGCTCCTGCGCACCAGCGGCTATCTCGGCCACCCCGTCTTCAACACCCACCACAGCGAGACCGAGATGCTGCGCTACATGCGCCTGCTCGAGTCGCGCGACCTCTCGCTCACCCGCAGCATGATCCCGCTCGGCTCCTGCACCATGAAGCTGAACGCGACGGCGGAGATGCTGCCGATCACCTGGCCGGCCTTCTCGCGGCTGCATCCGTTCGCGCCGCGGACGCAGGCTGCGGGATACACCCGCATCTTCCAGGAGCTCGAGGCGATGCTGGCGGAGATCACCGGCTTCCCCGGCGTCTCGTTGCAGCCCAACTCCGGCGCGCAGGGCGAGTACGCGGGTCTTCAAGTCATCAAGGCCTGGCACGAGGGCCGCGGAGAAGGCCACCGCAACGTCTGCCTGATCCCGCAATCGGCGCACGGCACGAACCCGGCGTCGGCGGCGATGGTCAACTACCGCATCGTGGTGGTGAAGACGGACGAGAACGGCAACGTCGACGTCGCGGACCTCGAGGCGAAGGCAGCGCAGAACGCGAAGGATCTGGCGGCGCTGATGATCACCTATCCCTCCACGCACGGAGTCTTCGAGGAGGAGATCCGGAAGATCTGCGACATCGTCCACCGCCACGGCGGGCAGGTCTACATGGACGGCGCCAACATGAACGCCCAGGTCGGGCTCTGCCGCCCCGGCGACTTCGGCGCCGACGTCTGCCACCTCAACCTGCACAAGACGTTCTGCATCCCGCACGGGGGCGGCGGCCCCGGGATGGGGCCGATCTGCGCCGCGAAGCACCTCGCGCCGTACCTGCCGGGCCACCCGGTGGTGCGCACCGGCGGCGAGAAGGCGATCGGGCCCATCGCGGCGGCGCCCTGGGGAAGCGCGAGCATCCTGCTCATCTCCTGGGCGTACATCCGGATGATGGGCGCCGCCGGCCTGACCCAGGCGACCAAGGTGGCCATCCTGAACGCGAACTACGTCGCCCGCCGCCTCGACGAGCACTTCCCCCTCCTCTACAAGGGGAAGAACGGCTTCGTGGCGCATGAATGCATCGTCGATCTGCGCAAGGTGAAGCGCGATGCCGGCATCGAGGTCGACGACGTCGCCAAGCGGCTGATGGACTACGGGTTCCACGCGCCGACCACCTCGTTCCCGGTGATCGGAACCCTGATGATCGAGCCGACCGAAAGCGAGCCGAAGGCCGAGCTGGATCGGTTCTGCGAGGCGATGATCGGCATCCGGCAGGAGATCCGCGACATCGAGACGGGGAAGGCGCCGCGCGAAGGAAACGTCCTCAAGGGCGCCCCGCACACCGCGGAGGTCCTCACCGCCGACGTCTGGGATCGGCCCTACTCCCGCCATCATGCGGCGTATCCGGCGAGCTGGGTCCGCGAGCGCAAGTTCTGGCCGGCCGTGGGGCGGCTGAACCATGTGTACGGTGACAAGAACTTGATCTGCTCCTGCCCTCCCCTCGAGGCGTATCGCTGATAAGCTTCGCTTTCCATGGCGGAAGGCGAGCTGCAGGCGTTCCTTTCCCGGACGTCTTTCTTCGGCGGGCTGCTGCCGGAGACGGTGGCGATCGTCGCCGCGATGCTCAAGGAGAAGCACGTCGCGGCCGGCGAGCTGCTCTTCGCCGAAGGGGATACCGGCAAGTCGATGTACATCGTCCGGGAAGGCGCGCTGATCATGCAGCGCCTCTGCCATGGGACGGGCCGCACCGAAGCCCGCCTCTTGATGATGCGCCCCGGCGACTTCTTCGGGGTCACCTCGCTGATCGAGATGGAGCCACGCCCCTTCTCCTGCCGCGCGGAGAAGGATTCCCTGCTCCTCGAATTGACCAACGTCGATCTGTACAAGCTCTACAAGTCCGATCAGAAGACGTACATCCTGCTCATCCAGAACATCGCCCGCGAGCTCTGCCGCAGGCTGCGCAAGGCCGGCGAACGCATCGCCGTGCTGGAAGACGCGCTTCATGGAGCCGCCGGAAAGCCCGAACACGAATAGCGCGCGGTGCGAGCGGCAACCACATCCACGACGGCGGGCCCCGGCTGCAGCGCGCGGCTGACGCTGCGCGTTACCAACAGCGATTAGCGAAATTCAAGCCTGAAAGGCTTGGATTCTGGCCCCTCCTCTCCCGAAACTCCCTGTGGAAAGTTGCATTTACTACTCGCGAGAGGCGAAGCTGCACCTATGCTGGACGAAGGCCTGCGCTCGCTGATCGCTCAACACGGAGTTGGCGAAACGCGTAGCGGCGGGATCCTGATCGTCGACGACGAGCGCCCCAATCTCACGGTCTTGAGGAATTTCCTCGAGACCGGCTACCGCGTCCACGAGGCGCAGTCCGGCGCTGCCGCCCTGGAGATCGCCCGCTCGCAGGACCTCGACGTCGTCATCACCGACCAGCGCATGCCGGAGATGACCGGCGTCGAGTTGCTGGAGAAGCTCCGCGAGTTCAAGCCGGATGTCGCGGGGATCGTGCTCACCGGGTTCACCGATCCTCCCGCGCTGATCTCCGCGATCAACCGGGCGCGCGTGTTCCGGTTCCTGAAGAAGCCGTGGCAACCGGACGACATCCTCGAAGCGGTGCGCCAGGCCGGCGAGCACGTCTATCAGACCCGCGCGATCCAGAGACTCGTCGCCCTGCTCGCCAAGCGGACCACCGATCTCGACGCAAGTCTCGGCGAAATCCGCCGCACGCAGACGCAGCTTTTGCACCTGGAGCGCCTGGGCACGATGGGAAAGCTGGCGGCAGGGGTTGTGCATGACTTGCGCAATCTCATGGTCAGCCTCGGGTACGTCGAGAGCGTCCTGCAGCAGCGCAGCGTCGCTCCCGACGTGATGGAGAGCGTGCAGGTCGGCATGCAGGGCGTGGGGAACCTGATCCACACGCTGGAGGCGATGCACCAGTTCGCCCGCGGCGGCACCCTGGCGATGGAGAAGCACACCGTCGAGCCCTCGCTGGTGGTGAACGATGCGCTCGCCATCTCCCGCATGGACATGGGCTTCCGCACCCACAAGATCGCGGTGAACATCGAGCAAGGCCTCCCCTCGATCCACTGCGACCGGCAGAAGCTCACCCAGGTGCTGGTCAACCTGGTGCGCAATGCCGTCCAGGCCACGGCGCAATGGAAGCACATCGGCATCGAGGCCATGCGCAAGAACGGCCACGTCGTCTTCGCCGTCGAGGATGACGGGCCGGGCGTCCCGTCCGAGCTGAAAGCCACCCTCTTCAAGCCGTTCGTCTCCAGCAAGGGCGAAGGCGGGATGGGGATGGGCTTGTACATGGCGAAGCTGATCATCGACTCGCACCAAGGCGAGATCGCGGTGCTGGATCGGCCGCAGGGTGGAGCGCGCTTCGAAGTGCGCCTCAAGCCTGTCGAGGAGACCCATTGACGGTCCCGCTCCATCGCGTCCGCAACTACGAAGAGCTCGACGGCGGACAGGGCCGCGAGGTCTTCTTCCGCCCGCACCGGTACCGCGCCGCCGATCTCCTTCCGCTGCGATCCGAGGTCCTGGTGGGCGCGCCGGCGGGAGAGAAGTCGTGCGCCCTGCTCGACGTCAGCGAGAACGGCGCGGCGTTCGAGTGGCCCGCCGGTCTCCAGGTCTCGGTGGGCGACCGCCTGGAGACGGTGGCGGTGCGCTTCGACGCGCGCGAGTCCTACCGCGGAGAGGCCCGCGTCGGGTCCGTCCGCGAGATGAACGGCGTCACCATCGTCGGCGTCTCCTTCGAGCGGCTGCTGCTCTCCATCGACCAGGTGCTCGAGGTGCGCGCGGTCAAGGCGTTCGCGGAGGAGCGCGCCGCTCCCGCCGCGCTCTGGCGGGTGAACGGCCACGAGCGGTTCAAGTCGCTCGTCTCGGAGCTCCGCCTCTACCTCGAGGATTGCGATCAGAAGCTGCGGCCGCTGGAAGCCGAGTTGCCCTGGCACGTGCTCCACGGGGAGGACTCTCCCGGGCGCGACGAGCTGGTCCGGACGCTGCGCACGCACATCGCGGTGGAAGTGGTCCGCGCGATGGACGAGATCGATCGGACGATCCGCTCCGTCCCCGAGGCGCACAATCCGGCGCTGCGCGAGTACTCGCGCCGCAACCTGCACGACTTCCTCCTCCAGGCCCCCGCGGCGCGGCGCGCGTACCAGAAGCCGTTCGGGTACCCCGGCGACTACGAGGTGATGCGCTTCCTCTACGAGCGCCCCTTCGAGGGCGCCACCCTCTTCGCCAAGACCATGTCGCTGGCGATGGACGAGATGGCGGCGGGCAAGGCCGTCCGCTTCCGCAAGGACCTGATCAAGAACCGGCTCCGGTCGCGCCTCGAGAAGCACCCGCGGACGCTGCGCGTGCTCGCCATCGCCGGCGGGCCGGCACAGGAGCTTTGCGAGCTGCTGTCGGAAGTGCCGGAGCTCCCGGCGCCTCTGGAAGTGGTGGTCTTCGACCAGGACAAGGCCGCCCTCGCCTACGCCTACCGCCGCCTGCAGCCGCTCACCGAAGGGCGCCGCGGCGCTCCGGTGAAGATCCTCTACCTGCACGAGTCGATCAAGCGCCTGCTGCGCGACCGCAGCCTGTTCGACGAGTTCGGGCAATTCGACCTGATCTACTCCGCCGGGCTGTTCGACTACCTGCGCATGGCGAGCTCGGTGCAGCTGGCGCGCGACTTCTTCGGCCGGCTCGCGCCGGGCGGCGAGTTGCTCATCTCCAACATGGTGCCGGAGAACCCGAGCCGCTGGTACATGGAGCACCACCTCGACTGGTACCTCCTGTACCGCTCGCGCGCGGAGATGCTGGAGGTGGGCGCCCGCGCCTGCGCGGACGCGCGCCTGCAGATCCTGGAAGAGGAGAGCGGGGTCAACCCCTTCCTCGAGATGTCGAGAGACTGATGGGCGACCCGGCCGAGTTCCGGTCCCGCTGGCAACAGTGGCTGGTCGACCGCAACCGCCGGGGGATGCGCGTGATCCTCTGGACCGGCGCGTTCCTCTACCCCGGCTTCGGAGTCCTCGACTACTTCCTCGCTCCGCCCGGCGCGCTCGGCTTCCTCTGGACCACCCGGGCGGCGTTCCTCATCGCCACCGTCATCCTTCTCTTCATCGTCAACCGGCCGGTGTTCCAGCGGCACGCGACGCTCTTCAGCGTCGGATACATCCTGCTCGCGGCGGGCGGCATCAGCGCGATGACCACCTTCCTCGGCGGGCTCTCCTCGCCCTACTACGCCGGCCTCTCGCTGGTGATCGTCGCCACCGGCCTGATCTTCGTCTGGAAGCCGGAAGTGGTCGCCGTCGAAGCGGGGCTGGTGCTGCTCTCGTTCGTGGTCCCGAATCTCCTGCTCGGGCGCATCGGTCCGATCAGCGTCGCCGCCTCCAATCTGATGTTCCTCTTCGGGATGACGTTCGTCGCCGCCATGGGACAGGTGGTGAACTACCGCTCGCAGCGGGAGATGGTCGCCAGCCAGGCCCGGCTGGAGGAGACGAAGGCATCGCTCGAGCGGGCGCACAACGAGCTGAAGGCGCTGGACAGCTTCAAGTCGCAGCTCTTCGCGAACATCACCCACGAGTTCAAGACCCCGCTGGCGATGGTGCTCGCCCCCCTCGAGCTGATCCTGCAGGGCGAGATGGGCGAGCTGACCGCTGCGCACCGCTCGACGTTCGAATCGATGTTTCGCAGCGGCCTCAAGCTGCTGAAGATGATCGGCGACCTGCTCGATCTCTCCAAGCTCGAGGAATCGAAGATGCGCCTGAAGATCGGCGAGCACGACCTCGCCGAATATCTCCGCGGCCTGGTGGCGCAGGTCGAGCCGCTCGCGCAGCGGAAGAACATCGCCCTCACCCTGCGGGTCGAGGCCCAATCCGCGCTGGCCTGGTGCGATCTCGACCGCATCGAGCGGGTGTTCCTGAACCTGCTCTCCAACGCGACCAAGTTCACTCCGCACGGCGGTCACGTGCAGGTGGTGGTCCGCTCCGCCGGTCCGATGCTGGAGGTGGTGGTCCAGGACGACGGACCCGGCTTCCCTCCGGACAAGGCGGACCGGATCTTCGAGCGCTTCTACCAGGTCGACATGGGCGGGACCCGGCGCTACGGCGGCACCGGCATCGGCCTGGCGCTGGCGAAGGAGATCGTCGAGCTGCACGGCGGCCGGATCTGGGCGGAGTCGTCGGGCGGCGCGAAGTTCACCGTGGAGCTGCCGCGGGACCGCGAGCATTTCCGGGCCGACGTCCTCGACCGCCGCGGCGCCGCGCGCGACGTCCCGGAAGGAAATCGCGCCACGGACCGCGGACTGATGGACGTGGCGGTGCAGATGTCGGCGCGGGACGAGTACCGGCTGCTCGACATCGCCGAGGCGACCGAGCGGCGCGTCTCGCCCCGCGACAGCGACGAGGACCAGAAGTCGCACGTGGTGCTGGTGGTGGACGATACGCCGGACATCATCCGCCTGGTGCACAACTCGCTGCGCACGCACTTCAAGGTGATCTCGGCGGAAGACGGGCTCAAGGGTCTGGAGATGGCGATGCGCGAGCGGCCCTCGCTGATCATCGCGGATCTAATGATGCCCGGGATCGACGGCCTGGAGATGACCCGGCGCCTGCGGGCGGCGCCGGAGACGAAGCACATCCCCGTCCTCATGCTCACCGCCAAGGGTGACCTCGAGGACCGGGTGGCAGGGCTGGAGACCGGGGCCGCGGCGTACCTGGCCAAGCCCTTCTCGCCACGGGAGCTGCTGACCACCGCGCGCGCGCTGGTGCAGGCGCAGGAAGCCACGGCCGACGTCGTCCTCACCCAGCGGATGGACTCGCTGGAGATCGTCGCCGGCGGCCTCGCGCACGAGATCAACAATCCGCTGAACTACCTGAAGAACGCGCTCGCCCGGGTGCGGATGGACGCCGAGTCCCTCGCCGCCGGGAAGATCGAGAAAGAGGACCTGCCCAAGGTGGAGAAGCGGATGCGCGAGCTCTTCGACCTCGCCGAGGGCGGGATCAAGCGCATCGCCGGCACGGTGGACTTGATGAGCAGCTACAGCAAGGCAGGGTACTCGCGGCAGGTGCGCCCGTACGACGTCTTCTCGGCCATCCGCGAGGTGGTGTCGATGGTCCTTCCCGCCACCGGGCGGGCGGTCCAGGTGGACCTCGATCTGCCCGGCGAAGGCGTCGCGGAGTGCGTGCCGGAGGAGTTCAACCAGGTGCTCTCGAACCTGGTGCAGAACGCGATCGAGGCCTGCCCGGAGACTTCCGGAGTGGTGCGCATCCGGGGCTCGCACGAAGGCGAGAACCTGGTCCTGAGCGTGAAGGACAATGGACCCGGAGTCCGCGCCGAGGACGTGCAGCGGATCTTCACTCCGTTCTTCACCACCAAGGGGCCGGGCCGGGGCATGGGCATGGGTCTGACCATCACCTGGCGGGTCGTCCAGAGTCTGGGCGGGACGGTGGAAGTGAAGCCGGGCCTCGGCGCCGAGTTCGTGATCCGGATCCCTCGCAAGCAGACCCGCCTCCGCGCCGTCTCCTGACGGGGCCGGTCAGTTCTGCGGCTTCCCCGCGAGCAGCGAGACCTTGTTCCGCGCCGCGAGCACCTGCCGCTGCAGCACCTCCGCCTGCCGCGCGACGTCCTCCATGTCCTTCTCCTGCGCGGTGCGCAGGATGTCCCCCGCCTCGTCGGCGA
>DASREU010000353.1:0-6287 GCA_035651935.1 Myxococcales bacterium | reverse complement strand
GGTCACGTACCGGGTCCCGGGAAGGCGATCGGCGAGGTAGTAGATCGGCGAGTAGTGGCCCCAGATGAAGAGGCGTTCCTCGGGGCCGGTGTTCTGCGCAAGCCAGCCGGCGATCTCGCGCGCCCGGGGCTCCTGTTCCGGGTACTTGCCGGCGGCCCCCCGCGCAAACGAGAAGCCGAGCAGGATCAGCGCGGGCAGGACCGAGGCTGCGACGAAGACGGCCCGGCGCGGGCGCGAGACCATCGGCCACGAACGCAACAGCGCCGCGGCCGCCGGCGCGGCGACGAGCCCGAGCGGCGCCATGAACTGCAGGAAATAATGTTCGTAGAAGCGGCCGCCGAGGCTGACGCTGATCCAGCTCAGCCAGAGCGCGAGCAGCACGCCGGCGCGCGCCGGCCCGCGCACGGTGGGCGAGAAGGTCTCCCGCGTGGCGAGGAACCAGGGGATCGCCGCGCTCCCGACGCAGAGCGGGATGGCGGCGGCGGCGCGGAGCAGCGCGGCGTGCGGGGCGCCGCCCTGGGCGTAGACGAGATTGCGGGCGACCACCCAATCCCAGAACGGCGCGAGCGCACCGGCGGACGCGAACACGCCGACGGTGACCGCCCAGGGGGCCACGAACCCCGCCGTCAGCGCGCACAGCGAGAGCCAGCTCCCGGCGCGCCGCTGCCGGATGCCGCGCCAGAGCCAGACCAGGCCAAATGCCACCAGGGCGATTCCGGCCTGCTGCCGGAACAGCGATGCGAGGCCGATGCAGGCGCCCGCGAGCGCGGCGTCGCGCAGCGCCCCGCCCTGCTCCGCCCGCACGTAGAACAGCAGGGCGCCCGCCGTGGGCAGCGCCATCAGCAGTTCGGTGGAGACCGAGGGCACGTCGCAGAGCGCGGCGAGCAGCGTCAGCCAGGGAGCACAGGCGCCCGCCAGGTCGCTGCCGGTCAGCCGCCGCGCGGCGCGTCCCACCACGACGCAGGTCGCGAACAGCCAGAGGACGCCGAGGATGTGCACGGGCAAAATGGACAGGTGCCCGAACAGGGCCGCGGGAGTGAACGCCAGGTACGCGAGCGGAGGCTTGATGTCGGCGATCTCCGCGTATGGCACGGCGCCCTGCACGATCCGCTTCGCGATCAGCGCGAAATCCGATTCGTCGATGTTGAGCAGGCCGAAGGCGAATCCTGCGCTGCGCAGGATGGCGATGCAGGCGAGCAGCAGCGCCGGGGACCGCATCCAGCGCGGCGCCGAAGGCTCGACCGGGACCTCCGCGGCGCTCAGGCGGCGTCCTCGCCGGCGGCGACGTCGCCCAGCTCGGGGACAGTGGCTTTTTCGGGGGCGGCGGCGATGTGCGCACGACGTCGCGCGAGAGCGAAATGGATGCGCACCAGCTCGAGCCCCAGCCGGGGGAACTGGGCGAAGCGCAGCTTGGAGTCGGGGACGTCGGTCCAGCTTCGCAGGGCCATCTCCAGCAGATCGGCGGCGCCCAGTCCGGGGATGCCGGGGGCGCCCGCGAGCAGCCGGCCGATCAGCTCGACGTCGAACGCCCAGCGCGCATGGAACGGCTCTGCGAGCGCCGCCGCGAGCAACGCAGACCGGGCGAACACCTTCGCGCCACACTGCGTGTCGTAGACCCGCAGGCGGAGGATGATCGACGCCGCCGTGGCAAAGACGCGCCCCAGGTAATGGCGGACGGCGTGGCGTTCGATGGTGGTGCCGAGCAGCGCGACTCGGGCCCCGAAGGCGGCCTGCGCGCGGGAGCCGCGCAGCGTCGCCACCAGGCGGAGCATCTCCTCGGCGGGCGTGGCGAGGTCCGCATCGAGAAAGCCGACGAACAGAGCGCCCATCTGCAGCCCGCTGAGCAATCCCAGCCGGACCGCTTCGGCCTTCCCGACGTTGCGCGGAAGATCGAGGCGGAGCGCGCGCGGACCGAGCTGCCGGCAGATGTCCGTGAGGACCTCGCGCGTGTCGTCGGTCGAGCCGTCGTCCACGAAGAGAATGCGGGTGCCCGGATCTCCGAGCAGGGCGCGAAAGCCTTCCGCGCGCAGCCGTCGTCCCTCGTTGAAGCAGGGGACGACGATCACCAGCTGGACCATTTCCACCTCGACGCGGCCGTTTACCACGCTCCCGCCTGCCTGACGAGCTTTGCTGCTGGACCCGTAGCGAGGTCCGCCGCTCACCCCAGTTTCGCCAGGGCGGGCTCCGGGTCCTCGAGGACCGGCTCCGCCTGGGCGGAGAAGACGATTCCGGCGGAGCGGGCCTTGAGAAGCCTCCAGAGCTGGCTCGCTGCCCAGACGTCGGCGGCGACCGTGGTCACCGGATCCAGGGGCGCCGCCCACTGCGCGACCGTGATCACCATGTAGACCGCGAGGAATCGCCGCCACCGCGGGTCGGGCTCGACGAGCAGGAGCGGCAGGGCCCAGGCGCAGTACCAGGGCTGGAACCAGGGCGCCGTCAGGAACATCGCCATCAGGAAGAGCAGGTATCCTCGCGCCAGCTCGGTGAGCGAGCGGGCGCGAACTGCGGTCCAGGCGAGCACGCCCAGGCACAGCGCCATCGAGGCAGCGGAGAGCATCCGGTAGGCGTGCACCGCCGCCGCGTGGAGACCGAGCTGGTTCAGCACCAGGCAGACGAGATCGGTGAGCGAGTGCGCGTGGCGGCCGGCGTCGCCTCCGACGATGGGTGCGAGCGCGCGCAGGTTGATCGAGTGCCACTCCGTGGCGATCGCCCCGCCCAGGATGAGCATCGAGAGCAAGCCGAGGACCGCGGCGCGGCGGATCGACGCGCGCGCGACGAGCACGAGGTAGAGCGCCAGCAGCGGCGCCAGCGAGTACTTGATGCAGATCCCCGTGGCGAGGGCGACCACCGCCAGCGCGTCGCGTCCGCGGGCTGCGGCGGCGAGGAAGGCGATGAGGAAGAGGATCAGGAGCCCGTCGTTGTGCCCCTGCCCCGGCAGCTCCCAGGCGATCAGCGGCCCCATGGCGAGGACGACGAACACTTCCGCCGCCGCTCCGGTCCGCGAGGCGGAGAGGTGGCGTGCCGCGATGAACAGCGCGGAGAGGACGCAGGCGAGCATCAACGCCTTGAACGCCCAGAACGAGCCCCACCACGGCGACGCCGTGCCCGATCCGGCGGCGACGGCGAGCGACGCGAGGCGGTGGAAGAAAGGGCCATACGGGCTCGGCGCATGGATCCAGCGCTCGGAGATCACCGGAGCGACGAACGGAGAATCGCCGAGGCTCGAGGCCAGCACCGCGTACGGGCTGTGGCCCTGGTGGCTGAGCGCGCCGAAGCAGAGGTTCATGAAGACGTCGCTGGAGGTGAGCGCGAGGGCGAGGAATCCGCACAGCTGCACGGCGAGCGCCCAACCCCAGAGCGCGCGCCGCGAGAGGCGGCTCGCGCGCGGCGCAAGGCGCAGCGAACACAACCCCGTGACGATCAGCCCGGCGCCGGAAACCGCGCTCGCGAGCAGGAACGGGACGCTGCGCGTGTCGATCCGCGGCGTCCGCTCCAGCGCGTATCGACACCACGATCCGGCCGCTGCGAGCGCCATCCCCGCGGCGCAGCCCGCCGCGAGCCATCGCTCGCGGACGGCGCCGGGCCGAAAGCCCGTGCGACCGGCGAGCGCAAGGTGGGCCGAGCCGGCAAACTCATCCCGGTGCGTACCGACCCCCTTGTCGAGCGGCAGCTCCCCCCGCGGTGTCGGTCGGCATCGTCTTCACGCGGCGATCGGAGCTCATTTGAGGTTTCGCGCGGCACCGTAGCATGCGAGATCTCACTCCGCGCAAGAATGCGACGCCCCTTCGCATCCGCAATGGCCAGAACCGTGCCTACTCCAGAGACCCGTGGTACTGAGCGACTGGTGAATGCTCCTGCCCCCCGTGGGCTCGTTTCCGCGCTGACCCGCGTGGGACTCGAGCGGCCACTTCCCGTTCTGCTCGTCGCCGCAGCCGTCGTGGCCGTCAGCATCCATCTCGCCTCCGGCCTCGAGATCCGGTCGAGCTTCCAGGAGCTCTTGCCGGAGGACGTCCCCTCGGTCCGCGAGATCAAGAAGCTGATCGAGCGCGTGGGTGGCGACGGCACGGTGCTGGTGGTGATCGAGTCGCTGGAGGGCCCCTCGGGGCTGAAGAAAGCGGAAGCTCTCGCCCCTGTCCTCACCCGCGACTTCCTCGGCATGGGCCAAGAGGCGATCCGCAGCGTGCAGTCGAGCATGGCCCCGATCCGCGACTGGTACGAGAACCACTGGCCGCTCTTCGTGCCGCTCGAGGATCTGCGCAAGGCTCGGGATGCCGTGCGCGACGAGATCCGCCGGCGCACGGCGGCCGCCAACCCGCTCGCGCTGTCGCTCGACGACGAGGACGCGTCTCCTTCCCCGACGCTGCCCGAAGCGGCGGACTTCCTCGATCCGAAGAAGCCGCTCCCCCGCGAGCGCGTCGCGGAGCGGTTCTCGCGGTACGTCGACGGCTTCATGGTCTCTCCCGATCACCGTTCTCTGACGCTGATCGTCCGCCCGGCGGGGACCAGCCTGGGCGTGAGCGAGGCCCGCGCCCTCGTCGACCGCATGCAGCGGCTGGTCGACCAGCACAAGCCGGAGCTCGAGCGCGACCATCTGCGCGTCGGCCTGGCGGGCAGCTTTCCGCTCTTCATCGCCGAGTACGAGGCGATCATCGACGACGTGGCGGGAACGGCGATCCTCTGCACCTCGCTGGTGCTGATCTCCATCCTCCTCTTCTTCCGCGACGTGCGCTCGGTGGTCACCCTCGGCCTCGCGATCCTCACCGCGGTCGCCATCACCTTCGGGATCACGCGCCTGGTGATCGGCTACCTGAACACGCAGACGGCGTTCCTCGGCGCCATCGTGGTCGGCAACGGGATCAACTACGGCCTCATCTACCTGGCGCGGCTGAAACAGCTTCGCTGGCAAGGCGTCGGCTTGCGCGAGGCTTGCCTGGAGAGCGCCGTCACCACCTCGCGAGCCACCCTGCTCGCCTCCGCGGGAACCAGCGTCTCCTTCGGCGTCCTGATCGTCGCGGCGAATCGCGGGTTCCGGCACTTCGGTTTCATCGGCGGCATCGGGATGCTGCTCTGCTGGCTGTGCACGTTCCTGCTCGTCCCGGCCCTGCTGGTGGTCTACGAGAAGGTGCGCGGCGCTCCCAAGGTCCGCCCCGACACAACACAGCAGACGTTGCGGCCCATCGCGGCGCGGATGCTCGCACGGCCGCGCGCCGTCACCGCCGTCTTTGCCGTGCTGACGGTGATCGCCGCGGCGCTGTTCATCCGGCAGATCCCCACCGTGATGGAGCGCAACCTCGACAACCTCACCAACGATCTCCGGGGCCATGACCAGCTGAAGGCCGATCACGACCGGGCGAACTCCGCGCTGGGCCGCTCCATCGCCGGCGCGATCGCGCTGCTCGATTCCTGGCCGCACGCGGACGCGTTCTGCGCGGTGATCCGCGAGCGGATGAAGGTCGAGCCCTACGACAGGCTGATCGACTCCTGCGACACGCTCTCGTCGGTGGTCCCGCGCGATCAGGCGGAGAAGCTGACCGCGATCCACGAGATCGTCGCTGAGTTGCCGGATCGGACGATCGCGCGGCTCGAACCGGCCCAGCGCGACCGCGTCCGGCAGGTGCGCGATCAGCTCGCGGCGCAGAAGCCGGTCACCGTCGAGCAGGCGGATCCGACGCTGGTGGATCGGTTCCGGGAGCGCGACGGCACCGTCGGGCGCCTCGCCGCGATCACGGCCAAGCCACAGGCGAAGCTGGAGCTGGCGCCGAACCTGGCCGCCTTCGTGCGCGGCATCCGCGACGTGGAGATCGACGGCAAGACCTGGGACGCCACCGGCGAGAACGTGATCTTCGCCGACCTCCTCTCCAACATCGATCGCGAGGGCCCGCGCACCACTCTGCTCTCGTTCGCCGGAGTCGGTCTGCTGGTGTTCATCTTCTTCCGCCGCCTGCGCACGACGGCGGAGGTGATGGGTTCCTTGACCGTCGGGGTGATCCTGATGTGCGGGATCGCCGCGGCGATGGATCTGAAGATCAACTTCTTCAACTTCATCGTCTTTCCCATCACCTTCGGCATCGCGGTGGACTACGGCGCCAACGTGGTGGGCCGCGCTCGCGAGCGGAATGGCGAGGTGATCGGCTCGCTCGCGGAGGTGGGGCCGGCCGTCGCCCTCTGCTCCTGGACCACCATCATCGGGTATGGCTCGCTGCTCTTCTCGATCAATCGCGCGCTGCGCAGCTTCGGGTGGTACGCGATCATCGGCGAGGTCACCACCCTGATCACCGCCGTGGTCC
>DASREU010000352.1:0-3017 GCA_035651935.1 Myxococcales bacterium | reverse complement strand
AAGGATGCGTGGATCCTCCGCGAGACCCGCCTCCTCCTCGCCCGCGCGTTGCGGCGCATGGACGTCACCGCGCGCAGCTTCTTCGCCGTGGTGGACGAGAAGTCGTGCTTCGCGGGCCCGCTCTTCGAGCTCCTGCTCGCGTGCGACCGCAGCTACGTGCTCGACGCCGACGGCGTCGAAGTCTGGCCCGGGTCGCTGTCGGCCGGCGCCCTCCCCGGCTGGAACGGGCTCTCGCGGCTGGAGACGCGGTTCCTCGGCGATCCCCAGCGCGCGCACAAGGTCCTCGCCACCGCCAAGGAAGGCCCCGTCGACGCCGAGACGGCGAACAAGCTCGGCCTCGCCACCGTCTTCGCCGACGACATCGACTTCGAGGAAGAGCTGCGCGTCGCCGTCGAGGAGCGCGCCTCCTTGAGCCCCGACGCGCTCACCGGGATGGAGCAGAACTTCCGCTTCGCCGGCCCGGAGACGCTCGCGACCAAGATCTTCGGCCGCCTCTCGGCCTGGCAGAACTGGATCTTCATCCGCCCCAACGCGACGGGCGAGCGCGGCGCCCTCACCATGTACGGCAAGCCCGAGCGCCCGCAATTCGACTTCCGGAGGACCTAAGTGGCCCAGTCACTCGAGAGCATTCCCAACAACGTCGACCTGAGCTCCGACCGGCGCCTGCAGCGCGCGCTCGAGCAGTGGCAGCCGAACTTCCTCTCCTGGTGGAACGAGGTCGGCCCCGACGGGTTCCAGGCGCATCAAGTGTACCTGCGCACGGCCGTCAGCGTGGAGGCCGGCGGCTGGGCGCACTTCGACTTCGTGCGCATGCCCGACTACCGCTGGGGCATCTTCCTCGAGCCGAAGGAGGCGGAGCGAAGGATCGGCTTCGGCGACGTGGCCGGCGAGCCCGCCTGGGAGGAAGTGCCGGGCGAGCACCGCAATGCGCTGCGCCGGATCATCGTCACCCAGGCCGACACCGAGCCCGCCTCCGTCGAGCAGCAGCGGCAGCTCGGCAAGACCTGCCCTTCCCTGTACGATCTGCGCAACCTCTTCCAGGTGAACGTCGAGGAAGGCCGCCACCTCTGGGCGATGGTCTACCTGCTGCACCGCTTCTTCGGACGCGACGGCCGCGAGGAGGCCGACGAGTTGCTCGCCCGCCGCTCCGGCAATCCGGACAAGCCGCGCATCCTGACCACCTTCAACGAGCCCATCGACGACTGGCTCAGCTTCTTCATGTTCACCATGTTCACCGACCGCGACGGCAAGTACCAGCTCGCGGCGCTCGCGCAGAGCGGCTTCGATCCCCTCGCCCGCACCACCCGCTTCATGCTCACCGAGGAGGCGCACCACCTCTTCGTCGGCGAGACCGGCGTGGATCGCGTGGTGCAGCGCTGCGCGGAGCTGATGGCCGCCGGCAAGGATCCGCGCAAGGAAGGGGCGGTGCCGCTGGAGCTGATCCAGAAGTACATCAACTTCTGGTTCTCGGTGTCGCTCGATCTGTTCGGCGGCGAGGTCTCTTCGAACGCGGCGGACTTCTTCGCGGCGGGCTTGAAGGGCCGCTTCCGCGAGGACACCCTCGAGGAGCACAAGGCGATGGGCCAGACCTACCGGATGGAGGTTCCGGAAGGCGGGAAGCTGGTCGCCCAGGAAGTCCCGCTGCGCAACGCGATGAACGAGGTCCTGCGCGACGAGTACGTGAAGGACTGCCAGCGCGCCGTAGATCGCTGGAACAAGACGCTGCAGAAAGCCGGCGTGAGCGGGATGTCGCTGCGCCTGCCGCACCGCCGCTTTCATCGCGCCGTCGGTCCCTGCGCCGGTCTGTCGTTCGATCCCGAGGGCCGGCTGATCTCCGACGCGGAGTTCAGGGCGAACGAAGCGAAGTGGCTGCCCACCGCGGAGGACCGGATCTACGTGCGCTCGCTGATGCACCCGGTGACCGGCCGCGGCCAGGTCGCGTCCTGGATCGCGCAACCCCCGAAGGGGATCAACGGGATGCCGATCGACTTCGAGTACGTGAAGCCGCCCAGCGCGTAACCGTTTCGCCGGGACAAACCGCCGCGGGCTTCCGGCGCGCGCCGACCTTATGGTACTGCCGTGGCCGGCTCCTGGATTTTCGAGAATCGTTCTCTATTTCGCGACATCGGAGAGCTCATGGAAAAGAGGAATCCCGCCGTCGCCGTGCTGGACAAGAAGAACCCGGTCGTCGCCGCCCTGCAGCGCGAGCAGGCCTCCGCGCTGGTGCTCTTCCTCAACTACAAGAAGTACCACTGGCTCACCTTCGGCCCTCATTTCCGCGACTACCACCTGCTCTTCGAGGAGCATGCCAACCAGGTGCTGGAGAGCATCGACGAGCTGGCGGAGCGGGCGCTGATGGTCGACGGCAGGCCGATCGCCGACGCCAGCCGCTACATCCCCGCCTCGCTGGTCTCGCCTTCCGAAGGCGAGCTCGCCGTCCACCAGATGCTCGACGAGGCGCTCGCCGCGCACGACGAGATCATCCACGCCATGCACGACGATGCCGAGGTCGCCACCAAGGCTTCTGACATCGGCACCGCCGATCTCTTCACCCGGCTCGTCCAGGTCCACCAGAAGCAGCGGTGGTTCCTGAAAGAGCTCCTCCGCAAGGACGCCTGATCAGAGGTGCCGCGGCATCCGCCGCTTGTCACCCGTGGGCTTCGGCGCCGCGCGGCGCGAAGGCTTCGTCACCGTCGTCCCCTGGATGTTGCTGAACGGGACGGTCTCCGCAAACGTGGGCAGGTTGTGCGCGCGCACCTTCGTGGCCGCCTCGTAGCCGGAGGCCAGCTTGATCAGGGTCGGCTCGCTGAACGCCGTGCCGAAGAAGCTGATGCCGAGCGGCGCGCCGAAGACCACGCCCGCGGGAACCTGCGCGATCGGATATCCGCCCGGCGCGGCGATGCCGGACGTCCCGAAGATGAAGTGATCGCCGAAGATCAGGTCGGTGGCCCACGGCGGGTTGTCGGTGGCGGATACGATCGCGTCGAGGCGCTGCTGTGAAAGCGCCGCGTCGACGT
>DASREU010000351.1:0-4950 GCA_035651935.1 Myxococcales bacterium | reverse complement strand
GAAGCTGGTGGTCGCGCCGATCAGCGTGGTCGGAGCCGCAGGGGCGACGGGCACGATCACCCTGACCGGACCTGCCCCGCAGGGCGGGTTCACGGCGGCGACGACGAGCACCAACGCGGCCGCGGCCGTGCCGGCCTCGGTGGTCGTTCCGGCGGGAGCGAGCACCGTCGACTTCCCCATCGCAACGTCTGTGGTGACGGCGGTCACCTCCGGGTCGATCTCGGCGACCGCGAACGCCGTCACCAAGTCTGCCACCCTCACGGTCACCGTCACTCCGGCGGTGAGCGCCATCGCCTTGAGCCCGACCAGCGTCTCCAGCGGAGGCACCTCGGTCGCGACGGTCACGATCAACGCGCCGGCGCCGGCAGGCGGCCTGGCGTTGACGACGCGGTCGAACAACACCGCCGTGGCGACGGTCGCCACCGGCATCCGGGTGCCCGAGGGTCAAACCACGGTCACGTTCACGGTGACCGCGAATACGGTCACCTCGACCTCCACCGCCAGCATCTCGGCTGTGGCGGGAGGGGTGACGAAGAGCGCGACGCTGACGGTCACGCCCTAGCGGACGAGCGGCAAGGGGCACCGGAGCGGACCGGGCCCCTGGCCGTCAACGGTCGTCGGGTCGCAGGGGAAGCGGCAGGGCCCGCCGCGCCAGGAACCGATCGATGCCGGCCCGCCCCTCCTCGGACGTGACCAGGCGCCCGAACTCGCGCGCCTCCGCGGCAAGCCCTCTTTCCAGCCCCTCGGCGAGCCCGAGGCGCATCACCTCGAGGATCGCGCGCGCCGGCCGGCTGCGCGGGATGCGCTCGTGGTGGGCGAGGAGCCGCCGGATCTCGGGATCGCCCTCCGGATCCGGCACGTCGAAGCGCGACGCGTCCGCGAGCGGCGACCAGAGCGCTCCCTCGAACCGGTTCCCGGCGATACGCCGCGCGATCGAAAGCGCGTGCGAAAGCGCATCCGCCGGGGCGATCTCGTCGAGGAGCCCGAGCGAGTGCGCCCGCGACGCGCTCCGCCGGCGCCCGTCGAGCAGGATCCCGAGCGCCTCTGCGAGCGCGACGCCCGGGTCGCGCCGCCCGCGGTGGCGGAGCAGGAGGCGCGGCAGCGACTGGGTCCCGCCGAACCCCGGGATGAGGTGCAGGTTGATCTCCGGCTGCCCGACCTCCGCCCGCGCCGATCCGACGCGATACGCGCAGGCCATGGCCAGCTCGTGGCCGCCGCCCAGCGCGTAGCCGTCGATGGCGGCGATCGCCGGCGCGCGCAGCCGCGCCAGGCGCTGGAACGTCCGCTGCGCATGCGAAGCGAACGCGGCCGCTTCCTCCGGATCGACGAACGTCCGCAGCTGGCGGATGTCCGCGCCGGCGACGAACATCGGCCCGGCGCCCGTGAGCACCGCCGCGCGCAGGCGCGGCTCGCGCTCGAGCGCCTCCACCGCGCGGTCGAGGTCCTCGAGCGTGCCGCGGCCGAGCGCGTTGGCCGGCGGCGAATCGATGGTGACGAGCGCGACGAGATCGGACCCGACCGGATCGAAGCGGACCCGCACGGACTTCGCGTCGAAGAAGCGCGATCCCCACGCCTCGTAGACCTGCCGTGCGCTGTGCGCCCCGTCGAGCGCAGCGGTCGCGCCCACGCGCATCGCCAGCGTCCCCGAGTGGCGGTTCTCGTGCATCGCCTGGTGCGCCTCGGCCGTCTCGTCCCAGGCGTGCAGGGCCGGGGCGTGGATGCGCAGCGCGCCGCCGTCGATCAGACGCACCACCTGCTCCGCCTGGTGGGCGTTCGAGAGGTGGCTGCCGAGGATGGCGAAGCCGGGAAAGAAGATGCGCTTCTGGTGCATCCAGACGTTCGGCGCGTAGAAGGAGAAGCGCTGGCCCGCCGCGGCCTCGAGGAAGACGATGGCGCCGGTGAAAGGCCGGGCGAGAAACGCGCTCACGCCCAGCGTGTCCTGGCCCGCGCGCTCCACCACCAGATCGGGATACCCGCGCGGATTGTCCGCCGTCGCGAGGATCCTCCCGATGGCAAGGCCGAACGGCTTCAGGGTGTACTCCTGGTACTCGCGAAAGCCGTCGGGGTCTACCTCGCTGTCCGGCATGGTCGCGGGCCAGCGGAACCCGGGGCTGCGGGCGAGGGTCTCCAGGCTGACGGCGCCGAACACGCGATGCCGTTCCTGGATGCGCGCCGCCTGCGCGTCCTTGCGGGTCACCGCCACCACCCGCGCGCCCGCCCGGAGCGCCGCCTCGATGGCGTCCGAAGCGACCGGATCGTCGGTCTCCTCGCCGCCGGAGTGCACGAGCACGCCGTGGTTCGGCCGCAATCCGGCGCGCCGGAACATCTCCTGCGCGTTCGCCGACCCCGGCTTGCCGCGGAATGCGAGCGTGTACCCGCTGGTCGCCCCGTAGAACACCAGCCATCCGCCCGGGCCGAGCAGGTCCACCATGCGCCCGAAGAGATCGCGTCCGACGGACGAGACCACCACGTCGATCGGCTCGCCGCCGTTCTTCTGCCGCACCTCGGCCTGGAACGGCGCCCCGGCGGCCACCCACGCGGAACGCGCCGCCGGATCCACCGGCACGGGCGTGAAGGTGCCCCGGAGCGGGGCGTCCTTCCGGTTGACGAACGCGTGCCCGCCGCTTCGCACCACGAGCGCGCCCTTTTCCGGCGTCGACACGAGCCCGGTGACGCGCGCACCGCGCAGCGCGGCGCAGGCGACGGCGTAAAGGCCTGTGCCGCCTGCGGCGCCCTCGATGAACACGCGCTCGCCCTCCTGCACGCGGGCGACGTCGAGCACCGCCTTGTAGACGGTCTCCAGGTCGAGCATGAACGAGGAGCCCTCGGGCAGCGTCAGCCGCTCGGAGTGGAGGAGAAGCTGCGGCGCCTGGCAGCGGACGAATTGCGCGAACGATCCGTCCGGGGTTTCGTACCCCTGGATGCGGAAATCGGCGTGCATCGGGTCCTCGCCCGCCCGCGGCGACAGCAGGTCGGAGACGCCGGGATAGAGCACGCGCAATTCCCCGATCTTCAACCGCCCTTCGCGCGCGGTCTCCGACCCGAGCGCCGCCACCAGCACCAGCGCGCCGCTGCCGGGCACGTGCACGTCGCGGTCGTGCATCTCGAAGACGGAGACCGGCACCCCGCGCGCCGCGAACAAGGTGTTGTAGGTGAGCCCGGCGTAGAGCACGTAGCCCAGGGCCTCGTTCGGGCCGACCGGCGGCACCGGGACGGTGAGCTGGCGAAGCGCCGACTTCGGCTCCGCGTGCGCCGGCCGTCCCCAGCGGTCCTTCACCACAGCCCACGCGCGCTGCCGCGCAGGCAGCGGGTCGAGCCCGGGCCGGAACGCCGCGCCGATGGGCAGCGCCTCCGCCGCAGGCGCATACCAGGCGGGGTCGACGTCGGCGGGCGAGCCGTGCTTCACGTCCTCGCGACCGGCGATCTCGCGCCGCGCGGCCACCGCGTCCACCACGGCGAGAATGGAGTCCCAGTTCTCCAGCGTGGAGAGATTCCCCACCACGGGGAGCTGGCGCCGCTCCGCCCATTCGCGGAGCTGCTCGCGCGAGGCCTGCGCGATCAGCTTCAGCACCCGTCGAAGGTTCTTGCCCGACTTCGTGCGCGGGATCGCGCCGCTGTAGAAGATCTCCTCCAGCCGCACCATCGCGCCCTTGCCCTCGCGGACGGCGCGCACCAGCTCCGCGTCGAGCGAGAGCGAGGGCCGGACCCCCGGGCGAGGGACCACCAGCGCGACCACCGTGTCGGTGTTCGGATCCTGCGCGTTGGGGATCCCGATCGCGATCGCCTCCGCCACCGACGGGTGGCGGATCAGGCACTCCTCGACCTCGCGGGTTCCCAGCCGGTGGCCGGAGATCTTGATCACGTCGTCGCTGCGCCCGGGCACCCGGACGTACCCGTCGCTCTCCTGGATGGCGAAGTCGCCGGTGAGGAACCAGCCCGGGAAGCGCGACCAGTACGTCTCGACGTAGCGGGCGGCGTCATTCCAGAGCGTCCGCATCATGTACGGGTGCGTCCGCGTCACCAGCATGCCCTTGCCGTTCTCGTCGGCCTCCATCACCTGGGCCTTCGTCCACGGCAGCGGGCGCGTCGAGGCGTCGGGTCGCTGCGGCCAGACGCCCGCGAGCGGCGCAAAGTGGATCCCGCCGTCTTCCGTCTTCCAGTACGCATTCACCAGCGGCCCGATGGCCGCGTCGACGAACGACTGCACCACCGGATCGAGCGGCTCGGCGCAGGAGCAGACGTAGCGCAGCGAGGAGAGGTCGAACCTTCGCGGCCACTCCGCGCCATAGCGCATCGCGAGCCGCAGGCCGGGCGCTCCGATCTTGAAGATCGTCACCCGGTGCCGCTCCACGATGCGGAAGAACCGGTCGGGGTTCGGGTGGTCGGGCACGCCCTCGTAGAGCACGGTCGTCATCCCGCTCAGCAGCGGGGCGTAGTTCGTGTACGACTGCCCTGTGATCCAGCCGGGATCGGCGTAGGTGAAGAGGACGTCGCGCCCTGGCTCCGCCTGGAAGACGGCCTGCATCGTCGCGATCAGCCCGACGCAGTATCCGCCGGTGGTGTGCACGGCGCCCTTCGGCTTTCCGGTGGAGCCCGAGGTGTAGAGCACGAACAGCGGATGCTCGGCATCGAGAGGTTCGCAGGGGACCTCGTGGGTACCGGCGACCACCTCGTCCCAGAAGAGATCGCGGCCCGCCGTCATCGGCGCCGCCCGGCGGCCGCTGCGATCGACGACGATCACCTGCCGCACGCTCGAGCCGGCGACCGCCTTGTCGACGATCTCGCCCTTGTACGCGTGCTCCTCGCCGCGCCGGTATCCCACGTCGCTCGTGATCACCAGCGCCGCGCCGAGATCGTCGATGCGGTAGCGCAATTCCTCGGCCGAGAGCCCCGGGAACACCGCCGTGTAGATGATGCCCAGGCGAGCCGCCGCCAACATGGCGATGGTGG
>DASREU010000350.1:0-8498 GCA_035651935.1 Myxococcales bacterium | reverse complement strand
CATCTCCGCCCAGCTCCGGTTCGACGACAAGCTGGCGCACCGGATCGAGGCGGGGGCCGACGTGTTCCTGATGCCGTCGCGATTCGAGCCCTGCGGCCTGAACCAGCTCTATTCGCTTCGCTACGGAACCCTGCCTCTCGTGCATGCGGTGGGCGGACTGGCCGACAGCATCGTGGAAGGGCCGCACGGCTGGGGGTTCCGCTTCGACCAGGAGACGCCGGCGGCCTTGCTCGAAGCCCTCGACCGCGCCCTGTTGCTCTGGCGCGACCGGGGCGCCTGGCGCGCCGCGCAGCAGCGCGCGATGGCCCGGGACCACTCCTGGGATCGGGCCGCCGGGCAGTATGAGGCGCTTTACCGCAGCCCCTGAGGATCGCTTGACGGCGGCGGAGGAGGAGGGTTACACTCCATCGTGAGATTGAGACTCATTCTCAATTTCACCGGAGCGAGCCGTGATCCTCTGCGTTTGCCAGTCGGTGACCGATCGCGAGGTGGAAGCCGCCATCCGCGACGGCGCGCGCTCTCTGGCCGACGTCTCGAATGTGTGCGGGGCCGGAACCGACTGCGGCTGCTGCCGCAGCGCCATCGAGCAGCGCCTCGACGGAGCGTGCGGCGGCTCCTGCGCCGATTGCCCTCGCCGCGAGCATGAGCTAGCGTCCGCCGCTTTCTAGCGCCTTCCCGGGAGCGGCCATGAAGGGCGACAAGCAGGTGGTGGTGCTGCTGAACGACGTCCTCACCGCGGAGCTCACCGCCGTCAACCAGTACTTCCTTCACGCCCGGCTCTGCCACCACTGGGGCTACGACCGCCTCTACGAGAAGGTTCGCAAGGAGAGCATCGAGGAGATGAAGCACGCCGATCGGCTGATCGACCGCATCCTCTATCTCGAGGGCCTCCCGAACCTGCAACGGTACGGCAAGGTCAACGTCGGGCAGACGGTGCCCGAGCAGTTCCAGCTCGACCTCCAGGTCGAATACGACGCGGTGAAGCGGCTCAACGACGGCATCGAGGCCTGCCGCGCCGCGGGCGACAACGGCACCCGCGAGCTGCTCGAGCACATCCTCCAGGAGGAGGAGCAGCACGTCGACTGGCTGGAGACGCAGCAGGAGACGATCAAGCAGATCGGGCTCGAGCGCTACCTCTCGGAACAGCTGAAGTAGGCCGGGCTCAGTCCCACGGCAGCGCGCCGAACCCGGCGGCGCTGCGGGACAGCCGGCGCGACCCCGCGCCGGGCTAGATGTCGCTTCTCATGACGTTGTTCACGCGGCGCGCTCCAGTTTCTTCATCGGGGTGAGCGCGCCGCATCCGGCATGTGGCCGTTTGCGGTTGTAGTAGCGCAGATAGGTTAGCAGAGCGGCGGTGCGGCGGCGGGATTTCGGGTAGGTTTTCACGTACGCCCATTCGCGTAGCAGCGTCTGGATGAGCCGCTCTGCCTTTCCATTCGTCCGCGGTGTGTACGGTCGCGTTCGCAGGTGCCAGGCGCCGAGGTCCGCGCAGGCAGCCGTGTACTGGTCTTTGTAGGCGGTACCGTTATCGGTGAGGACCCGCTGCATGACGACGCCGTGGCGTGCGTACCAGGCGCAGGCCCGCTTCAAAAACGCGACCGACGCGGCGAGGTTTTCCCGACGCAGGACCTCGACGTAGGCCAAGCGTGTGTGGTCATCGATCGCGACGTGCACGTACTCCCAGCCGAGACCGCGTGAGCGCCGCGTCCGGTCGCCATGTACGCGGTGTCCGGGCCGGCCGATCCGGCCCAGCTTTTTGGTGTCGATGTGCACCATGTCGCCAGGCTTCGGCCATTCGTAACGGCGAGGCTCCGGCTGCGGATCCACGAGCCGCAGGCGCCCAAGCTGGTTGCGTTTCAGCAGTCGAGCGACCGTCGACCGTGCCAGGTGCAGCACCGCCGCGATCTTCGCTGCAGTCATCCGCTTCTTCCGCCGCAGCTCGAGAACGATGTCTGCCTTTTCAAGTTGCAGCCTTGTTGGCGAGCGCAGCGGCCGCGAGCTCCGGTCGATCAGTCCGTCCTCGCCCTCCAGCTTGAATCGCCGCAGCCACTTGTACACGGTCCGCCCGCTAATCCCGGCCGCCTTTGCCACGGCCTCGACCGACCAGCCCAGCTCCAGAACTCGCTTCACCAAGACCGCTCGACCTGCCGCGCAGGTTCGGGCACAAGGGTGGATGTTCATCCGGTTTTTCCTTCGCGGTTGGGTGCTGCCCTAGACAAGCTGCAGTCAGCCACACGAAAGGCCGGATGAACACCTCTCCTCAGTGAACAACGTCCTGAGACTTCACAGCTAGACCCGCGTTTCCTTCGGGAGCTGGGAGAGATACTCCTCGACCAGCTGCTTCTGCTTCTTCTCGTCCATGTTCATCTGCACGAGGCGACTCGCCGCCTCGATCGCCAGGTCCACCGTCTGGGCGCGCAGCTCCGCCAGCGCCTGGCGCTTCTCTTCGTTGATGCTCTTGCGGGCGGCCTGGAGGAGCTCGTCGCTCTCCTTCTTCGCCTGCGCCATCAGCTCGTTCTTCGCCGCCGCCACTTCCTGCTGGTTGCGCCGGATCATCTCCGCCGATTCGGCGCGCGCCTTCTCCAGCGCCGCCTTCATCTCCGCGGACGCCGCCTCCGCGGCCAGCCGCTCCCGCTTCGCCGATTCGATGGCGTCGGCGATGGTCTTCTCCCGCGTCGACAGCATCTCCAGAATCGGACGCCAGGCGAACTTCCCCAGCACGAAGATGAGGATCAGGAAGGTGAGCGCCGTCCAGAAGCTGAGCGCGAAGTTCGGGTCGGTGAAGCCGGCTGCCAGCATTGCGGGTTCCTCCGGTGCAGCGGGGGCCTTCTATCACAGGCCCCCGCCGGCCGCCTTCCCTAGACCTTGACCGCCAGGATGATGCAGACCACCTCGGCGAAGAGCGTGACGCCTTCGATGAGCGCCGCCGCGATGATCATCGAGGTGCGGATGTCGCCTCCAGCGGAGGGCTGGCGGGCGGTCCCCTCCATGGCCGCGGCGGCGAGCCGGCCGATGCCCCAGCCGGCGCCGAGCACGGCGAGTCCGGCTCCGATGGCGGCGGCGAAGTAACCGAGCGAGTACTGGTTCATTGATTCCTGCCTTTCACTGCTGTTTTTGCCCCGAGCCCCAGCGGCGAGGAGTGGCATGTTGTCGCGGGGTATGGACCCGAGGCCGCTGTGAAGTGGCCCAGCCCGCGAAGTCGGTCAGTGCGCGTGCTGCGTCATCCCGATGAAGAGCGCGCTGAGGATGGTGAAGACGTAGGCCTGCACCAGCGGCACGAAGAGCTCGAGCAGGAAGATGCCGAGGGCGAACGCCACGCTCACCGGCGCCACGTACACCGAGATGAAGAGCGTGAGGGCGATGAGGAAGAAGATGACGATGTGGCCGGCGACCATGTTCGCGAAGAGGCGGACGGTGAGCGCGAAGGGCTTGGTGAACAACCCGAAGAACTCGATCACGAACATCAGCGGCCAGAGCGCCTTGGGCACCCCCGAGGGCACCAGATGCGCCCAGTACCCGAACACTCCCTGCGCGCGCATGCCTGCGATCTGCGTGAGCACGAAGGTGAAGAGCGCGAGCACCACCGTGACGTTGACGTTGCCGGTGGCGGTGGAGATGCCGGGAAACCCGTGCCAGGCAGGGAACGGCAGCAGGCCTTCCAGGTTCATGAAGAGGATGAAGAAGAACGCGGAACAGAGATAGGGGGTGTACTCGGCCGCATGGTGGCCGATGTTCTTCACCGAGATCTCGTCCCGGATGAAGAGCACGAACGTCTCCAGCATGTTGTAGCCGCCCTTGGGGATGAGGGCGCGCTTGCGCGTCGCCAGGCCGACGACGATGAGCAGGATCCCGGCGGCGATCCACATGTTGATCACGTGCTTGGTGATGTCGAGGGGGATGTACCGGTGCCCTGCCCAGAACCCGAGCGGCACCACCACCTCGTCCTGCACGTGCTCGAAGATGTGCTCGGCGACGCCGCCCTTGTGCTCCTCGCCGCCCTTCGCGTGCTGTCCCTCGCCGTGCTCCGCTCCGGCGGCGGCTTCCTTTTGCCCCGCCGCGCCGTGCTCGTCCCCGGCCGGGTGCGCGGTCCCGGAGACGGACGCCGGCTCGCGGGCGTGCTCGGGCGGGGCCTGGGCGAAGAGCAACGTGGCGAGAAGGACGATCATCGGGGGACTCCCTGCGGACGCGAGCTCTTGTGCACGAAGAGGACCTCGATCACCTGCGTGGAAACATACAGGGTAAAGAAAGCGGCGACATACACCAGCGCCAGATTGTCGCGCGCGCCGCTCGCCACGAGCCCGATGCCGACCAGGGCGGCGCGGCAGAGGAAGCCGATGCTGAAGCCCAGGAGCAGGTCATTGACGCCCTTGCCCGTGGCGCGAACCAGCGCCGTGAAGGCGCAGACGGCCCCGAGGGAGGCGGCCACGGCTCCGTAGACCGCGGCGCCGCGCACGGAGGCAGGCAGGAGGAAGGCCGCGGCGATGCCCAGCGCACACGCGGCGGCGCTGGCGATGGCGAAGGGCGCAGCCTTGCTGCCGTTCCCGCTCACTTCCGGTCCTTGTTCAGGTGCATCAGGATCTTGAAGAAGAGGTAGAAACCGAGGCCGATCCCGAAGAGGGCGCCGGCGACGAGCAGCCAGGGAGTGGTGCCGAGCTTCCCGTCCAGCCACCACCCGGCCAACGTACCCAGACCTACCGCGCCCGCCAGCTGCCAGCTGGCGTCGATGTAGGGGCCAGCCTTCCGGTACGAGGAGCCGATCCCCTCCCCGACTCCTTCCGACCGATCGTCGGGCTCCTTGCCTGCCACGCGTCCTTTCGAAAAAGCAGCGCCGTTTAGCATGCATGGAGAGTGACAGTCAAACCCCGCGTGCTATCTTTCGACGCGCGTGCTCCGTCCTTCCGACAACCTGCTCGGCAGCTCGCGGGCCGCTTATCGGCGGGGCATCCGCGCCGAGCGGTTGAAGTCGTTGTGGAACCTGTGGCGGGTGCTGAAGGGCTCCGTCTCGCGCGCGGTGGCCGCCGTCACCGAGGTGGTGCTCCTCTGCGGTCTTCCCTTCGCCTACGTGATCTCGGCGTACCTGGCGATCGATCTGCCGGCGCGGTGGCTCACCCATCGGGGCGCGTACGGCCACGTGGGGGTCCTGCTCTTCATCGCTTCCCTGGCGGTGGCGCTGATCGGGATCGCGCGCGCCGCGCAGGACGCGGCGCCCATCGCCCCGGTCCGCCCGAAGTTCGCCAAGGCGATGCTGGCCCTCTCCTGGGGTGCGGCGGTGCTCTTCACCATCGGCGACCTGGCGACCTTCTAGCGGAGCGCCTCGCGGAACGCCTTCGCGGTCTCCTCGATCTCCGCCGCTCCGTGCTCGCTGGAGAGGAACGCCGACTCGAACTGCGACGGCGGCAGGTACACTCCGCGCTCGAGCATCGCGCGGTGCAGCCGGCCGAAGCGCGCGGTGTCCGCCTTCTTCGCCGTCGGGTAGTCGAACACCTCGTCGCGCGCGAAGAAGCACGTCCACATCGAGCCGATCTGGTTCACCTGGCCTGCGACGCCGGCCGCGCGCAGCTCGTCCCGCAGCTTCGCGCAGAGCTCCTGCGTCCGCCGCTCGATTCCCTCGGTGAAGCCGGGCTGGGCCACCAGATCGAGCATGGCGATACCGGCCGCCATCGCGAGCGGGTTCCCCGAGAGCGTGCCCGCCTGGTAGATGGGCCCTTGCGGAGCGACCTGGCTCATCACCTCCTCGCGGCCGCCGTACGCGCCGACGGGAAGGCCGCCGCCGATCACCTTGCCGAGGCAGGTGAGGTCCGGCGCGATCCCGAACCGCTGCTGCGCGCCGCCGCGGGCCACCCGGAAGCCGGTCATCACCTCGTCGCAGATGAAGAGCGCGCCGGCGCGCTTCGTCTCCGCGAGCAGCGTCTCGAGGAATCCCGGGCGCGGGACCAGGACACCCATGTTTCCGACCACCGGCTCGACGATGGCCGCGGCCGTCTCCTTCCCCTGCGGCCCGCGGAAGAAGTCGCGCACCGCTTCGCCGTCGTTGTAGGGGAGCACCGTGGTGAGCGCGGCGAGCGCCTTGGGAACGCCGGGCGAATCCGGCAAGCCCAGCGTCTCCACTCCCGAGCCCGCGTGGACCAGCAGCGAGTCCGTGGCTCCGTGGAAGCAACCCTGGAACTTCACGATCCGCTCGCGGCCCGTGAACCCGCGTGCGACGCGGAGCGCCGCCTGCGTCGCCTCCGTCCCGGAGCTGACGAAGCGCAGCTTCTCCATCGACGGCACCAGCGCGCGCACCATCGTAGCCAGCGTGCTCTCGCGCGCGGTGGGCGCTCCGAAGCTCGTCCCCAGCGCCGCCGCCTGCTGGATGGCGGCGAGGATCTTCGGGTGCGCGTGTCCGGCGAGGAGCGGGCCCCAGGAGAGCACGTAGTCGAGGTACCCGTTGCCGTCCTCGTCGTAGAGTCGCGCCTTCTCGCCCCGGGCGATGAACAGCGGGTCGCCGCCGACGCCCTTGAACGCGCGCACGGGAGAATTCACGCCCCCGGGGAACAACGCCTGGGCGCGCGCGAACTCGCGCCGGGACTTTTCGCTGTGGAGAGTCATGCGGGGCACGGTTTAGCGCCCCTGCCCGCCACGGTAAAGCCCGCTCAGTGCGTCGAGGTGCGGCGCTGCGCGAACCCGCGGTCCCAGACGGCAGCCTGGTTGTGCGGGTTGACCGGCGTCGAGCGCTGCAGGCGGCGCTCGGCGCGCTCGAGCGCGAACTGGACGGCATCCGGGGAGTCGTGGCGCACCAGCGCGCCGGTGTAGGCCTTCACGGCGGCTTCGTCGTCGCCCAGCTCGGCGAGGCAGTTGCCCTTCTCGAACAGCGCCTCCGCGCCCTTCTGCGTCCCGTGGTACTTGCGCTCCACGGCGTCGTAGGCGGCGATGGCGTCGGCGTGGCGGCCGGAGAGGTGATAGCTGGACGCCGAGAGCAGCCCTGCGGCGGCGGCGACGGGCGACTTCGGCCAGCGGCGCTGCAGCTCGGAAGCAGCGGTGCGCGCGTCGTGGAAGAGTCCCTGGTCCAGGAGCGCCCGCGCGATCTTCAGCTGGGCCAGGTCGGCGCCCGGCCGGTTCGGCGCGGTGGCCACCTGATCGCGCCAGGCCTCGATCGCGCCTTTGACGTCGCCGATGCGGACGTCGAGGTCGCCCAGCCGCTCGCGCGCCTCGAAGGCCTCGGGAGCGGTGGGATAGCGCTTCACCAGCTCGCGGTACTGGTCCGCGGCACAGCGCGGGTCGTCCAGGTAGACGGCGCAGAGGTCTCCGGCGAGCTTGAGCGTGCCGCGGCGGACGGAGTCCACCTTGTCGCCCTGCTCGTCACGCAGCGTGAGCAGGATGGCGCGGGCCTCGAGCAGGGCCGTCTTGTGGTGGCCGGCGAGGGTGAGATCGCGGGCATGTTGCAGGCGCGACTGCGGGCGCCCGCAGGCCGCAAGCATCAACGCTGTCGTCGCGAGCAGGATCGTTCGCTTCACGGTCCCAATGCGGTACCACCCAGTCCGGACCACCGCAACGGCGGAATGGTGTCCGAGGGTGCCGCGGTGTAGGTGTCAGCGCCGGTAGGCCGGGACGCCCAGAGCGACGGCGTGTCCGTACGCATCCGTCCAGAAGATCAGGCCGTGCGCGATCGACGGCGCGGCATAGGTCGCGATCTGACCGTCGAAGGTCCGCAGCACGGCTCCGCTCGCCGCATCGAGGATGGTCAGCCAGCTGCGCGAGCCGTCGGGAGAGCTCGACTCCGCGGCGAGGATTTCGCCCGCGGCCGCGAGCGGCGCGATCACGTACCCGGGCATCGGGCGCCGCCAGACGACCTTTCCGGACGCCGGCTCGAAGGCGCTGACCGATCCGGGCTCGTCCGCCGGAGTGCGCCCTCCGGCGGCAAACAGGAGCCCGTGCGCCGCGACCGGCGTGGAGATGCTGCCGAACCCCGCGGAGGGGTCGCCGCCCATCGTCGGCATGGCCGGATCGATCACCGCGATCCGCGCCGTCCACACGGGGCCTGCGGCGAGCGCGTCTCGCCGGAGCACGTAGAGGTTGCCGTCCTTGCTGGTGGCGGCGACCAGCTTGAGCCCGCCGGCGTCGACCAGCGTGGGAGAGCTGCCGAAATCCGCGTTCTCCAGCGTCGTCGGGTTCTGCCAGTGATCGAGAACCTCGAGCGTCGTGGGATCGACGGCGAGGAACGCCTGCGCAAGCGGCTCGTCGGCGGCGCTCCCGATGCGGTTCCCGGTGGTGGCGTAGAGCCGGTTCTCGTCGTCGGCGACGGCGATGCTGCTCCAGATGGTCGCACCCTGCTGTCCGGGATTGACCAGCGAGCGCGATTGCACGGCGCCGGTGCCGAGGTCCACCGCGACGATCCGGCCGGCGACCTCGTCGCAATGCTCCGAAGAAGCGACTCCCAGGTAGAGCCGCCCGCGCGCGGCGGACACCGCCGGCGAGGACTGCACGAACTCGCCGTGACCCGCGGCGGTGGGATCCGCCAC
>DASREU010000349.1:0-16805 GCA_035651935.1 Myxococcales bacterium | reverse complement strand
CGACCGCGACAACAAGCTCCTCGCCCGGCTCGCGCCGGAGGAGCGGATCGTGGTTCCCCTCTCCGCCGTGTCGCCGCGGCTGGTCGGCGCGTTCCTCGCCGTCGAGGACCTGCGATTCTACCAGCACCACGGCATCGACTGGCGGCGCGTGCTCGGGGCGCTCTGGCGCGACCTGCGCACCCTCTCCGTCCGCGAGGGCTCGAGCACGATCACCATGCAGCTCGCGCGCAACGTCTTTCCCGACAGCCTGACGCGCGCGCGGACCCTGCGGCGCAAGATCGCGGAGATGATCGTCGCGCGCCGCATCGAGCGCGCCTTCACCAAGCAACAGATCCTCGAGCTATACCTGAACCAGATCTACCTGGGGAACGGGTACTACGGCGTGGAGGCCGCCGCGCACGGATACTTCGGCCGCACCGCGCTGGACCTGACGCCCGCGCAGGCCGCCCTGCTCGCGGCGCTCCCCAAGGCGCCGTCGAACTACGATCCGCGCCGCTTCCCCGACCTGGCCGTCAAGCGGCGCAATCTCGTCCTCACGCTGATGGCGAAGGCGAAGGTGATCTCGCCGAAGGAGGAGGCGATCGCGCGCAAGAGCAAGCTCCGGCTCAGCCCGCAGGAGCAGGAGGGTGGCGCGCCCTGGTTCGTCGCGGCGGTGCGGCGCGAGCTCAACGAGCGGTTCGGCGACGACGCGGAGACGCAGGGGCTGCGGGTGCGCACCACGCTCGACCCGGCCCTGCAGAAGGCGGCGGAGAAGGAGGTGGCGAAGCAGATCGCCGCGGCGGAGTCCGGGAAGCTCGGCAAGCTCTCGGTGGAGAAGTGCAACGGCGATCCGGAGGAGTGTCTGGAGGCGCTCTTCGTCGCGCTCGACGCGCGGACCGGCGACGTCCGCGCGCTGGTGGGAGGGCGTGACTACGCGCTCTCCGAGTTCGACCGGGTCACCCAGGCGCGCCGGCAGGCGGGGTCGACGTTCAAGGCCTTCGTCTGGGCGGCGGCGGTGCAGGCGGGAATCCCGGTCTCCACCTTGCTGGACCCGGCGGAGCTCCCGCCCGACTACGCGCCGGCGGACGGCCAGGTCGCAGGAGATCGGCCGCTCAACCTGCGCGAAGCGCTGCGCCTCTCCTCGAACCGCGCCGCGGTGGCGCTCGGGCAGCGCGTCGGAATCCAGGCGGTGGCGGAGGCGGCGCACGCCTGCGGCATCGGCGATGCGATGATCCCTCCGTACCCTTCGAGCTTCCTCGGCGCGGCGGACATCATTCCCCTCGAGCTGGTCGCCGCGTTCGCGCCGTTTGCCAACGGCGGCGAGCGCGTGCTGCCGCGCTTCATCGACGAGGTGCGCAGCGCCACGGGAGAGGTGGTGCTGAAGAACAGCATCGTCACCCAGACCGCGCTGCCGCCGGGGCCAGCGTTCATCATGGCCTCGCTGCTCTCGGACGTCGTCGAGCGGGGCACCGGCGTCGCGGCGCGCGCCGGGCTTCCGCCGGAGCTGCCGGTCCTGGGAAAGACGGGGACCACCAACGGCGCGCAGGACGTCTGGTTCATCGGCGCCACGCCCGAGCTGGTGGCCGGAGTCTGGATGGGTTTCGATCATCCCCGCGCGCTCGGAGCGCCGGCGACCGGAGGCCGCCTGGCCGCTCCGGTGTGGGCCCGCGTCGTCGGCGCCTGGCAGAAGGGCCGGCCGGTCCCCGCGCGCTGGCAGCCGCCCTCCGGGGTCGAGCACCGGGACATCGACATCGTCACGGGCGGCCTCGCCATCGTCGGCTGTCCGCAGCAGCAGGTCGCGAAGGAGTACTTCCTGCCCGGCACCGCCCCGAACGACTGCCCCGTGCACACCGGCGGCCTGGCGGGATTCCTCGAGCGCACCTTCGGGAAGTGGTTCCGTTGAAGCGCGCTTCAGCGCTTCCGCTCGTCCTGCTACTCGCGGCTGCGTGCGCCCACGCGCCGCGTCCCGGCGAGCGGGAGCGCATCGCCGAAGGGCTCGCCTCGTACTACGGCGCCGCGTTTCGCGGCCACCGCACGGCGAGCGGTGAGCGCTTCGACCCGGACCAGCTCACCGCCGCCCACCGCACCCTCGCATTCGGCACCTGCCTCCGGGTCGAAAACGAGGAGAACGGCCGCTCCGTCCGCGTCCGCGTCAACGACCGCGGTCCCTTCACCCAAGGCCGCCTCCTCGACGTCTCCGAAGCAGCCGCCCGCGCCCTCGACTTCATCCACCGCGGCATCGCCCGCGTCCGCCTCTTCCTCTGCTGAGATCCGGGGACACCATACGAAACTCTAGGGTGAGATCCGGGGACACAATTCGAAACTCCATCCTGACCAGGACACAGTGATTCAGGGGCGCGGCTAGTTTCGTATGGTGTCCCCGGATCTGTTCCCGGGCGAATCTCCGGCGAGTTACGTATGGTGTCCCCGGATCTCTAGGGGCGGCGGAGGATGAGGCGGAGGCCGGTGGCGCCGACTTTGACGCCTTCGAGGCGGGCCTTGGGGTCGGTGGGAGGGCGGGTGGTGGGGTCGCCGTCGGAGTCGAGGCGGGCTTCGATCAGGAGGCGGTCCGGGAAGGGCTGTCCCATCATCGAGTCGGCCTCGCTGAGCTCGAACGAGGCGGGAAAGTTGGCCGCGAGCCGCTTCGCGGCGACGGGCGGTCCTTCGCCGCCGTTCGCCGGCCGGGCAAAGACGAAGAGGACGGCGGATGGGGAGAGCGCGCTTCGCAGCGAGGGATCGAGGTCGACGACGCCGGAGACGCGGCGGCCGCCGCTCGCCGCGCGCGGCGCCGGTCCCTCTCCGGGGGTGGGCACGGTCGCGTGCGGATCCTTGCCGGAAGCGGTGCTGGCGCGCGCGACCGCAGGCTCGTTCTCCTTCGCCTCCGCGAGATAGCGGCGGAAGTCCTCGGCGCGGTCCGGAAAGCGCTTCGACGCGGAGGCGATGGTCGTATCGGCATCCCGCGTCCGGCCCAGCCGCACGTACCCGAGCGCGAGCCAGGCGTACGCTTCCGGCATGTCCGGATCGGAGGCGATCGCCTTCTTCAGCAGATTGACCCCGACGTCGACCTGGCCCATCGCCATGCGGACCAGGGACTGGTAGGCGAGCGCGCGAGGATTCCCGGGAGCGCGTTCGAGCACCTTTCCGGTCTCGGTCCACACGCCCATCCAGTTCTGGCGGTCGATGTACAGGTGCGCGAGCGCGAGGCGCGCCTCCGCGTCGTTCGGGTCGCGCGCGAGCGCCGCCTTGATCTCGGCCTCCTCGCCGTCGGCACTGGGCGCCTGCTCGGCCGTCGCGGGAAGCTCGCCGGTGACCGATCCGCCCGGTTCGCGCGGCTTCGCCGACTGGTACACCAGGAGCACCAGCAGCACCCCGCCCATGGCGCTTCCGACTCCCCAAAGAAAGCCGCGCAGGCTCGCCCGATCCGGAGCGGGCGCAGCTGGTTTGATCACGGCGGCGATCGGTGCAGCCGGCGGGGCCGCGCCCGCGCCCGTCTTCTCCAGGGCGAGCAGCGTGTGCGCCGCCTCGAGCTCGAGCGCATAGCGCTCGCGGGCGAGCTGCTCGGGAGTCCGCTTGACGGCGGTGTCCTCGAGCTCGCGCAGTTGCGCGATGAGCACATCGGTCTTGCCCGCGAGGTCGCGCACGTCCGCGGGGACCGTCGGGACTGTTTTCGCGGCGGCCCGGGAAGCGGAGAAGACGAAACGCCACACCAGCACCGCTCCGAAGACGAGGCCGGCCGCCAGGATGGAGATCGCGGGCAGCCATTCGATCGGCGCCTTCGGATTCACGGCGCCGCCTTCGGCGGGATCCCGCCGGGCCAGCCGTACGCGAGCGCCCGCACCCGCCGGACCGCTGCCGCGAGTTGCTCGTCGCCCGGCAGCGTGTCCCGGGCGGGAAGGTCCGCAGCCGGGGCGCTCGAGTCGACGCTGGCCTTTCGCCCGGTCCGCTTCAGCGCCCAGGCGATCGCCGCTCCTCCCGCGAGGAGCGCCAGGATCGGACCGAACCAGACCACCCAGTTCACGCCGTGCAACGAGGGCTCGAGCCGCACGAACTCGCCGTAGGAGCGCTCGAAATAGGCGAGGATCTGCTCCTGGTCGTAGCCGGCCGCGAGCTTCTCGCGAACCTCCGCCTTCATGTTCCGCGCCATGGTGGACGGCGAATCGGCCACCGACAGGCCCTGGCAGACCGGACAGCGCAACAGTCCGCCGACGTCTTCCGTGCGGGCGTCGAGCGCCGCACCCGAGAGCGGCTGCCCCCGCGGCGGCCCCATCCCGGCTGTCGACGCGGGCGGCGACCCGGCCCCGGCCGCGGATGCGAAGAGCGCCGCGAGCGCGACGGCGAACGGCTTCATCGGCCCTCTCCCCGCGCCTGCTCGACCAGTGCCGCGATCGTGCTGCGCTGGAGCGGCCCCACGTACTTCTCGACGATGCGGCCGTTCCCGTCGATGAAGAACGTCTCCGGGACGCCGAACACGCCGTAGGCGATGGCGACCCTGCCGTCGGCATCCATCAGCGAGGGATACGCGCTGCCGCGCTGTTTGACGAACTCCAGCGTGCGGGCCTCGTCGTCCTCGTAGACGATCCCGAGGAACTGCACGTCGCGCAGCCCCTTGGCCGCGGCCGTGAGCGCCGCGTGCTCCTCGAAGCAGGGCACGCACCAGGTGGCCCAGAAGTTGATGACCGCCGGCTTGCCGCGCAGCGACTCCAGCGTCACCGGCCGGCCGCCGCCGACCGGAACCAGCGAGAACGGCGGAGCTTGCCGGCCGACCAGCGGAGAGCGCACCGTGTGCGGATCGCGCCCCAGATTCGCGACCAGGACGGCGAGCAGCGGAACGACGATCGCGATGCCCGCGATCAGCACCTTGCGATTGATGCGCGAGGCCTGCGGCGGCGTCCCGGCGCCCGGGGTGAGTGCCGTCGTCATCAGTTGGATCCTCCGAGGGCGATCGGAGCAGACGGCGCCGCCACTCGCGCGGGCGCCGTCGCAGAGCGCAGGCGCGGCAGGAGCGCCACCAGCCCGCCAAGGGCCATCACCCCCGTGGCGATCCAGATCCACGTGACCATCGGGTTGACCAGCACCAGCAGTCCGACCGTGCCCGCGTCGGTATCGATGTTGTGGATGGAGAGATAGAGGTCCTCGGTCAGGCTCGAGCGAACCGCGGGCGAGCCGATCGGCTCGCGCTGGCTCTCGTACTGGTTCATGCGCGGATAGAGCGACCCGAGGCTGCGCCCGCCCTTGGAGACGTCCACGCGCGCGAGCAGCGAGTCGCGGTGCGGCTCCACCACCTTCTCCGCCGCGACGAACGTGAAGGTGTACGCGCCGAGCGTGGTCGCCTCGCCCTTGCGCAGCTGGATCTCCTTCGAGCTGCCCATGGTGCTCGAGACCGCGACCGCCACGATCGCCACCACGGCGCCCGCGTGGACGATGTACGCCCCGAGCCGGCGGCGGCCGCGGCTCTGCGTCTGCCGGAACGCCTCGAGGAGCCCCTCGCCGTGCGAGCGCATGCGCTGCCGGACGGGAAGGAACATCTCGGAGAGCGTCACCTGCGCGGTGTAGCCACCGAAGAAGAGCGCGAGCACCGTCCAGGGATTGCGCACGCCGAGCGCGAGCCCCACCGCCCCCAGCAGGCAAGCGCCGACGAGCGGCGGCAGAAGCGCGCTCCGCAGCTGCCGCGGGGTGGCGCGTCCCCAGGGCAGCGCCGGACCGACTCCCATGACGAAGAGCAGGGCGACGCCGATGGGCACCGACATGCGGTCGAAGTACGGGCGCCCCACGCTCATCTGGACGCCGCGGACCGCCTCGACGACGAGCGGAAAGACCGTCCCGAGGAGCACGGTGAACGTGAACAGCACGAAGAGCAGGTTCTGCACGAGGAACAGCACGTCCCGCGACGGGCCGGTCTCGAGCCGTCCATCCGCGCCCAGGGTATCGACGCGCAGGGCGAGCAGCGCCAGCGAGAAGAGGAGCGCCGCGGCGAGGAAGACGAGGATGGTCGGACCGATCGCGCTCTGCGTGAACGAGTGCACCGAGTTGAAGACGCCGGAGCGGGTCATGAACGTGCCGAGGATCGTCAACAGATAGGTCGAGAGCACGAGGATGACGGTCCAGGCCTTGAGGACGCCCTTCCGCTCGACCAGCAGCGCGGAATGGAGCGCTGCGGTGGCGGTGAGCCAAGGGAGGAAGGAGGCGTTCTCCACGGGGTCCCACGCCCAGTACCCTCCCCAGCCCAGCACCTCGTACGCCCACCACCCGCCGAGCACGATCGCGCAGGTGAGGAAGATCCAGGAGAGGAGGAGGAAGTTGCGCAGCGGCCGGATGAAGTCGTTTCCCAGCCGGCCGACGAGGAGCGCGGCGCAGGCGAGGCCGAACGGGATCGTCATCCCCACGTACCCCGAGTAGAGGAAGGGCGGGTGGATGACCATCAGGTAATGGTTCTGCAACAGCGGGTTCGGTCCGGGACCGTCCGCGAGCGGATTGGCGACGGTGGCGAACGGCTGCGCCGGCCCGGCGAGGAGGAAGCTGAAGAAGGCGCCGCAGGCCAGCCAGACTCCGACGGCGTACGGCATGTACTCCGGGTGCCGGTCCGCATTGCGCCAGGTGGCGAACGCGACGTACGCGCCCATCACCAGCCCCCAGAAGAGGATCGAGCCCTCCAGCGACGACCAGAGGCTGACGATCGAGACCCAGGTCGGCACCGCCCGCGATCCCACGTGCGCCACGTAGCTGACGCTGAAGTCATGGGTGAGGAGCGCGTACTCCATCGTGAGATTTGCCAGCACCATGAACGCGGCGAACGCGTAGGCGAGCCGGCGGGTCCAGGTCCAGCCGGCCGGCGAAGGATTCTTGCCGGTGACGAACCCGGTGACGGCGCCGGCGCTGGCGGCGAGGAGCGCGAGCAGGATCAAGGTGCGGCCGAGGATGGGGAGCATGGATCTCCGGATTTCGTTCAGGGCCGGGGCGACCCCGCCACCGTGGCGGCGGGAGCGGCCGCGTCGTCGAGGCCTTCGGTCGAGCGCATCAGCTCCCGGATGTCGACGTTCTTGTCGCCCGGCGCCCGGTACTTGTTGTCGTGAGACACCATCAGGCGGTTGCTCTCGAAGACTCCGTCCTTCGTCATCGTGCCTTCCACCACCACCCCGATGCGGTCGCGGAAGAGCTGGGGAGGCACGCCGCGCGAGACCACGTGCACGAGCGCGGTGCCGTCGGTGACGTCGAACTGCAGATCGGAGACGCCGTCGCCCCGCTTCACCGAGCCGACGGCCACCTGGCCGCCCAGGCGGATGGTGGCTCCCGTCGCCTTCGACCCCGCGGCACGCAGCTCCTTCGGGCCCCAGTAGTAGACGAGGTTCTGGCCGATGCCGCCCACGGCGATGAAGAGGAACGCGCCCGCCGCGATGGCGAGCGCGGCGGCCGCGAACCACCGGGTCCTCACCCGGGTGGTGCGGGTGGGCGGTCGATCAGGTTCCGTGGCGCTCATCCGCGCTCCTCTCGCGGCATCCGGCGCCGCTCCGTCCTGTATCTCAGGAATACCGACGTCGCGTAGGTCGCGAGCGTCGCGGCGGTCACCGCATACGCCGCCACCACGAACTCCCACCCGCCTTCGATCACGCCGCTCAGAGGGCACCTCCGGACGCGGACGCCGTCGCACCGGGCGGCGACAGAGGAGGGGCGAGCTCGCTGCGCAGCCGGGCCGCGGCGACGCGCGTGCGCAGGGCGACGAGGCCCGTCCAGAGGAAGAGGATGCCGAAAGCGTTGATCCGCAGGGGCCAGTGGAACGCGCTCGAGACGGTCTGCGGAGTCGACTGCGCCTGGTGCAGCGAGTTCCACCACTTCACGGAGAAATAGACGATCGGAACATCGACGAAGGCGAGAATGCAAGCGACCGACGACCAGACGGCGCGCCGCTCGGGATCGTCGACGAACGCGCGAAGCGCGAGGATGCCCCCGAAGGCGAACACCATCACCGCGGTGGTGGTGAGCCTCGGGTCCCAGTCCCACCACACGCCCCAGGTGGGCTTCGCCCAGATCGCCCCCTGCATGCAGAGGAGCAGGGAGAGCACGACGCCCATCTCCATCCCTGCCTCGAGCCTGCTGTCCCACTTCCACTTGTTCGTCAGGAGGTACGAGACGGCGCAGACGAACGAGAAGCTGAGCGCGAGCATCGCATTCCAGGCCGTGGGGACGTGCACGTACATGATCCGCTGCACGTCGCCCATGAAGAGCTCCGCGGGCGCCTTCGCGAGGCCCCAGAACGAACCGGCGAAGAGGAACGCCACCCCGAGGGCAATCAGCGCCACCGGTCTGGCGGACGATCGCGGCATCAATCCTCCACCACGCGGCCAAAGAGCAGACCGCCGAGGGACCAGTGTAACACCGCGAAAACGACCAGCAGCGAGATCCAGGGCCGGAACTGCCCCATCGGATCGCCGAGGATCAACAGCGAGGTGGCCTTCACCGCGGCGAGCAGCACGGGAACCACCAGCGGAAAGAGGAGTAGGGGCAGGAGGGTCTGGCGGCCACGCGTCTGAGAGGTCATGGCGGCGTAGAGGGTTCCCGGCGCGGACAGGCCCGCGGTCCCGAGGAGGATCACGCAAAACAGCGAGAGCAGCCGAAGCGTTCCCGCGTCGTAGAGCACGACCATCACCGGCACCAGGGCGACGCCGAGCAGCGTGAGATGCCCCCAGTTGGCGATGGCCTTGCCGTAGTACAGCGCCCGGGCGCTCGCCGGGAGCAGGAGGAGCCCTTCGAGCGCCTGCTCCTCCATCTCCCGCTCGAACGATTCGGCGAGCGACAACGTCGAGGCGAGCAGCAGCCCGAGCCAGAGGAAGCCCGCCGCGTGCTGGCGCAGCGACTGGGAATCGGGCCCGATGGCGAAGCTGAAGAGGAGCAGGGCCGCGGCGCCGAAGGCGAAGATGGCGATGAGCTGCGCCCGGCCGCGCCACTGCAACAGCAGATCCTTGCGCAGGGCGGCGAGGAGATCGTTCACGCCCCCTCCGCGAACGGCGTCGCGTCGGCGGCCAGCGGCGCGGGCATCTCGCCGACGGGCCCGGCGTAGACGAGGCGGCCCGCTTCCAGCACCAGGCCGCGGTCGCAGATGTCCCGGCCGCGCTGGACCAGGTGCGTCGCCATCAGGACGGTCGCGCCTTCTTGCCGGAGTCTCTGCAGGAAACGGTCGACGAGAAGGAAGCCGGGCGGGTCGAGGTGGCCGTACGGCTCGTCGAGCAACACCAGGCGGGGCCGCTGCTGCAGGACCCGGGCGAGCGCGAGGCGCTGCCGCATGCCGGCGGAGAAGGTCTGCACCAGGTCGTCGCCGCGGTCGCCCAGCCCCACTTCCTCGAGCCGCGCGAGCAGCGCCGCGCGTCTCCGATCGCCGCCGACGAAACGCGCCGCGACCGCGAGGTTCTCGAGCGCGGTGAGCGGCTCGTACAGGTGGGTGCGGTGGCCGAGGAGCGCCGTCTGCTCGCGCACGGCGTCGCGTTCGGCGCGCGCATCGTGGCCGAAGATCTCCAGGCTCCCCTGATCCGCGCGGATGGCCGTGGCGAGGACGCGCAGCAGCGTCGACTTTCCCGAGCCGTTGCGGCCGGTGACCATCGCCAGCGACCCCTCGAAGAGGTCGAACGTGACTTCGATCAGGGCCCACCTTCGCCCGTAGCGACGGCAGAGCCCACCTGCGGCGACCGCGATCATCCGCGCATGTTACTCCGCGGACGCCGTGAAAGGACGAACTTCCCGTGGGGCGCTCAGGGCGCATTCTGGAAATGCGAGCCGTTCGCGGCGGTCGGGTCGTGCGTGCGCACGGGCCCCTCCGGGCGGTAGTCGCGCTGGTAGATCCGCAGCAGCGAGAGCAGCACGGCGACGGCGATGGGCCCGAGCACGAGCCCGAGGATGCCGAACGCCTCGATCCCGCCGAAGATGGCGATGAAGACGAGGAGGTCGTTCATCCGCATCCGCGTGCCCACCAGCTTGGGCCGGAGGATGTAGTCGGCGATGAACACCACCACCACGCCGCTCCAGAGCAGGACGCCGACGCCCTGCGCCGGATGGCCGAGGAAGATCATCGCGATGCCGACGGGCGCCCAGACGAGCGCGGTCCCCACCGCCGGAAGGATCGAGGCGACGCCGGTCAGGGCCGCCCAGACGATCGGGCTGTCCACCCGGAACAGCCAGTATCCGATCCCGGCGGTCACCGCCTGGTACGCGGAGATCACGCCGGTGCTCATCAACATGGCGCGCATCACGTCGCGGACGTCGGCGACGATCTCCGCCACCTGCCCGTTCGGCAAGGGGACCATCTCCACCAGCCAGGAGGTGCCGCCCGTGCCCTCGCGCAGCAGGTAGTACGAGGTGATGGCGGTGAAGATGAAGATGAAGATCGCGCTGAGCAGGCCCGCCACCAGGCTGGTGGCGCCCTTGCCGAGGAAGGTGGCGAAATCGCGGGCGGCCTCTGCGACCCGCGCGTTGATGTCCTCCGGCGCGACGCCGAAACGCGAGAGCAGGTGGCCCACGTCCCACCCGAGGAGGCCGGCCGCGCCCTTCTTCTCGTAGCTGGCGGCGAACTCCTGCGCGAGCGTCACCACCCGGTTCCCCACCACGAAGACGAGGAAGGTGATCAGCCCGAGCGCCAGCACCATCACCAGGGTGGTCAAGGCCGCCGCAGGGAGTCCCGGGTGCTTTCCCCCGAGGCGCTGGACCAGCCGCTCGTGGATGGGGTGGACGCCGACGGCGATCACCAGCCCGAGCAGGACCGGCACCCAGACCGGCTCGAGCGTCCGCCAGAAGGCGTAGGCGGCGAGCGCGAAGAGGACCAGGAACGTCGATCGTTGCAGCCGCGTCCGCTCGATTTTGGGCATCCGTTTCGCAGGTAGTCATCGCGGGTGAAATCCGGCAGCCCCTTGGTCGTAGGGCCGTCCGTTGCCGGACGGTGGCGTGGACCCCCATTTCGCTATATCCACTCCGCCCCAACCAGGAGCGCGCGATGCTCGCAGCAGCCATCCTCCTCGCCGCCGGCGCCGCCCTGCCGGAGATCCCGTTCGAGAAGTACCAGCTCGGCAACGGGCTCACGGTCATCCTCTCCGAGGACCATCGCGCGCCGGTGGTGGGGGTCGATGTCTGGTACCACGTCGGCGCCGTCAACGAGCGCAAGGGGCGCAGCGGCTTCGCCCATCTCTTCGAGCACCTGATGTTCCAGGGGAGCAAGCACTTGAACGGCGACGAGCGCACCGTCTTCGCCATGTTCGAGCGCAACGGCGCCACCAACCTGAACGGCACCACGGAGTGGGACCGGACGAACTACTTCGAGACGATGCCCGCCGATCGGCTGGAGCTCGCGCTCTGGGTGGAGAGCGACCGCATGGGCTTCTTGCTCGACACCGTCGACCAGAAGAAGCTCGACACCCAGCGCGACGTGGTGCGCAACGAGCGGCGGCAAAGCATCGAGAACGTGCCGTACGGGCGCGCCGAGGAGCGGCTCGTGCAGCTCCTCTACCCGGAACCGAACCCGTACTTCGGGTACGTGATCGGCTCGCACGAGGATCTCCAGCGGGCCTCGCTCGACGACGTGCGAGAGTTCTTCCGGACGTACTACGCGCCGGACAATGCCTCCCTCGCCATCGTCGGCGACTTCCGCCTGGCGGAGGTGAAGCCGCTGGTGGAGAAGTACTTCGGCCCGCTGCCCCGGGGTCCGCACCCGCCGCCCGTGACCGCGAAGACGGAGCCGCACACCGCGGAGATCCGGGAGACGCTGCGCGACCAGGTGCAGCTCCCGAAGGTGCTGATGGGATGGGTAGGGCCGGCTCCGCTGCAGAACCCGGCCGTCGCGCCGCTGATGCGGATCCTCGCCGCCGGAAAGTCGAGCCGCCTCTACCACCGCCTGGTCTACGAGAAGAAGATCGCCCAGGACGTCAGCGCGAGCTGGGACCCCTCGATGCAGCTCGGCGGGATCATCGAGATCACCGCGACGGTGCAGGCGGGCCATACGCCCGAGGAGGTGGCCGCAGCGCTGGACGCGGAGATCCGCGGGCTCCGCGACGCGCCGCCCACGCCGGACGAGCTGGAGCGGGCGAAGCGGAACCTCCGCTCCGGCCTCTTCGCGCAGCTGGAGAACGTCGGCGGATTCGGGGGCAAGGCGGACCAGCTCAACTACTACGAGATGTGGGCGCACGATCCCGGGGCGTTCTCCAGCCAGCTGGAGACGACGCTCGCGGTCACTCCGGCGCAGGTGCAGGAAGCCGCGCGCCGCTACCTCCAGGAGAGCCAGCGCGTGGTGATCACCGTCCTCCCCGAGCAGAAGCAGGCGTCGGCGGGAGGTGCGCGATGAAGAAGCTCTGGATCGTCGCGCTCCTCCTCTCCTGCGCCTCGGCCCCGAAGAAGCCGGCCGCGGAGCCCCAGGCCGCCGCGGCGGCGCCATCGCCCGCGCAGCCCTCGCCTGACGCGTCGTTCCGCGCCCAGCCGCCTGCCCCCGGCGCTCCGGTCGTGTTCCAGGCTCCGGTTCCCGAGCAGCACACGCTCTCCAACGGGCTGCAGGTGTTCGTGATCGAGCGCCACGACGTTCCCCTCGTCGCGCTGTCGCTGGCGGTCCGCTCCGGCGAGGATACCGATCCTGCGGGAAAGGCCGGTCTCTCCTCGCTCGCGCTCGACCTGCTCGACGAGGGAACGCCGGCGCGCGACGCCGCGGCGATCGCGCGCGCGTTCGAGGACCTCGGCGCGCGCTACGGCACCGCCGCGGACGCGGACTCCTCGCGCGTCTCCCTGACGGCGCTCGCCGACACGCTGGATCCCGCGCTGGAGGTCTTCGCCGACGTCGTCCTCCACCCTGCCTTCCGCAGCGCCGACGTGGAGCGCGTCCGGGTCGAGCGCCTCGGGCAGATCGCGCAGGCCCTGGACGATCCACAGTCCGTCGGCCAGCACGTGCTCTCGCGCGTGATCTTCGGCGAGAAGCACCCCTGGGGCTACCCTGCCGAGGGCACCGTCAAGTCGGTGAAGTCGATCACCCGGAAGGATCTGGCCGCCTGGCACAAGGCCTGGTTCCGGCCCTCGAACGCCGCCCTGTTCGTGGTGGGCGATGCGCAGAGCGCGACTCTGCTGCCGCTCCTGGAAAAGCGCTTCGGCGGCTGGAAGGACGGGTTGGCGCCGAAGATGGCGGCCTCGGGCCGCGCGAAGAACGGCGCGCGGGTGGTGACGCTCGTCGACAAGCCCGCAGCGCCGCAATCGCAGATCTGGATCGGCGAGCTCGGCGTCGCTTCCACCGCGCCGGACATCTTCCCGGTGCGGGTGATGAACAACATCCTCGGGGGCAGCTTCAACTCGCGCCTGAACGGGAACCTGCGCACGGAGCACGCCTACTCGTACGGGGTGTTCAGCTTCTACGACGCGCACCGGGAGGCCGGCCCCTTCGTCGCCGCCGGCGGCGTGGTGAGCGAGAAGACCGCCGATGCGCTGGGCGAGTTCATGAAGGAGCTGACGCGGATGAAGTCCGGCGAGGTGAGCGAGGCCGAGCTGGCCGACGCGAAGGAGGCGTTGATCCGCGCCATCCCGGCGCTGTTCGCGAGCAACGAGCAGACCTCCGGCGCGTACGCGCGAGCCTGGGCGCATGGGTTGCCCGCGGACTACTACGCCACCTACCAGCAGCGGGTGCAGGCGGTGGGCAAGGAGGAGGTGGCGAAGGCCGCCCGCGACCGGCTCCACCCGGACGAGATGGCGATCGTGGTGGTCGGGCCTTCCGTGGAGATCGCTCCTCGGCTCGAGGCGTTGGGGCTGGGGCGGATCGAGCTGCGCGACGCCCAGGGTGAAGCGCGCAAGGCGACCGCCGCGGCGGCGCGCCCCTGATCGGCTACTTCTTCTCGCGCGCCCGTGCCAGCGAAGCGGCGGTGCGGTCCGCGAGATCGAGGAAGGCGAAGAGGAGCGCCTGCAGCTTGGTGGGATCGCCGATCCCTTCGAAGCGGTCCTGCTTGATCCGGTAGGCGAGCCAGTCGCGCTCGGTCGCGCCCTCGCGATACGGGGCGAGCTTGAGGCCGGAGAGCGGCGTTCCCGCGAGATCGACCTGCACGCTCCAGCCCGCTCGATCGCGCAGGGTCTCGATGCGCACGCCGAGCGCCGGATCGCGGCCGCGCTCGAGCTGCGCCTTGTGCCAGGCCTGGATCCGCTCGAGGATCTCCATCTTCCGCGATTATGGACGCGGCCGTCGCGCCGGCAACTTCGCCGCCGCGAGGACCTCGCGCGCGGCGCGGAGGCCGGTCTCGATCGCGCCGTGCACGGTTCCGCAGGCGCCCTGAAAATGTGTCGCCTCGCCGGCGAAATGGAGCGTTCCCACCCGCCTCGCCAGATCGCGCTGCGCGCGCATCGCTCCGGCCGGCACCCAGCTGTAAGCGCCGCGGGAGAGCTCGTCCTGCTGCCAGTCGAAGACCAGGACGCGCGTCGGCCGCACGCGCTCGCCGAGCGCCCGGGAGAGGGCCTGCGCCGCGATCGCTCCCGCGTCCTCGCCGCGCAGCCTCTCCGCATTGCGGCTCGCGGCCCAGCCGATCAGGGCGGGCGCGCGAGACGGCAGCGGGCGCCAGAAGGTCGGCACGCGCTCGTGCCGCGCGACGAGGAAGCCGAGGTCCTCGGGCCAGAGCGGCTTCGGGAAGAGCAGGGCGATCTTCACCACCGGACCCATCGCCAGCGCATCGATCGCCGCGCGCTTCCAGCCGGGCAGCGGCGGATCGAAGCGGAGCGCGCGCGCCTGCAGAACCCCGAGCGGCACCGTAACGATGGCCCGCGGCGCCTCCCACGTCCCTTCGGAGGCGACGGCGCGCACACCCGCGCGGCTCCAGCGGAGCTCCCGGACGCGCACGCCAGGCTCGACGTGCAGACCGCGCGCAAGCCGGCGCGGAACGGCGTCGTATCCGCGAGGAAAGCGGGCCAACCGGTCGCCGTCGATCTCCGCCGCCGCCCGCGTCTGCTGCGCGATCGCCTTCACGCCGGCGCGATCGAGTCGGGCGGCGTTGAACCCCTCCAGGTACTCCGCCGCGAGCTGGCGCTCCTCCGCGGTGGTGCGCAGCCGGAAGCGCAGGCTCTGGAGGGCCTCGCTGAGGGTCCGATCGCGCGCGGACGGCAGCTTCGCCAGCTTCTCCAGGGTCGATTCCCACAGCTCGTCGCGGCGGACGGGGCCTTCGAGGTAATGACGCCCGCCGATCTCCCGCGCTCCGCGCGCAAGCCCGCGGAGGACCGGCGGCTTGCCGTGCACGAACTCGGCTCCGGCCTCGACGGGGATGGGCCACCTGCGCTCGCGGACCGTGTGCACCCGGCCGCCGATCCGGCTGCGCGCTTCCAGCACCACCACTTCGAGGCCGCGAAGCGTAAGCTCGCGCGCGGCGGCGAGCCCGGCGACGCCGGCTCCGATCACGATCGCATCCATGGCCATCGCATGCCAGAGGGCGGCCCCGAGGGAAACGCCTGAAACGGCCGATCGTCGGACCGGCGTCGCGCACTTGTTTCCGGCATTCCCCCGCGCCCCGCAAATCCTTCGCTGTGCCGGCGGGCTCGTTCCGGAGGAAACGCCTCGGGGCACGCAGCTTGCTGGATCCACCGAAGATGAAGGCGGCGGTCCTGACGGAGTTCAACCGGCCCTTGCGCCTCGTCGAGCTTCCCCGCCCCGAGCCAGGCTCCTGCGAAGTGGTGGTGAAGGTTGAGGCGAGCGGCATCTGCCATACGGACATCCACACCGCGCGAGGCGAGTGGGCCGCGCACGACGCCGTCCTCCCCCGCGTGCTCGGCCACGAGGCGGTGGGTATCGTGGTGCGGCGCGGCGAGGGCGTGACCTCGCTGAAGGATGGCGATCGCGTGGCGGTGCCCTGGCTCCACTCCGCCTGCGGCTACTGCCGGTTCTGCGCGGGCGGATGGGAGACCCTCTGCGAGCGCCAGCAGAACACCGGGTTGACCGTCGACGGCGGGTATGCCGAGTACGTCAAGGCAGACGCGCGCTACGTGGGCCGCGTCCCGTACGGCATCGACCCGCGGGAGGCGGCGCCGCTGACCTGCGCCGGGCTCACCACCTACAAGGCCATCAAGCTGGCCGGCACCCGGCCCTCCGACGTGGTGGCGGTCTTCGGCGTCGGCGGGCTCGGCCATCTGGCCATCCAGTACGCGCGCATCGCGGGCGCGACCGTGGTCGCGGTCGACGTCACCGACGAGAAGCTCGAGCTGGCGAAGGACCTGGGCGCCGAGTACGTGGTGAACCCGCGCCAGCAGGATCCCGCCGCGTACATCCAGAAGCTCGGCGGCGCGGATCAGGCCATCGCGGTGGCGGTGGCGCAGCAGGCGTTCGAGCAGGCTTTCGCGTCGCTCCGGCGCGGCGGCCGCCTGGTGCTGGTCGCGCTGCCGCCCGAGGACCGCATCCAGCTCCCCATCCACGCGACGGTGCTGAACGGAATCTCCGTGATCGGGTCGGTGGTGGGGAACCGCGCCGAGCTGGCAGAGGTCTTCGAGCTGCACCGGCGAGGCCGGACGCGGGTCATCTACCAGACGCGCAAGCTGGAAGAGGTCAACGATGCGTTCGCACAGGTGGAGAGCCTGAAGATCCCCGCGCGGGTGGTGCTCACCTTCTAGAGCGCCGGGCAGCTGCCTTCCGCCGCGCGGGCTGCGGGCGCCGCGCCGGCTTTCTGGCCGGCTTTCGCACGGGCTTTCGCGCCGCGGGCTTGCGGGCCTTCTGGGCGGGCTTCGGCGCGGCCTTCACCGCGGCCTTGCGCACAGGCCTCTCCGGCTGCCGTCCCCAGGCGGTCTCCGGCGCTGGCGGCGACGGCGTCTTCTGCTTCGGCCCTTTCGAAAAATACCGGGCAAGAGGCTTCAGGTAATGC
>DASREU010000348.1:0-14959 GCA_035651935.1 Myxococcales bacterium | reverse complement strand
CGTCTTCGAGCTGCACTTCGAAGGGATCGCCGGGAGCGCCCGGCACCGCAGCGGGGTCGCCGTCCGATTTCCCCGGATCGCCCGCTGGCGTACCGACAAGAAGCCGGAGGACGCGAACACGCTCGACGATCTGCGAGCCCTGATCCGTGCGCCGCGGTGATCAGATCAGCCGGCCCAGAGGGCCGAGATCGAGGTTGAGATCCTCCGGCTTGAGCCCGAAGCGCCGCGCCAGATCGTGGACGGTTTCTTCCAGCCGCATCAGGGCAAGCCCGATCGCCTCCGTTTGCTCCGGCGTCAGCGAACCGGCCTCCATCCTGCGGATCGCCTGCCTCTCCAGGAGCTTGCGGAGGAACTCGATCAGGGCGAGCACCAGCCGGACCACCGACTTCTGCACGTCCTTCGGGTCCGCGTTCCAGCGCGGCGCCTTTTCCGCCCGGCGCTCGATCTCCTTCCGCAGCGCCTCCAGCTCGCGGACCTGCATGGCCACGACGTCCTTCTTCATCGCGAGAGCTCCGGCGCGAACGACCAGGCGGGCCAGGGACCGCTGACCGTCACGCGCACGCCTTCCAGCGGCGAGGACTCGACGAGCTGCCGGTATCGGTCCGCGTCCCCGCGATCGATCAGGTGGTAGACGCTCGCCACAAGCCCGGGCTGCGCATGGGGCTCCACCTGCTCGGCGCGGATCAAGGAGGACAACGCGGCGCGAAGCGGATCGAGCTCCGGCACCTTGGCCGCGCGGCGGCGCTCTTCGAGGTATCGCGTTCCCGGTCCCCCTGCTGCAGCGTGAGGCTGCAGGTCGCCGAGGACCCGGAGCGTCATCTGCTCTCGCCCGCGCACCAGCGCGAGCGCCTCGAGGAGCGCGGGAGCGCGCGCCTCGACGAGATCTCGAAGGTCCGCCTCGGAGGCCGCCGAAGCGCCGAAGCGCGCGGGGAGGCACGCCTCCGATCGATCCGCGATCCACCGGACCGCCGCCTCGTACGCGCGCAGCGTTTCCGCCGAAAGCCGGCCGGGCAGATCGCCGCAGACCAGCTCCATCCCGCAGTGCGCGATCACGCGCAGCCTCTCCCCGAACGCGCCGGCGGCGTCCGGCGGAGCTCCCTGCGCGATGGCGTAGAGGGCGATCACTTCTTGCCCGGCGCATCGAGCAGCTTGTCGGCGGCGCAGAGCAGGGCGTTCAGGCGCAGGTAGACCAGGTCGACCCCGGCCACGCCGAGGATCACCTCGCCCTGGATCATCACGCCCTTGTTCAGCACGTGGTCGATGATCTCCAGGAGCGACGCGTCGGCGTGCTCGAGGATGGCCTCCGCCCGCTTCTCCGCGCTCACTTCGCCTCCGCGTCGCCGACGAAGGTATACGCGGGCCAGGGACCCGTCAGGGTGAGCTGGTAATCGCGCGCGGCGAGCTTCTTCGCCGAAGCCCGGACCGCGGACTGGAACGACTTCAGCTTGCGCCGCGGGAGCAGGAAGGCCGCATCCAGCAGCACGCGCTTCCCGATCTCTCCCGGCGGCGGCGGCCGGCGGCGGGCGTCGTCGGCCTTTGCCGAGAGCAGCTCGAACAGCTCGTCCGCCCGATCGCGCGCATGCTCGATCAACTCCCGCGCCGCATCGTGCTCCTTCTTCTTGCGGAGGAGGAACGCCGCTCCGGGCGCGCCCGCGGCCGCCGACCGGGCCTCGTCGCGCGCGCGCCGCAGCGCCGAAGCTTCGTCCAGCAGCACGCGGAGTCCCCATTCCTCGCGCCCCTCCAGGCGCTTCAGCAACCTCTCGATGCGCGTCCGCTGCCGCGCGACGTGGTCGAGCGCGCGCGCGTCGGATCGGAAGAGGGTGAGCAGCTTCATCGGCAGCACCGTGCCGGTCCTCGCCAGGTGCTCGACGACGGCTTCGTGCGCGACCGCCACTGGCGTCACCCAGGAGAGATCCCGGAGCCCTTTCTCGATCGGCTTCTCGCCGTACCTCTCCAGCGGAGCGTCGGCGACGACCAGCCAGACGCCGCGGCCCGCGTCGACCGCTCGTGGCTTGCCGGCGCCGGGCAGCCCGGGCGGAACGCCGCGCAAAGATGGCTCCCCGGGCGATTGCACCACGCAATAGAGGTACGTCGCGCTGTTCATTCCATCCTCGTCCAGCTCCGGCCGAACCGCTCCAGCGCCGACAGCCCACGCGGCGGCGGGGCGGTGCGCGGAGCGCCCAGCATAGCCCAGGCGCCGCCGATCTTACGCAGCTCCCCGATCTCTTTCGCCTCCGCGGCGGCGGCACGGCGGCAGCGCGAGCACCCCTCTTCCGTGAGCGCGTTGACGAGCAGGAACGGGCAACAGATGCGCAGCCCGCGCAGCGCCGAGAGGAGCCGGGCGGTCTCCAGCCGCGGCAGCGCGGCGGGCCGGGTGACCGCGACGAACCGGGTGCGCGCCGGGTCGTGCAGCAGATCTTCCAGCTCGCGAAGCTCGCGCGCGGTGCCGGTGAGATCCCGCGCGAGCTCGCCCAGCCCCGTGACCCGGCGGTACTTGAGCTGGATCTGCAAGAGGGCCTGCACCCATTCGCGCGCCTTGGCCACGAGCTCGAGCAGGCGCAGGGCGTGACCCGTCGGAGCGGTGTCGACCACCACCAGATCGTACCGCTGCAGCGCATCCGCGAGGGCGAGCAGCGCCAGGAGCTCGTCGAGGCCGGGTGGCGCGAGGTCGATCAGGTCGTTCATCACCGCCCGGTCGTACGGCGCGTCGAATCCTGAGCCGCCTCGAACCGAGGCGAACAGCTCCTCGACCGCGGCGCGGTAGCGGTCGCGGCGCTGCCGGAAGGCCTGCGTCGCGTCGAGCTCGCGGGCTTTCAGGCGGGGCGCCACCTCCCGCTCCTCGTCGTCGAGCGGGACGCGCATGGCGTCGGCGAGCGAATGGGCGGGATCGGTCGAGAGCAGCAGCACCCGCCTTCCTCCCTGGGCGATCAGGAGGGCCGCGGCGGCGGCGGCGGTCGTCTTGCCGACGCCGCCTTTGCCGCCGAAGAACAGGACGCGCAGGCCGGCAGGAGCGAGGTCGCCGGACAGGTCGGGTCCGGAAGGCGGCAAGAGGGGCTTCCCCCGCCTCGGGGCCGGCAGCGGCGGCTTCGACTGGAGCGCGCGACCGACGGCCGCCAGCCCTGCCAACCCGCGGGGCTCCCGCTCCTGTTCGGGGACGCCGGCGAGCGGCAACCCGAGGTCCCTGGCGGAGCGCAGGACGCGCGCCTCTTCCGCGCGGCGCGCCGCGCACAGGCGGCACCGCCGGTCGAGCCTCGGGGTCAGCCGATTCGCGATCAGCCGGACCGGACGGAGGTGCGCGGTGCGCAGGGCGGCGATCCCGTCGCGCGCCTCGAGCAGCCCGAGCTCCTCCGCCGGCGTCACCCAGTGGAACTCCGTCTCGGCGGAGCGAAGCAGGGCGGAGAGCGAGCGCGCTTCCTCTTCGATCTCCTCGATCAGCGCATCCTCGGCGTCGCGCCGGACGCAGCCGCGCAACGAGCTCGCCATCGCGCGGTGCTTTGCCTGCAGATCGTCGAGCACGGCGGCAAGCCTCGAAAGCGTCGCGGGCATCTCGAGCAGGCGCAGGGTGTGCCCGGTGGGCGCCGTGTCCACCACGACTTCCTCGAAGCCGCGGGCGAGCCGCTTCAGCTCGACCAATCCGACCAGCTCATCGACTCCCGGGAGCGAGAGGCGGAAGAGCGCGTCGATGTCCTCGTCGTCCAGGTACGTGCCGCGGGAAGCGATGGCGCGGAACTGCCGCTCGCGCGCGCCCAGCCAGCGCGAGAGCGCGCGATCGGCGTCCATCTCGGCGGCGAAGAGCTTTCCCCGCACCTGCCGTGCCGTCGCCGACAGGCGGATCGAGAGCGCGTCGGCCAGCGAGTGCGCGGGATCGGTGGAGACCACCAGCGTCCGCCTTCCCTTGCGGGCGAGCACGAGCGCCGCGGCGGCGGCGCAGGTGGTCTTCCCCGCGCCGCCCTTGCCCGCGTAGAAGCGGAACATCACTCCTGCTCGAAGTTCACCGTCGCCGTCACCCCGGTGACCTTGAGGTCGCCCGGTCCTGCCGCGTCCGCGGATTCGCCGAGCTGCCGGGCGCGGATCTCGCGCAGGCGGGCGAGGATATCGGTCTCGAAGCGGGCGAACTCCTCCGCGGAGATCTCCCCCAGCTCGAGCCGCATCTGCGCCGCGAGCAACTCCTCGCGCAGGTGGGAGTCGTCGTTCAGCTCGGCGTCGACCGCTGCCGCGACCTTGCCGAGCACGAACTTGATCCCCGAGACCAGCATCCTGTCGACGATCAGCAACGGGCTATTTCTCCTTCGCACGCTCCAGCTTCAGCCGGATGTTGACGAAGTTGTAGGGCGGCCACGGCCCCGTGTACTTGAAGGTGAGCTTGTCGAACCGCGCGCCGATCTCCTTCACCCGCTGATCGAACGCCTGCTCCTTGTCGCGCGAGACGAGGAAGGCGGCGTTCATGATCATCTTGTCGCCGATCGGCTTGTTCGCCCGCGAGGCGACCGCCACGTCGCGCAGCGACTCGAAGATCTCCGCCACGTACTTCTCCGAGTGCGCCTGCAGGGCGGCGTCGACCAGCCGGCCGTACTGCATGCGCGCGAAGTAGGTGGATCCCTTCTGCGCCGAGATCTCCTGCTTCAGCCGGCGGACGTCCTCGTCCTGGTTCTCGATCTCCTTGACCATCACTTCCCGGTCCCAGAGCACCTTCAGCCCGAACTCCAGCTTGTCCTGCATCTTGTCGAGCACGTCGTGGAACGCATCGTAGGCCGAGCGGAGGAGCTCGACGATGTCCTCGCGGGTCTTGAACACGGTCCCGAAGCTCATCGGGATCACCGTGTGCTTGCGCATCACCGTCTCGTTCACCCGCTCGTGCGCCAGCACGTTCTCGCGCGTCGGGTCGTGCACCTCGATCGGCGTGTCGCTGACCACCGCCGCGATGTCGCGGAAGTTCACGGTGTGCACCTCCGCCGGGTCGCTCCCGATCCCCAGCGGCCCGAAGCGGAGCGCCTCGCTCGCCTCGATGATGCAGTACACGTACTTTCCCCGCCCGTCGGGCTGCTGCCGGACGTTGCCGTTCCCGTTGCGGTCCTCCTCGGGCGGCGGAGCGCTCTTCGCCCGCGCCGCGGCGGGCGGCTTCGCCGCCTTCTTCGCCGGCGGCTGCTTCCGCGGCAGCTTCCTGCTTCGCACTCGCTCGGTCCCCGGCATCGACTATCGCGCTCCCTTCGCCTTCACGATGGTGGCCTTGCCGCCCTCGAGCATCCTGCGGATCTCCGCGACCAGCTGATCGGGCAGGCAGGGCTTGGCGAGGAACGAATCGCAGCCGGCCTCCCGCGCGCCCTTGGAATGCCCCGCCAGCGCATGCCCGGTGAGGGCCACCACCGGGATCCTGCGGGTCCTGTCGTCGGCCTTGAGCCGACGCGTGGCCTCCCAGCCGTCCATCACCGGGAGCGAGAGATCCATGATGATGATGTCCGGGAGGCGCGCGTACGCGGCGTCGATCGCCTCCTTGCCGTTCTTCGCCTCGATCACCTCGTACCCGGAGAAGCTCAGGTACTCGGAGTACATCTCCCGGTTGTCGGCGAAATCGTCGACCACCAGGACCAGCGGCTTCTTCGTGGATCCCGCCGTGGCGGAAGTCATCGGCGCTTCCCCTTCCGCGGGAGGACGAGGGTGAACGTCGAGCCCGCCCCCGCCTCCGAGTGCAGATCGATGCGGCCGTCCAGCATCCTCGCCAGCCGCCGGCAGATGGCGAGCCCGAGGCCAGCGCCGCCGTACTCGCGCGTCACCGAGCTGTCCGCCTGGCGGAAATCCTCGAAGACCTTGTCGTGGTCCTGGGCGGCGATGCCGATCCCGGTGTCCTGGACGGAGATGCGCAGCTCGCGGCGCTCGTCGTCGCTGCGGGCGATCACCTTCACCGTGCCTTCGCTGGTGAACTTGATCGCGTTGGTGAGCAGGTTCAGCACGATCTGCTTCACCTTCTGCCGATCGGACCAGGCGGGCGGCAGGCCGGGCTGGATGTCGGTGGACGCGACCAGCTTGCTCGCCTTCTGGATCAGCGGCTCCACCTCCGCGAGCAGCTCGGAGATCAGCGCCGGCACCTCGAACTCCTCCACGTGCACCGGCATCTTGCCCGCCTCGATCCGGCTGATGTCGAGGATGTCGTTGATGATCGACAGCAGGTGCCGGGCGTTGGAGTCGACCCGCAGCATCTTGCTCTTCTGCGGCGGGGACATCTCCCCGGAGACTCCCTGCAGCAGCATGCTGGTGTAGCCGAGGATGGCGTTCAGCGGCGTGCGGAACTCGTGCGACATGTTCGCGAGGAACTGGGACTTGAGCTGGGAGGCCTGCTCCAGCTCGAGGTGCTGGCGCTGGAGGAGCTCGTTGCGGCGCACCAGCTCGGCGGTGGCCTCGCGCACCTTCTCCTCCAGCTGCTCGCTGCCGGCCTTGAGCTGCTCGTAGAGCCGGGCCTTCTCCAGCGCTTCCGTCCGGTCGTGGAGGATGGTGGCCACCGCGGTGAGCTCGCCGTGCTCGCTCAGCACCTTGCCCGCGACGGCCTCGACGGGCAGCGGCTGCTTGGTGGCGGGGTCGATCAGGGAGATCTCTCCGCGCAGGCGGAGCCCGGCGCCGGCGAGGAAGAGGTTGGAGACGAAGGAGGAGAAGTGCGCGTCGTTGCTGCGCACCGCCCGCTCCGCCTCCGCGCTCTGGTCGGATTCCGGCGCGGTGAACAGCCGCTCCGCGGGCGAGTTCATCAAGAGGATCTTCCCGGACGGGTCGGTCACCAGGATCGGGTCCGCGACGGAATCGATGATCAGATCCAGGCGGTCGCGCTCGGCGCGCACGTCCGCCTCGGCCATCTTAAGCCGGCGGTAGTTCTCCTCGATCTGCTCGGTCGCGGCGCGCAGGTCGGTGACGTTGCGCAGGATCGACACCACGCAGGTGCCTTCGCGCGGGTGCTGCACCACCGAGGAGAGGAGCTCGAAGAGGAGGTCGGACCCCTCGGACGGCGAGACCAGCAGGAGCTCGCGGCGATACGCGCCGGACTCGTCGATCGCCTGCTGCGAGAGGGCCGCCGAGAAGAGCATGTTGTTCAGCGTCACCGCGCGGTGCCGGCCCTCGCTCTCGCTCTCGCGGGCGGAGAAGAGCGCGTCGGCGCGGGCGTTGGAGATGATCATCCGGCCTTCGGGATCGGTGAGGAGGATGGGATCCGGCGAGGCGTTGATGATGTTGAGCAGCAGCTCGCGCTCGCGCTGCAGCTTGTGCTCGGATTCGAGCCGCGCGGAGACCGCGCGCAACCGGGCGATCTTCTGTCCGAGCATCTCCGCCGCCCACTTCGCGTCCGGCGCGCAGCGGGCGGGCGACACCAGGAGGAGCCCCTGGCGCGCTTCGCGCTTCTCGGAGAGCGGCAGGGGAATGGCGAGGAAGTCGCCGCGCAGCCCGTCGCCGTTGCGCCGCGCGCCCTTTCCCAGCGCCACCGGCTCGCGGCTGGCCAGCGCGAACACCAGCGGGTGACCGGACTCCTCGAGCGCGAGATGCACCGAGGCGATCGTGTCCTCGGGAACGCCGCTCGCCGCCAGGTGCTCCACGGTTCCCGACCCCGCGTCGATCAGCGCGCAGAGCACCTTGCGCGCACCGGCCCGTTCGGCCAGCCAGTCGACCACGGCCTGCGCGCACTCGCCGGCCTCCTCGCTGGCGAGCAGGAGCTCGGCGAGCATCAGGCGGGCGGATGCCGCCGCCTCGCGTGGCGACTCCGCCACCCGGGCCTGCGTCGGGAATGCCGCGCTCATCGATTACTCGGCGCGCCGCCGCCGCCGCTCTGGCGTGCTGGTGGACGCGATCTGCGCCTTGAGGGCCGCGTTCTCGGCCAGGAGCGCCTCGTGGGCCTTGGTGTCGATCCCCTTGGGAGCGATCGCGGGCGCCTGTCCCACCGCCTCCGAGTACTTGAGGTAGGTGTCGATGGACGCGACCACCACGCGCGCTTCGACCGTGATCAGGTCGATGCCGACCAGCGAGACGCGCACCCAGGCGTCGATGACGATCCCCTTGTCGAGCACGCGATCGAGGACGTCGATGAGACTGGTGCCTCCTGAAGCTCTTTCGACCGGCATTGTCCGACTCCCTTGTTGGCTAGGTTCCGTCGCTGCGTGCTCCGGCCTTGCGGCGGGCCGCCGGCGTCCTGCGCGTCAAAGATTCCACCTTGCGCTCGAGCAGGCGGATCTGGTGGCGAAGCTGCTCCTTCTCCACCTCCATCTGCTGCCGTCCGGGGGCGAGGTGCTGATCGTACCGCCACCAGTCGAGCCCGATCTGCTGCGCCTTGTCGATCGAGCACACGATCAGCCGCACGCGGATGGTGAGCAGCTCGACCTCGGCCAGCGAGACCTTGATGTCGCCAGCGATGACCAGGCCCTTGTCGAGCACCCGATCGAGAACGTCCACCAGACCGCTGCTGTGACCTCGTGATGGCTGGATCTCGGATGGCATGCGCGGATCTGTTCTAGACCGATGTTCGGGGCTTCAGGCAAGCGGGATGGAACCGGTGGGAAAATTGGGAGACCGCGGCGTCGGCTCGTGAACACTTGGGACTGCGGAGGTTTTCAAATCCTGAACGGCGCCTCCTACATGTCCTTACACCGCCAGGGCAGAGCGCCGGTGTGAACACGGTTTCTCATCGAACAGGTCCGCTCTCCGGCGCTTCGCGCCACACGGCTGCGAGCGGGATGGTGCGCGCCGATGGCGGAGACGGGTGAGAGACTTCGGGTGGTGTTGGCCGAGGACGACCGCGATCTGGCGGAGGTGACGCAGATCGCGCTCGAGCTGGAGGGCTTGCAGGTCACGGTCGCGTACGACGGCCGCGAGGCGCTCTCGCTGATCGAGCGCATGCGGCCCGACGTGGTGATCACCGATCTGATCATGCCCGTGCTCGACGGGCTGCAGCTGATCGAGAGGGTCCGGTCCATGCCCGGCCCGCACGCGCCCGTGATCGCCGTCTCTGCGGTCGGCAGCCGCCTGCGGGCGGCGCGCGACCTGGGCGCGGTGGAAGCCCTGGTGAAACCGGTGCACCCGAAAGAGCTCGCCGCTTCGGCGCGCAACGCGTTCCGGCGCGGACAGGCCGCGTGATCATCGGGTACCAGGACTGGACCGACCTGCTCTTCCTGCACTGGCGCGTTCCCGCCTCCGAGCTGCGCGCGAGGGTCCACCCGCGCCTGTCGATCGACGAGCGCGACGGCTTTGCCTGGGTGTCGATGACACCCTTCACGCTGCGCAACGGCCGGGTGCGCGGCGTTCCACCGCTGCCCGACTTCCACGAGCTGAACTTCCGCACCTACGTGACGCATGCGCGGCACGGACCCGGCATCTGGTTCTTCAGCCTGGATGCCGCGAATCCGCTGGCGGTCGCCATGGCCCGCCTCTCCGTCCGCCTTCCCTATTTTCCCGCGCGCATGCAGCGCGGCGAGGGGTGGTATCGCAGCGAGCGGATGCTTTCGCGCGGCAACTTCGAGGCGCGCTTCTCCACGGGCGCGGAGATGGGGCGGGCGCACCCGGGCTCGCTCGAGGAGTTCCTCGTCGAGCGCTACCAGCTCTACTCGGTCGCTCTCGGTCGCGCGCTCTGGCGCGGTCCCGTTCGCCATCCCCCCTGGCCGCTGTTCGCCGCCACGGTCTCCGAGCTGCGCGAGGACCTCTCCGCTGCCGCGGGCATTCCCTCGCTCGGCCGCCCGGAAGCCTGCCAATGGAGCCCTGGCGTCTCCGTCGCGTTCGAGCACTTCCGGCCCGCGTAGCCTTGCGGGTGCCCGCCTGCATTCCAATGGTAGAGGCGTGACGGACAAGCAGCGCGACGGCTGGTTTCACCGTTTTGCCTGCGCCGTGGCAGCGGCGGCCGGCACGCACTGGGCGTTCGTGATCGCGCTGGGAATCGTCCTCGCCTGGGCCGTGACGGGTCCCCTCTTCCACTACTCCGATACCTGGCAGCTCGCGATCAACACCGGCACCACCATCGTCACCTTCCTGATGGTCTTCCTCATCCAGGCGACGCAGAACCGCGACGGCAAGGCTTTGCAGCTGAAGCTGGACGAGCTGATCCGGTCGCAGCACAAGGCGCGCAACGTGTTCGCCGATCTGGAGCACGCGACCGAGGACGAGCTGAAGGAGTTCGAGGCCGAGTTCAAGGCGCTGCGCAGAAAGGGGCTCAGCCAGAAGAAGGCTGCCCGCGCGGCAGCGGCAAAGGCCACGAACGACTGAGTCGTCGTGTTCCGGAAAAGGCGCAGCCGCCCTTCGGAGCGGCTAATCCTGGACCAGCGGCGCGATCCGGCGCAGATCGCGCACGAACAGCTCCATCTCCCGGTGCCGCGTCTCGTCGTCGGGGGCGCGCAGGATCGACGAAGGATGGACGGTGGCCATGATCTTCTCCGCCAGCTCGTGGCAGAGGATCTCTCCGCGCATCTGCGTCACCTTGAACGACTTCCCGAACAGCGCTTGCGCGGCGGTGGCTCCCAGGCAGACCAGCACTTCCGGGTGGATCACTTCGAGCTCCGCCTCGAGCCACGGGCGGCAGGCGGCGATCTCGCGCGCGTTGGGCTTCTCGTGCAGCCGGCGCTTCCCCTTCGCCGTCCATTTGAAGTGCTTCACCACGTTCGTCACGTACACCAGCTTGCGATCGACGCCGGCCTCCTCGAGCGCCCGGTCGAGGAGCTTGCCCGCCGGGCCGACGAACGGGCGGCCTGCCCGGTCTTCGCTGTCCCCCGGCTGCTCTCCGAGGAAGATGGCCCGGGCGCTGGCGAGGCCCTCGCCGAACACGGTCTGCGTTCCGGTCTTGTACAGCGGGCACGCCGTGCATCCTGCCGCCGCGGCCCGAAGGCGCGGCAGGCTCGGCTTCGCCGGGACGAGCGGAGCGGCGGTCGGCACGAGCTCGTGCGGCATGCCGCAAAGGTACGCACCTTCGAGGTGTGATCCACCTCGGCACCAGCGGATACGTCTACGCGCACTGGCGCGGGATCTTCTACCCGAAAGGTCTCGCGGCCCGGCAGTGGCTGGCCCACTACGCGCAGATCTTCAGGACGGTCGAGCTGAATGCCACGTTCTACCGGCTCCCCACCGCGAAGACCGTGGACGGCTGGCGCGAAGGGACGCCGCCCGGTTTTCTCTTCGCGGTGAAGGGAAGCCGCTACCTGACGCACATGAAGCGGCTCAAGGACGCCGGCGAGGGGATCGACAGGTACTTCGATCTGATCTCTCGTCTGGGCAAGAAGCTCTCCGTCGTCCTCTGGCAGTTGCCTCCGCAGATGAACCGTGCGGACCCGGACCGGCTGGCGCGATTCCTCGAGGCGCTCCCGCGCGGGAAGGGGGTGCGTCACGCCGTCGAGTTTCGCAGCGCGGCCTGGTACGTCGACCCGGTCTGCGACGCCCTCGACGCGCACGGCGCGGCGTTCTGCGAGCACGATCTGGTCGCGGCGCGCCCCCCGCGGCTGACCGGCGGGTTCCGATATCTCCGGTTTCATGGCGCGACGGGAAAGTACAGCGGCCGGTATGGACAGCGGGCGCTCGCGCCGGTTGCCCGCGACCTGCTCGCGCGGCCCGGGGACGCGTACGTCTACTTCAACAACGACATCGGCGGCCACGCCATCCGCGACGCCCTGGACCTGAGCGACCTGCTCGGCGACCGGATAGACTCGCGGGATGCTGTTCGAGACCCGCGCAGGACCCATCGAGCTGCAGTGGAATGACCGCGGCCTGACCGCCATCCGCATGCCGGAGCTGCCTCCGCGCGAGGCGCGCGCCAGATCCACGGAGCGCAACGGCGACGCGCCGCAGTTCGTCGAAGACGCGGCGCGGCTGCTGAAGCGCCACCTGGCGGGCGAGGCGCAGGATCTCTCCCGCCTCCCGCTCGACCTCACGGTGCTCGCGCCGTTCCAGCGGGCCGTCTACGAGCAGGTCCGCACTCTCGGGCCAGGCCGCACGGCGACGTACGGCGAGATCGCGGCCCGGCTGGGCAAGCCCGGCGCATCGCGCGCCGTCGGCCAGGCGCTCGGGAAGAACCCGTTCCTGGTGGTCGTTCCCTGCCACCGCGTGCTGGCGGCGCGAGGGCGCCCCGGCGGGTTCTCCGCTCCCGGCGGGGTGGAGACGAAGCAGCGCCTCCTGGCGCTCGAAGGGGTGACGCTGGCGGTCGATCACGGGTTGCCGTTCGATCCCGTCGCCGCGGTCGAGCACCTCCGGGCGAAGGACAAGAGGCTGGCGAAGTTCATCGAGCGGGTCGGCCCGTTCCGGCTCCGGCCGGCGGAGCTGCAGAGCCCGTTCGACGCCCTGATGGAGTCGATCGTCTACCAGCAGCTCACCGCGAGGGCCGCATCGACGATCTTCAACCGCGTCCTCGCGCTCTTCCATCCCCGCCGGGTGCCGCGACCCGAAGATCTCGTCGCGGTCTCCGAGGAGAAGCTTCGCGGCGCCGGACTCTCCCGCGCGAAGGCGGTCGCGCTCAAGGATCTCGCCGCCAAGGCGCTCGACGGCACCGTGCCCGCGACTGCGAGGGAGCTTGCGAGGTTGTCCGACGCGGAGATCGTCGACCGGCTCACCGCCGTGCGCGGGATCGGGCCGTGGACGGTGGAGATGCTGCTCATCTTCCGGCTCGCCCGCCCCGACGTCCTTCCCGCGACCGACTACGGCGTCCGCAAGGGTTTTGCCCGCGTCCGCGGCGCGAAGGAGCTTCCCTCGGCGAAAGAGCTGCTCGCGTTCGGCGAGCGCTGGCGTCCGTACCGGACGGTGGCGAGCTGGTATCTCTGGCGCGTGCTCGACCTCTGACGTTCACCTCGCCTGCCGCGCGCCTTTCTCCTCGTTCGCGCTGCGGGAGGGGATCAGATCGACGCGGATCACCGGATCCTTCGGCTCGACCAGCGGTCCCTGATAGCGCAGGAACGCCGCGGGGCCCGTCGCGAAGAGCCAGACGTGCTGGTCGGGAGCCTTGACGAACAGCTTCGCGATCGCCGGGACGTCCGGGTGGATGGTGTACGCGTCCGCCGGGATGCTCCGCCCCGCCATCCGCAGCTCCTCGGGCTTGTCCCGGATCGCGTCGACGGTCGCGACCCGGGGCTTGGGCGTGAACGCCACCGCCTTCAGCTGGACCTTCTGGCCCGGCTTGAGCTCTTCGCGCAGCGTCTTGATCACGGTGACGAACGCGATCCCGGCGAACGTCTTGCCCGCCTCGATGTCGTCCAGATGCTCCTTCCACTCCTTGTGCTGATCGACGCGGATGGCCGTCGCCTGGCCGGTGCGGAAGTCCACCTCGTACTTGCGGACCAGCGCGTCGCCCTTTCGCTCGGTCCAGTCCCAGCTCTCCTGCTCGAGCTGCGGATGGAGGCGCACGGCGGCGCGTTCGACGACGGTACGCCCGTCCGCGAAGTCGTAGCGTGCCTCGATGTGCAGCACGTCGCCGGACACCTGCTGGGCGTAGCGCCCGTCCGCGACCGTCGAGCCCGAGGCCGCGTCGACCACCGCCGTGAAGGCCTGCGCGTCGCCCTCGTGGACGCGCGGAGCGATCGCGATCAGGGCGGCAAGCACGAGAGATCCCATCACCTGAACCTGCGCACGCTACGGCAGGTCGAACAGCAGCACCTCTGCGGCGTCCGTTCCCACGAACGTCAGGGCCCGCTCGTCGGTCACCGCGGCGCCATCGCCGGCCGAGAGCTTCTGCCCGTTCAGCTCGACCGCGCCGCGCGCCACGTGCACCCAGGCGGAGCGGGAACGCGCCGGCTCGAACGAAGCGCGCTCGCCCTTTCCCAGCAGCGTGGCGTAGACGGAGGCATCCTGGTGGATGGTGACGGAGCCGTCACGGCCGTCGCGCGAAGCGAGCAGCTGCAGCTTTCCCCCCTGGTCGCGCCGGAGCAGCGACTTCTGCTCGTACCCGGGCTTGATCCCCCGCCGCTCGGGCAGGATCCAGATCTGCAGGAAGTGCACCGGCTCCGTGCTGCTGGCGTTGAACTCGCTGTGCACCACTCCGCTCCCGGCGCTCATCCGCTGCACGTCGCCAGGGCGGATCACGCCGCCGCCTCCGCTGGAATCGCGGTGCGAGAGCCCACCCTCGAGCACGTAGCTGAGGATCTCCATGTCCCGGTGGGGATGCTCCCCGAAACCCTGCCCGGGCTGCACCGTGTCGTCGTTGATCACCCGGAGAACGCGGAACCCCATGTGCTCCGCGTCGTAGTGCTCGCCGAACGAGAAGGTGTGCCAGGAATCGAGCCAGTCGATCCGGGTGTGGAAGCGGTCCTTCGCCTTGCGCAGCGTGATCATCGTCGTCTCCGCCGCCAACGTATGCATCTGGCGGCGCCCATACGATGCGCGACCACCCCTCGCCGGTTCCGAAAGCTGGCAGGCCTGAAGGCCGGCGTTATCTTCGCCGCATGATCAAGATCCAGTACTGCGGTTCCTGAGGCTACAAGCCCCGAGCCGTCCGGGCGGCGGCTGTGCTGCAGAAGGAGCTGGGCCTCACGGCCGATCTGGAGGTCGGCGCGCCGGGCTCGTTCATCGTCCTCGTCGACGGCGAGCCCGTGATCGAGAAGAAGCTGCTCAGCTTTCCCACCGAGGACGAGATCGTCGCCGCGGTCCGCGAGAAGGTCCTCGCCTGAGGGCGATCAGCCCGGCTGCTCGATTTCCGGGGCCTCCGGCTGTCTCGCGATCTCGGCCCGCACCTGGTCCATGTCGAGCGCGCGCACCTTGCGCAGGACGTCCTCGAGCACGTCCTGCGGCAGCGATCCGGCCTGGGAGAAGAGCAGCACCTTCTCCCGGAAGATCATCAGCGTGGGGATGCTGCGGATGCTGAACGCCCCCGCCAGCTCCTGCTGCTCGTCGGTGTTGATCTTCGCGAACGTCACGTCCGGGTTCGCCTCCGCCACCTTCTCGTAGACCGGAGCGAACGCCCGGCAAGGCCCACACCAGGGGGCCCACCAGTCGATGAGGACGATGCCGCCCTTCTCCACTGTCTGCTGGAAGTCAT
>DASREU010000347.1:0-14750 GCA_035651935.1 Myxococcales bacterium | reverse complement strand
TCGCGGTCCGCCTGGAACGCCAGGGTTGCGTGCTCGTCCAGGGGCCGCCGGGCACCGGAAAGACGCACACCATCGCGAACCTGATCGGCCACCTGCTCGCGCAGGGAAAGAGCGTCCTGGTGACGAGCCACACCACCAAGGCCCTGCGCGTCCTCAGGGACCACGTGGTGGACAAGCTGCGCCCGCTCACCGTCAGCGTCCTGGAGAGCGACATCGAGAGCCGCAACCAGCTCGAGGATTCCGTCTCCACGATCATCGAGCGCCTGACGACGGGCGATCCGAAGAAGCTCGAGGCCGAGGCCGGGCAGCTTGCGGCGCAACGCAAGGAGCTCCTCGGCGAGCTTCGCAAGCACCGGCAGGAACTGTTCGAGGCGCGCGCCGACGAATATCGCGACGTGGTCTTTCTGAAGACGAAGCTCTCGCCGCTGGACGCCGCGCGCAAGGTGGCCGCGGAGGCGCAGGCGCATGCGTGGATTCCGGCGCCCATCCAGGCCGCCGCGGCGCTGCCTCTCTCCGCGGCGGAGATCGCGGAGCTTTACGCGAGCAGCGAGAAGCTGACGGTCGAGGACGAGAAGGAGCTGGCGCATCCGCTTCCGGAGCTGAAGGCGCTGCTCTCGCCGGAGGAGTTCGAGAAGCTCGCGGAGGAGCACGGTCATCTCTCCAGGGCGAGCCGCGCGTTCCGCAAGGAGCTCTGGAAAGACCCGCCCGACGAGTCCGCGACCGCGGCGCTCGCCAAGCTCGCGGCGAAGGCCGTGGCCGCCGCCGAGGGGATCGATCGGGAGCAGCGCTGGAAGCTCGCGGCGCTTGCCGCAGGGAGCGAAGGGGGCAAGAAGCGCGTCGACTGGGACGAGCTGGTGGGGATGATCGATCAGCTCGCCGAGGAAACGGCGAACGCGAAGCAGAACGTCCTCCGCCATGCCCCGGCGCTGGCTGCGAGCATCCCGCTCGACGAGCAGCAGCAGACCGTCGACGAGATCGTCGCGTACCTGGACAAGAACAAGAGCATCGGCAAGCTTTCGCTGCTCACCCACGCCGCCTGGAAGCGGTTCATCGAGGAGAGCCGCGTCGCGGCGGGCGAGCCGAAGAGCGCCGCTCACTTCCAGGCGCTGCGGGAGCAGGTCCAGCTCGCGAGCCGCGCCAGGGACCTCGAGGGCCGATGGGACCGCCAGATGGTCCCCCAGGGCGCTCCTGCGTGGGCTGCCCTCTCCGACAAGCCGCTCGAGGCAGCCGTGGAGTGCGCGAAGGAGATCCGCCGCTGCCTCGCCTGGCACGCCGAGGAGTGGCAGCCGGTCGAGAACGAGCTGAAAGAGCGCGGCTTCCTCTGGCGGGCGTTTTTCGGCGATCAGAAACCGGAAACGCAGCTGCCGCGCCTCAAGGAGATGGTCTCCGCGCAGCTGCCGCAGGCGTTCCAGGCCCGCAAGGACCTCGCGCGGTTCCAGATCGTCGACGCGGAGATCCAGCAGCTCCGGGGCAGGCTGTCACTCCCGGAAGAAGGGCCGCCGGCGCCGGTTCGCGCCCGGCTCTTGCGCGCCGTGGAACGATTGGACCCGAAGGAGTACCGCGAGGCGCACGACCGGCTCGCCACGCTGGATGGGCAGCGAAAGACGGCGGCGGGACGGCGCGAATTCCTCGCTGCCCTGCAGGCGGTCGCGCCGGCCTGGGCGCAGGCGATCCAGGAGCGGCGCGCGCCACACGATGGGCGCGAGCCGCCGGGCGACGCGAACGCGGCGTGGCTCTGGCGGCAGCTGCACGACGATCTGGAACGCCGCGGAAAGGTATCGCTGCCCGCGCTGCAGGCCCGCATCGACCGGCTGGGCCCCGAGCTGAGGAAGGTGACGGCGGAGCTGATCGAGCGCCGTGCGTGGGGAGCGCAGGTGCGGCGGACGACTTCCCAGCAGCAGCAGGCCCTGGTCGGCTGGCTCGACATGGTCCGCCGCATCGGCAAGGGGATGGGGAAGCGCGTTCCCCGGCTGCTCGTCGAAGCGAGCCAGAAGATGACCGAATGCCGCTCGGCGGTGCCCGTCTGGATCATGCCCCTGGCGCGCGCCGTGGAAACCTTCGAGCCCACCACGCGATTCGACGTGGTGATCACCGACGAGGCGAGCCAGGCCGACGTGATGGCGCTGATCCCGTTCTACATGGCGAAGCGCGTCGTGGTCGTCGGAGACCACGAGCAGGTCAGCCCGTCGGCGGTGGGACAGGACGTCGCCGTCGTGCAGCAGCTGATCGACGAGCACCTGGAGGACATCCCCAACTCCGTTCTCTACGACGGCCAGATCTCCGTCTACGACCTCGCCCGGCAGTCGTTCGGAGGCGCCATCTGCCTGACCGAACACTTCCGCTGCGTCCCGGAGATCATCGAGTTCAGCAACCACCTTTGCTATGGGGGCAAGATCCGGCCTCTGCGCGATCCGAGCAAGGCGACGCTGAAGCCGCACGTGGTCGCCCTCCGCGTGGAGAACGGCCGCGCCGTCAACGACACCAACAAGGCGGAGGCCCTGACCATCGCCTCGCTGATCCGCGCAGCGATCGAGCAGCCCGAATACAAGAACAAGACCTTCGGAGTCGTCTCGCTGGTGGGAGAAGACCAGGCCCTGGAGATCGAGCGGCTGCTCCTGCACCATCTTCCCCCGGCGGAGTACGAGGCGCGGCGGGTGCTCTGCGGGAACGCGGCGCAGTTCCAGGGCGACGAACGGGACGTGATGTTCCTCTCGGTGGTCGACAGCGCCGGGGAGAACCCGCTCCGGCTCCGCAGCGAGCCGATGTTCAAGCAGCGGTTCAACGTGGCGGCGAGCCGCGCGCGCGATCAGATGTGGGTGATCCACTCGCTCGACCCGGCGGATCTCAAACCCAAGGACCTGCGACGGCGGCTGATCCAGCACGCCGAGGATCCAGAGGCGGTGAGGCTCCTGATGAAGCAGTCGGAGAGCGCCTCCGAGACGCCGCTCGAGCACGAGGTCCACAACCGGCTGTTCGAGGCGGGCTACCGCGTGCTGCCCCACTGGCGGGTCGGCTACTACACGATCGACCTGGTCGTCGAGGGCGGAGGACGCCGCCTCGCCATCGAGTGCGACGGCGACAAGACCGTCGCGGTCGATCAGCTTCGTGAGGATATGGCGAGACAGGCCATCCTCGAGCGGCTCGGCTGGAGCTTCGTGCGGGTGCGGGGCAGCGAGTTCTTCCTCGATCCGGAGAAGGCGATGAAGCCGGTGCTCGCGCGGTTGGGCGAGCTGAAGATCCGGGCCGAAGGCGGCAAGGCCGAGGCGCCACAGAGCGGGAAGGACGTCCTCGAGCGGATCGTGCGCCGCGCGGCGGAGTACCGGCAGCACTGGCTCAGCCATGCGAAGGCCCAGGCGGCGCGAGCGGGGAACGGCGTGTCGGAGCGCTCGCGGAAGCCGGCGAAGAAGAAGGGGAAGGTCTCGGCGCGGAAGTAGCGCCGATGACATGAAGGTGCGCCCCCAGGTCGTCGCCGGCGCCTCGCCTTACGGGCGGGTGACGTCGGGAGTGAGGTCGTCGAAGACGCCGTTCAGGGTGGTGTGCTCCGCGAAGAGCGCCACCGCGCGCTTGCGAGCACCACCGATGTCTCCAGCTGCCGGTCGGAGATGCTCCAGTACTTGCGGAGCAGCCGTTCGGTGTTCGCGCGCGAGAGTATCGTGTACCCGTTCTTCTCGTAGAATCTGATCGCCCAGGCCGCGGCGCGCCAGGTGCCGATCAGGATCGGCCTGGCCGTCAATGCCTCCAGGTGTCGCAGGAGCTTCTCGCCGATGCCCTTGCCGCGCTCGGCCGTTTGCACGTAGGCGTGCCGGATCAGGGTAACGTCTTCGCGATGCTGGATGCCCATCACGCCGACGAGTCGACCCGCCGACTCGTAGCCCCAGAAGACGACTCCCTCGCGGATCTCCCCGGTCAGCTCCGCGAGCGGCATGTACGGCTCCTGCCAGCAGTCCGCCGGGATGACGCCTTCATAGGCCCGCGCCGCGTCGTTGATGATGGCGAACATCGCCGGTACGTCGGCGGGGCCGCAAGGGCGGATCGGGGTGGAGCTCACGTCGGCATCCGGTTTACTCCGACTTCATCGCGACCAGCGGATCGATCGCCGCCGCACGTCGTGCGGGCAACAAGCTGGCGACCGCCGCCACCACCGCGATCAGCGCCGCCACGCCTGCGTACGTCGCGGGGTCGAACCGGCTCACCCCATACAACTGCGACTGCAGCATCCGCGTCGCGGCCAGCGCGCCACCCAGACCGACAGCGACGCCTGCCGCGGCGAGCCGGACTCCCTGCAGGACCACCATCCGGAGCACCGTACCCTTTTCCGCGCCCAGCGCCATCCGGATGCCGATCTCCTGCTTCCGCTGCGTCACCGACCAGGCGATCAGGGCGTAGAGCCCGAGAGCCGAGAGCAGCAGGGCCAGTGCGCCGAACGCGCTGCAGAGCAGGGCCTGGAAGCGGCGCGAGCCCACCGATCTGGCGACGATCTCCTCCATGCTCTGCACCTTCCCGATCGCCTGCGAGGGATCGAGCGCCGCCACCTGCGCGCGAACTGCACGGGAGATGCTCGCGGGATCGGCGTGGGTGCGGACGAGCAGGTTCATCGCCCGGAAACCCTGCTGCGTCTGCGAGACGTACACCTCCGGCGGCGCATCCTTCTCGAGCCCGGTCCCCCGCACGTCGCCGGTCACGCCCACGATCTCCCAGGTGAACTGGCCCTCGTCCTCGAAGGAGTACAGCATGCGGATGCGCTGCCCGACCGCGCGCTCGCCCTTGAAGAAGCGGTGCGCGAAGGCCTGGTTCACCACCATCACCTTGAGACTCTGGTACGTGTCGGTGGTGGCCAGCTCGCGTCCTTCGATCAGCGGGATGCGCAGCGTGTGAAAGAATCCCGGCGACACCCAGTTGACGCGCGTGTCCGGCTCCGTCCCGGGCTGCGGGGGCGGGCGGCCCTCGACGAGGAAGCCGAAGTCCCAGCCGGTATTCGTGAGCGGGACGGCGTTCGTGGTCGCGGCCGAATCGACGCCCGGGATCCGCGAGACGTTCTCCACCAGCCGCGAATTGATCGAGCTGAAGCCCTCGAGCCCGTTGAACCGGCGGCCCGGAAAGCTGAGCTCGATGGAGAGCACATGCTCGGGATCGAATCCCAGCGGCGCGGCGAGGATTCGCGAAAGGCTGCGCGTCAGGAGCCCCGCCGCGACCACCAGGCAGAGCGAGAGCGCGACCTCGATGACCACCAGCAGCGATCGGACGCGCGCCGTGCGCCGGGATGCGGATGCGTGCTGTCCGCCCTCGCGCATCGCCTCGGCCAGGTCGGGGCGGCTCGTCTGGATGGCCGGCGCGACCCCGGCGAGCAGGCCGACCAGCAGCGACACCGCGAAGGTGAGCGCGGCGATGCGCGCGTCGACATCGACCTCCGAGAGTCGCGGCGTCCCGGCGGGCGCAAGCGCGATCAGGATCTCCACTCCCCAGAGGGCGGCGAGGATGCCCAGCGTGCCGCCGACCAGACCGACCAGCGACGACTCGACCAGAAGCTGGCGCGCGATCCGCCACTGGCTGCCGCCCAGCGCCGCGCGAATGGCCAGCTCGCGCTCGCGGCTCGCGCTCCGCGCCAGCAGCATGCCGCCGACGTTCGTGCAGGAGACGAGGAGCAGGGCAGCCACCGCCGCAAGCAGGATGGCCAGGGGCTCCTTCACGTCGCGCACGGAATCTGCGAGCAGACCCACGGCATATGCGCTGGCCCCGGTGTTGGTCGCGGGGTGGTCGGCCGCGAGCCGCTTCGCGACCTGCGCGACGTCGCGGCTGGCCTGTTCCACGGTCGCGCCTTGCCGGAGGCGCGCGACGCCCGAAAGAAAATGATTCCCGCGCGACGCGAGCTCCACCTGTCCGAGCCCGAGCGGAACGAGCCCTTCGATGTCGGGCAGCGGCGGAAACGAGAGCCCTCGCGGCAGGACGCCAATCACGGTGAACGGCTGCGCGTCCACGGTGACCCTCTTCCCCAGCAGGTCCGGCGAGCCGCCGAATCGCCGCCGGAATGCGCCGTCGGTGAGGATGATGACCTGGTTCTCTCCGCGCGGCTCTTCATCCGCGGTGAGGTTGCGGCCGAGCGCTGCCTGCACGCCGAGCGTCGGAAGGAAGCTGGCGGTGACGGCGCCCAGCTCGACCTTTTGCGGTCCGTCCGGCGTGGTGAGGTTGGCGGTCCGCGTGTAGTACGCGGCCGCCGACTGGAGCGACGGTGTCTGCAGGGCGAAGTCGCGGTAGTTCGGGGCGGAGAGGAGGTTCCACTCGCCGTCGGCAGTGCGCTCGTAGAGGGTCACGAGTTGCTGCGAGGCCGGCAGCGCCAGAGGGCGCAACAGCAGCATGTCGAACCCGGCGAAGATGGCGGAGGTTCCGCCGATGCCGACCGCCATGGCCAGGACCGCGACCGCCGTGAATCCAGGCGTCCGCAAGAGCGAGCGGACGGCGAGCCGGAGATCGCTGAAGAGGCCACTCAACGCCGCCATCCTGGAGCGCCGAAGCGAACGGTGTGCCATCGAACCGCGGGCGGGGAGTCCGTGCGCTGTCCGGGGATGGGATTGTTCATCCCGGAGCCGGGACGGGACTTCGCGCGCCTCGCCCTCCCCCCGGAGGTCGGATGGGCCACAAGTCGCAGAAAACGAGTTCCAATCGTTCGTAAATGAAAATCGATAACTTCCGGCAATGCGGTCGAAGCCGGCCGGAGATATCCTCGGCTGTGCGCCGTGGAGGTCCCCTGCAGCCAGATCCGCTCGACGACCTGCGGGTCGCGGACCTCTCGACCGTCCTGATCGTGCACCAGCTCTCGTCGGTGACGGCCTCGGCGCGGCATCTCGGCGTCACGCCGTCGCAGGTCAGCAAGGCGGTGACCCGGGTGGAACGGCATCTCGGCGCGACGCTGTTCAACCGCAGCGCCAAAGGGGTCGCCTTGACCGACGCCGGCCGGCGCCTCTTGCCTCGACTCGACGAGATCTTCGCCTTGGTCCAATCGGCGCGGAAAGCGAAGACAGACCCGGGCACGGTGATCACCCTCGCGGCCCCCTCGTACATGAACGCCTTCCTGCTCCCGGCGGTCGCGGCGGCGCTTCCGGAGCTGCGCGTGCGCGCGCTGGAGCTGCCCCCGGCGATGGTGCGCACGCTCGCGGCGACGAACTTGTTCGAGGTCGCGCTTCTGCTGGGCGAGCCGCGATTGCCCTCGACCTGGGCGGTGACGCAGATCGGGAGCGCCCGCAAGGCGCTGTTCGCCACGCCAGCGGTTGCCCGGGATCTCGGACGCCAGCCGGTCCCGGTCGAGAAGCTGCACGGCGTGCCCTTCGTCAGCCCGGTCTACGTCGTCGGGGGGCAGTACGTCCCGGTCGACGACGATTGCCCGCTGCCGCCAGCGGTACGGCGCGCTGGCCACGAGACACAGACCATCGGTGTCGCGCTGGAGCTCGCCGCGAGCAGCGGGCAGCTGGTCTACGGGCCCGTATTCGCCGCAGCGCGGCTCGTGGCATCGGGCGCGCTCGTCGAAGTCGCCGTCGAGGGGTGGGCCGCGAGCGATCCCGTCCACGTGGCCTGCTGCGCGGATCGGATGCTGGCGCGGGTGCAGTCGTCTCTGATCGAGGCGCTGAGGAGCGCATTCTCGGCGCTCAACCAATAGGGCACATTCGTCTCCCTTTCTCCGAGGGAAACGCGCCTTGCCGCGCGCGTGCGTGATCTTCCGTAGGGCCATCCCCATGTTGGATCCCGAGGGGGCTCCGTGCGGGTAACGGTCGGGGTGGGGGTCTTCATCTGGTTCTTTGGAGTGGCTTGTGGCCGCAGCAGCGGTCCGGTGAGCAGCGTCCCGGAGAGCGGCATCCCGGTGCAAGGTCCGGCCAGCAACGGCAACGACGCTGGACCACAGCCGGTGCATCTCCAGATCGACATCGACGGCGCCGGTCGCGTCGCCTCGCAGCCTGCGGGTCTCGACTGCGCGCAGGGGTGCGTAGCGGAATTCGCGCCCGGAACGAATGTGGTGCTGACGGCCACGGCAGCCTCGGACTACGACTTTGCCGGCTTTACGGGCGCGTGCAGCGGCACCAGTTGCTCGCTGCCGATGACCGCGGATGCGCAGGTGATCGCGCACTTCACCCGCCGCCCGCCGGCCAGGCATCGCCTGACGGTGCGCCTCACCGGCTCCGGAGCAGCGCTGCTGACCCCGACCGGCCTCACGTTCGTCACCAGTGACGGCGGGTCGATCCAGTGCCCCTCGTCGTGCGCCGCCGATTTCGCCGCCGGGTCCACGGTCGTCCTGCGCTTCGCCACCGGCGGCGGCCCGCTCGCGAATTCCGAGTTCGTGCTCGGCGGCTTCACCGGTTGCGCGCGCTCCGGGGATTCGTGCACCGCGACGATGGACGCGGACCTCACCGTCGACGCCGACATCGAGTTCCGCCAGCGCGTGCTCGTGCACGTCTTCATCGGCGGAGCCGGCAGCGGATCGCTCAGCGCCGACCGGCCGGTCGACATCGGCGAGACGAATCCGAATGCCGCGCCCGCCGGCGAGTGGGCGGAATTCGACCTGCCGGTCGGCGAGAGCGTCACGCTGACGCCTTCGGCGGACGCCGGGTCGCACGTCGGTGGCTGGTTCGACAACGCATGCGCTCCAGCGGGATCAGGTCCCTGTCAGCTGACTGCCATGAGCAGCATGCCGCGCCAGATCTCGGTGACGGTGCGCTTCGATCCCGACGTCACGGCGCTGTACACCGTGCGCAGCGTGCCGCTCACCGCCGCATTCGCGATCAGCGGCGGACGGATCGCGGGCGCGAACGATCAGGGCGCTGCCGTCTACGACCTCGCGACCGGAACCTTGACGCAGCTTTCGACCAACTCCAACTCCGCTGCCTACGCGATCAACGCGAACGGCGACGTGGCCGGCGCCGACGGCGATCGACCCTTCGCCATCCGCCGCGGGATCCGCACCGACCTGACCTTCAACGGCCAGGCGCGCGCGATCACCGGCAGCGGCGTGGTCTTCGGGTTCTCCGATACAAACGATGGCTTCCGCCTGGGAAGCGACGACGCGCTGACCGCGTTGCCCGGATTCGCCGTCTTCGCGGCGAACGATTCCGAAGCCCTCGCCGGATGCGCCTCGGGCGCGGCCATCGTCGGCACCGCCGCTGCGCACGGCAGCGTGACGCCGGCATCGTGGCATTTCCCCTGCTTCACGGCGATCAACGCAAGCGGCGTCGCGGTCGGCAGGACGATGCAGGTGCAGAAGCAACTGGCATTCGGGTTCTCCTGGGACGGCGCGGTGCACACCCTCGGGCACGACGACGGCGGTCTCGACGGCGCGCTCGGGATCAACGCCTCTGGCGCGATCGTCGGGACCATGGATTCGGGTGGAGTGCCGACCAACACGAGCTTCATTCCGAAAGAGCACGCGGCGCTCCTCAGCGGCGGCACCGCGCAGGACCTGAACTTCCTGGCCGACGCCAGCGCGTTGGGCGCGCCGGTGCTGCAGAGGGCCGTCGCCATCGACGACCAGGGGCGCATCGTGGTCGAGTCGGGATCGCAGGTCGCCGTCCTGATCCCGCGCTGACCTTGCCCGGCGCGCACCGCACTTCGTCAGCGGTGCGCGCGACGGGGAGGGCCCGCTGCTTCGCGCACGAGGAAGTCCCGGAGCGCGCGCACCTCCGGGCGCCTCAGCGCCGCCTTCGGGCAGACGAAGTAGTATTGGTTGCGCGCCGGCACCGCCGCCGCGAAGGGCCGGACCAGACGACCCGACGCGAGATCGCCCTCGGCGAGCGCGCTTCGCGCCAGCGCTACTCCTTGGCCTCTCGCCGCCGCGTCCAGCATCAGGTGCGCGTCGGTGAAGGTGGTTCCGCGCTCCCAGTCGAAGGTCGCGCCGCCGGCAGCGGCGAGCCACTCCTTCCAGCCGCCCTGGCGCGCTTCCGATTCGTCGTGCAGGAGCGCGCACCGACGCAGGTCGGCGACGGATCGCAGCCTGCGCCGGATCCGCGGCGCGCAGACGGGAAAGAGCTCTTCGGACAGGAGGCGTTCCGCATGCAGGCCGCGGGGAGCCCGAGGCGAGTAGCGGACCGCCGCGTCCACCTGGTCCCGCCCGAAGTGAGCGAGCTCCTGGCTGGCGTGGATGCGCAGCTCGAATCCGGGCCGCCGGGCGCGAAAGCGCGCCAGTCGCGGCAGCAGCCAGCGGGCGCCGAAGGAGGGGAGCACGCTGACCGTGAGCGGCCGAGGTCGCGCCGCACCCACGCGGCGAGCTCCATCGAGGAGCAGCGAAAAGGCCTTCTCCGCCGTCTCTGCCAGCGCCGCGCCGGCGGGGGTGAGCGAGAGCGCCCGCGGGCGCCTCTCGAAGAGAAGCACACCGAGCTCCGCCTCGAGCGCGCGGACCTGGTGGCTCACCGCCGAGGGGGTCACGTGCAGCTCGCCCGAGGCGCGGGTGAGGCTGCCGAGGCGCGCCGCCGCCTCGAACGCGTACAAGGCATTGAGCGAAGGCAGCTTCACGGTTGAGAGAATCTCATGCATCGGACGAGAAAGCATCGCTTGCGCGCTCGACAGGAGCCGAGCAACGTAGCGGCGATGCTCAGACTCTACGACTGCCTCTACTCGGGAAACGGATACAAGCCCAGGCTGCTGCTGCGCCTGCTGGGGATCCCGTTCGAGCGCATCGAGGTGGACATTGCGCACGGCGAGTCGCGCACCGAGGCGTTCCTGCGCCGGAGCCCGGAGGGACGAATCCCGGTCCTCGAGCTGGACGACGGCTCGCACCTCTTCGAGTCGAACGCGATCCTGCACTACCTGGCGGAGGGGACGCCCTGGCTTCCAGATGGGCGCCTCCAGCGCGCTCGCGTGCTCCAGTGGATGTTCTGGGAGCAGTACAGCCACGAGCCGAACATCGCCACGGTCCGCTTCTGGCTGCAGCATGCCGGCCTGACTCCGGAGCGGCGCGCGGTCCTCGACCAGAAACGCAAGCTTGGTGAGCGGGCATTGTCGGTGATGGACGGGCACCTCGCCCGCAACCGGTTCTTCGCCGGGAACGACTGCACCATCGCCGACCTCGCGCTCTACGCGTACACGCACGTCGCGCCCGAGGGCGGCTTCGACATCGAGCCGGTTCCTCACGTCCGCGCCTGGCTCGATCGCGTGCGCGACCGCCCGGGCTTCACTCCCATCACGCAGCCATGACCACCGCCTCGTCGCGCTCGTACGCGTACCGGATCGTCAACGTCTTCACCGCGGACGGCGATCCGCTGTCCGGCAATCCGCTCTGCGTCTTCGACGACGCGCGTGGCCTCTCCGCCGAACAGATGCAGGCCTTGGCCCGCCAGATGAACCTGTCCGAGACCACGTTCGTCCTGCCGTCGAGCAAGGCGGACGCGCTGGTCCGCATCTTCACGCCCTCGTTCGAGATGCCGTTCGCGGGCCACCCCACGCTGGGCACCGCGAGCGTCGTGGGTGGCGCCCGGGAGCAGGTGACGCTGGAGATGAAGGCCGGCCTCGTCGCGGTCTCGCGTCGAGGGTCGTCGTGGACGCTGCGGGCTGCCAAGGCGCCAACGACGCGGCCGGTCGCGGCGACGCGCGACGAGCTCGCGCGGATGGTCGGGCTCCCCTCCGGCGCGGTCTCCGACGAGCCGCTCTGGGTGGACACCGGCGTCGAGCAGCTGATCGTGCCCATCGCGAGCCCGGAGCTGGTGACGTCCGCAAAGCCTTCGCCCGAGCTGCTCTTGCGGCACGCCTGGCTGGAGTCGCGCGGAGGAGCGATGGCCTATCTCTGGTCGCCGGGCACGCCCGAGTGGACGGTGCGCTTCTTCTTCACAGCCGATACGGCGGTGCGCGAGGACCCCGCGACGGGATCCGCCTGCGCCAACCTCGGAGGCTGGCACATCGCACGGGGCAGGGCGCTGCCATTGTCGGCGACGCTGCGCCAGGGGATCGCGGTCGGCCGCCCCTCGATCCTTGGATTGAGCGTGGAGCGGGACGGCGCGATCTACGTCTCCGGCGCCGTCGCGGAGTTGGGGCGAGGCGCCATCGTTCTGCCGTCCGGCGATCCGCCGTGAAGCTGGCGAGGCTTCACGACGGGGGATGATCCCGGCCGAGCGAACACCGCCGGCCCGGAGGCCTACTCGGCGATCGCCATCGCTGCCCCTGCGCGGGAGGGCACCGATCCGCCGCACAGCGCCACCAGCTGCGCGCGGAACGCCTTCGCTGCCTGCTTCTTTCCCGCGCGATCCGCCGCCCGCGCGGCGCCGCTGTAGCTGTTGAGGCGTCGCGGCGCCGCCCGGAGCGAGGCCTCGTACTCGGCGAGCGCCGCCTCGGGCTTCCCGACCTCGACCAGCAGATCCGCGAGTTGCTCGCGCGCGGGAAGGATCGATCCAGGAGTGACGGGATGCTTGTCCGCGGAATCCTCCAGATCGGCCGCCGATCGCAGCAAGGTCAGCGCTTCCGCATCCTTCTTCTCCGCCCGCGCGAGCCAGCCCGCGGCAGCCCGGCGCTGCACTTCCACCTGCGTGGCCCAGTCGAAGCCCTTCTGCCCTTTGAGCGACGTCTGGATCGCGGCCAGCGTCGCCAGCTCCTTTTGCGATGTTTCCAGATCGCCTGCGCGGGCGCTTCCGACCGAGCGCGCGAAATGAACGATCGCCTCCGCATACGGATACTTCGCCCAGGGGATCGCGCTCACGAGCTTGACCGAGGCCGCCTCCTTCCATGCACGGCGCTCGAGCGCATGGCGGGACGGGATGGCCGCCAGCGCATAGGCAGCGGCGAACTGCGGAACGTCGAGACTGGTCACCTTGACCGCATCGTCCGCCACCGCCTGCGCCTTGGCATCGTCGCCGATCTGCAGATAGGCGTACTCCAGGTAATCCATCGCGTGCAGCGCGTCGAACGCCTTCGCTCCGGGTTGCGGCTTCGCCAGCCCCGCCTGCGCAGCCTGCTCCGAAGCCAGGTTCGATTCGATCGAGTCGGACCACATTCCCAGACGGGTGAAGATGTGCGACGGCATGTGCAGCGCGTGAGGCGCCGCGGGCGCGATCTTCGCGTACGCGCGGGCCGCGGGCAGCGCCAGCTCGGCGAGCTCCGGGTAATCGAAGGAGTGGATCATGTAATGCGCGATGCCCGGATGGTCGGGCTCCACGGCGAGGAGACGATTGAGGGTCTTCGCGACCTCCTTCTGCTTCGCGTACGTCTTGTCGGGCGGGGAGTTGTAGGCGACGCCCAGAAGCGAGAGCGCGTGGAAGATCGCCGCCTCGTCGTCGCCCGGGGCGCGTTCCGCCACCCCCGCCATCGCCTTCTCGTAGGCAGCGACGCGCGCGGGATGCGCGATCCCGTCGCCCTGGTAGTACGTGCCGATCGCGGCGATGTAGTCGCGTTCGCGGGGAGTGGGCGCCGCAACGGCCGCCGCCTTCTGCGCCGCCGCCCGGCCCGCCGTGAATTCGTCGTCCGTGGGCGGCGCCCAGATGATGTGCAGGTACGTCATCGCGACGCCCCACTGCGCCATCCCGCAGCCCGGATCGTTCGCGGAGACTTCCTGGAACGTCTTTGCCGCTTTCGCGTAGGCGAAGGAATGCAGCATCGCCACCGCGCGCTCGAACGTCGGCTGGACCTCCGGTTTGCACGAGGTCGGGAAGTGAACCCGCCCGAACTTCTCCGGGACATCGTGCGTGTGATCGTGCTGCGCAAGCGCCCAGCCGGGCACGAGCGCGAGAGCGGCCGCGAGAACGTGAGTGCCGCGGAAGAACCGCATGGCTTCCCCCTTGTGGTTGCGCGACCTGCGACTCTGTCACGAATGCGCCTGGCTTGTGTAGTGCGGGCGCCTTTCGTGCTGCGCGGACGGGACCGCTCCGGGCGGGCGGTCCCCTGGTCGCGCGGCTACTTCCGCTGGTGCGCGCCCATCAGCTGCTTGAAGAACGCCTGGGCGCGGTTCTCCATCTCTTCGGTCGTCAAGTCCTCGCGGTGGGTCGCGACGCTCCAGTTCTGCCCGAACGGATCGGTGAAGCTGCCCCAGCGATCGCCCCAGAATTGATCGCCGATCGGCATCGTCACTTTCGCGCCGTTCTCCGTCGCCCGCTTGAACGCCGCGTCGGAATCCTCGAGGTACACGGTCAGCCCGACGGGCGAGCCGCCCAGCCGCCGCCCATCCTGGACCACGGGCGGCGCGCCGCCGATGAGGTCGTTCAAGAACAGCACCGACGAGCCGATCTGCAACTCGGAGTGCATCACCTTCCCGTCGGGTCCGAGATGGCGCTTGCCGCGCTCGCTGGCGCCGAAGACTTTCTTGTACCAGTCGATCGCTTTGGCGGCGCCGTCCACCACCAGCGACGCGGTCACCGATTGCAGACCTTCGGGGATGTACCTCTTCGCCTTGGCCATGATGTGGTTCCTCTCCCCGGTGATTCGGGGCGGCGGGAAAAAAACGCCGCGTGCGCGACCTGTCAAGACCGGTGTGTCACCGACCGTGCGCACGCGCAGAGGGGGGAGCCTCGCCCCCCCCCTCGGGCTGGTCCTAGTGCTGTCCGATGTTCTCGAAGCTCTTCTCCGACGGCGAAGCGTTGGTGTTCGCCCGCAGCGGGTCCGTCTCCGCTCCAGTTGCGCGCCCTTCGTTCGCGATCCGCGCGAGGCGCAGGTGATTGTGGACTTCCTTCACTCCGAAGACGCCGTCGGCGATGTCCTCGATGATCCGCTTCTCGAACCGCGTCGAGACGCGGCCCGAAAGGGTCACGACGCCCTGGCTGACCTCGACCTCGACGTCCTGCGAATCGACTGCCGCC
>DASREU010000346.1:0-10798 GCA_035651935.1 Myxococcales bacterium | reverse complement strand
ACGATGGACCAGAAGGTCTGCGAGCTCAGCGCACCGGAGATGTTGGTCACGGGCACGCCGTTGCTCAGCACGTTCCCGCCGCTGCTCGTCACCGTGAGCGAGACCGCCGTTGAGTGTGATCCGGAAGGCGCGGACCCCGTGATGGTGAGGGCGTACGTTCCCGCCGCCGTCGCCGACGCAACGGAGATCGAGAGCGTCGACGAGTTGCCGGAGGCCACCGACGTGGGGGAGAGCGTCGCGGTCACGCCCGCTGGAGCTCCCGAGACGCTGAGCGAGACGGTCTGCGCGCTCCCCGATGTGGTGGCGGTGGAGATGGTCGAGCTTCCCGACGAGCCCTGCGCGACCGAGACGCTGCCGGGGTTCGCGGAGATGGAGAAGTCGCTCGGCGCGGACGAGGTGACCGTGACGCTGAGGGTTGCGCTGTGCGAGCCGGAGGTCGCGCTCCCCGTCACGGTGAGCGTGTAGGTTCCGGGGAGAACGGTGGAGACGGTGGAGATGGCGATGGTCGCGCTCTGCCCCGAGCTGACGGAGGTGGGCGTGATGCCGGCTGTCATGCCCGAGGGCTGGCCGCTGACGGACAGCGAGACCGTTTGCGCGCTGCCGCTGGTGGTGGCGGTGTTGATGGTGGCGCTGCCGGAATTTCCCTGCAGGACGGAGATCGACGACGGGCTCACCGAGACGCTGAAGTCGTTGCCGACCACCGGCTTGGTCACGATGCACGCCGACGAGCTGTTCGACCATTCCTTCTGCACCGTATAGGTCACGCCGTCGCTGCCGACGACGGTGCCCTGCTGCGCGTTGCAGATGTCGCCGACCTCTCCGTACGTGTTGTTGTACCAGGCGAGCGGCGGCGACAGCGTGCTGGCGAGCCCGACCTCGGCGTCGGTGATCGTCTCGACCAACTCGTGCGAAGCGACGGAGGTGTAGTTCTGGAAGGTGCTGCCGTTCCCGCACCCCGTCGCGCAGCCCGAGCCGGCCTGCATGTCGGGGTGGACGCCGTAATAGATCTCGCCGGCGCCGGGCACGTTGGCGACGGTCCCGTGGTACGCGCAGAACCCGCCCGCGACGCAGGAGCTCGAGCCGCCTTGGGTGATCGTCTTTCCCGGGGGGAAGAAGACGGCGTAATAGGTGTTGTCGTTGCCCGCGGCGTCGTGCGTGGGCGCGGGCAGGATGCCCGCCTGGATCTGCGCGGCGATCTCGCTCTGGATGGTCGCGTCGGAGATGGTCGTCGCTCCGCTGGAGGGAGCGATCGTGTACACGCCGGCGAACGAGCCGCGCCCGATGTGCTGGTTGGTCCTGGTCGACCCCGAGATCGGGTTCGGATTGACCGTGTTGTAGTCGCCGTCGAGCCAGTCGACGTACGGGCTGTTGAGCACTCCCTGATAGAACGTGCCCATGCTCGGCGAGGTGGTGCCGGAGACGTTCGACAGGTAGCTGCCGCTGCCCCAGAGCACTTCGACGACCCGGACGTTGGAGACGACGCGCCCGCCGTAGTAGGTGAGCGTCTGCGCGGCGGCGTTGATCAGGTCGGGCTGGGCAGCCGCACCGAACGGCATCACGTGAACGCGGGTGCCGAGCCGCAACTCGGAGTCGGCGCCCGCCGGCGAGGCCTTCGCCATTTCGGGGGACTCTGGAGCGCAGCTGATGGCGAGGCAGATCGCCACTGTTCCGGCGACAAGGAGAGAACCGGACGAACGCGAGCGCGCTTTCGCCGCAGGGGATTGCTTCATCGGAGCTCCGGGGGGACGCCGCTGAAACCGGTCGTGGAAGAGGGTGAACCGCTCCGCAGAGTCTACGGGAGCGCAACCGGGTTCTGGCAAGAGCCCTTCGGCAGCGCTGCCGCTGTCCGGAAGGGCATGCCCGCTGGGCAAGTCCCGGGATGCGGGCGAGCCCCAGCGACGCCGGGCGGCATTTCGCGCTCACCTGTGCTAACACCCGACGCGCAGGATGAAGCCCGAAGCTGCAGGAGAGGTCCTTCGGTGGGCGGCCGTCGCCGAGGACGTGTTCTCGCCCGCCGCGGCTTCCTCCGCGGAGCGAAGCCTCTCTCTGTTCATGCGCGGTTCACGAGGAGAGCTCCTCTTCCGCCGTCGCGACTTCGATCGGTGGGGAGAGATCCGCTCGCTCGGCGTGCCGGTGGCACGGCTTGCGGGATCACGCGCCGTAGTTCCCGTCGACTGGCCGCTCGCCGCGTGTAGCACCGGTCCAGAGGAGATCCAGCTGCTGGCGCGAGGCGCCGAGGGTGAGCTGCTTCATGGCACGCTGCGCGGCAACGACTGGGAAGGATTCGAGTGCATCGGCGTCCCCTCGGGCATCGAGGGAACCCCGATGGGTCTCACCGCCGGTCCGGCGGCGTGCAGCCGCGCGCCCGGTCGAATGGACGTGTTCGCGATCGGCTCGGCAGGCGCGCTGCTGCACGCGACCTGGGACAAGGGCGGGTTCACCGAGTTCGAGTCGCTGGGCGGAATCGATTCTGCAGCCGGGAACGCGAGCCCGATCGCCGGACCGATCTCCGCGTGCAATTGCGGCGAAAGGCGCATGGGCGTCTTCGCGCGCGGGCCGAACGGAGATCTCCGGCTCAAGTGGTGGAGCGGATCGGAGTGGAGTCCTTTCGAGTCGCTCGGCTCGCCGCAGGAATCGGACCAGACCTATCCGGCCGCGCGCCGTGCCGTCCCGATCTCGTCGGGTCCGGCGGCGTGCGGTGGAGGAACCACGCGCCTCGATGTCTTCACCCGCGGACCGCGCGGCGATCTGCTGCACAGCGTGTGGGACGGGAAGGACTGGAACCTGTTCGCGTCGATGGGAATGCCGCGATCGCCCACGACAGGTGCCCGGATTCCCTTTACGGGGGCGTCGCTTGCGTGCGCGTGGGAGAAATTCCGCCTGAGCGTGATCGCGCGCGCTGCGGACGGAAAACTCTACGCCGCTTCCTCGAATGGATCGTGGGATCCCGAACCGCGATCGCAGGTCGCCGCGCGCCGTCCGGATTCACCAATCAATCTGGATCCGTAACTCCGCCTGACCCGGCGCGCATTGACTCCGCGATCGCCCGGAGCGTAGCGCAACCGACAGCTCGACGCGCGCGCGTCCGTGCGCCTCCGTCGGGCTCCAGCGGGTCGGAAGCGTCCGCGCGGCCCGAAAGGAAACCCACATGGCTGGACCGAACGAGTGGAAGGAAACGGGAGGCACCTGGGAACCGGACCACACGCTGCTGCACGACGAGGATCTCGCGAAGTGCACCCGCGCGTACGACGCCACGGAGGCCGACTTCGGGTCGCCCGTGCCCACGCGCGTGGTGTCGAACGGCGAGTACATGCCGCCTCCGCAGAGCGATTCGCAGAAGCGGGTCGAAGCGCGGATGAAGGAGCTTGCCGACGGGGCGGCGAAGAAGCTCGGCGTCAGCCGGCGCGAGTTCCTCGGCTCGTCCGGCGGATTCGCAGCGGCGTTCATCGCCATGAACGACGTTCACGGCAAGTTCTTCAACGTGGACAAGGAAGAGATGTTCGAGCCGGCGGCGCACGCGCAGAACGCGCCGCCCAAGGATCTCTTCGTGGTCGACGACCAGCTCCACTTCGTGCGGGGCACGCAGGGAAGCGGCCCGGTGGCGCTGCGCGCTCTCGCGCAGGGTCCGTCCACGCCGGGGTTCAGCAGCAATCCGTTCAATCCGAACAACGTGCCCGACGAGCACGGCAATCTCTGGGGCGTCTGGAACCCGAAGCTGGTCGGCCTGCCGGTGACCGACGACATGTTCAACATCGTCAACTTCATCCGCAGCATCTACTTCGACAGCCAGGTCACCGTCGGGATGATCAGCAACGTCACCGCGTTCGTGGCGGGCCCGAGCGGCGTCAATCCGGGCGCGCCCGCACTGGACGTGAACGACGCGCGCACGGGAGAGATCCTCACCGCGAAACAGACGGCGGCCGGACGCGACTTCATCAACAAGCTCGCCGGATCGCGCAGGGCGATGGCGCACGCGCTGCTTTACGTCGGGAAGGGCAACCTCGACTACATCCAGTACCAGATCGACAACCACCACCCGGATGCGTGGAAGGGCTACAACATCTCGAACGCGGCCAAGGTCGATTCCGGCCCGATGCGGCCGTGGCGCCATGATGACGAGAACGTGGCGTACCCGACCTTCGAGCTGATCACCAAGAACATCCGCCAGCACAAGCTCGGCCCGGGCGGAAACGTGATCGCGGTGCACAAGGGACTCGCCCGCGGCGCGGCGCCGATTCCGGAGAACGGCCACCCCTCCGACATGCCCAAGGCGTTGAGGGACTGGCCGAACCTGAACTTCCTCACCTACCACTCCTGCATCCAGGACACCTTCTTCGACGACCAGGCGCTGGCGGAGATCCGCGCGAGCGAGGCGGGGACCCGGCCGCTCCTCAACGGGGTGCCGAACATCGACTGGACGACCCTGTATGCGCAGCTCACCGGCGAGTTCAAGAATTCCTACGCCGAGATCGGGACGACATTCGCCTCCTCGGTGGTGACGTTCCCGACGGTGACGGCGCACATTCTCGGGCAGCTCCTGCGCTACAAGGGACCGAAGCACATCCTCTTCGGCTCCGACTCGCTGTGGTACGGCAGCCCGCAATGGCAGATCGAGGCGCTGTGGCGGTTCCAGATCCCGGACCGCATCGCGGAAAAGTGGGGCTATCCGCAGCTCGACGAGGACGACAAGCGCGACATCCTCGGCCGCAACTCGGGGAAGCTCTACGGCCTGGAGCCTCGGTCGGGCGCCCCATACCGCGACCTGCCCGCGGACTTCGCGAACCACATCACGGACGACCTGAAGCGGCTGTGGGAAATGGCGCCGTACAACCACATCCAGAACCTCGACGCCAGGCAGGACAACTTCAGCGTCTACCGGGAGCGTTATCTGGCGATGGGCGTGGAGCCGAAGTCCACCCGCTACGGCTGGATCCGCACGTCGCTGTAGATCGGACGCCCGCGGAAGATCGCGCGTGCCCTGGGGGACACCGTCGCAGGGTGTCCCCCCACGCCCCTTTTCCTATCTCGCCGCCGCGGTCACCTCGAGGCATTCCTGCCGGAAGACGAGGATGTTCAAGAAGCGCACGTCGGCGCGGACGTCGGACAGCGTGCGGCCCGGCGCCTGCGCCTGGGCTTTGGCGACGGCATCGCGGTAGCCGGCATCGCCCCACGCGCCCAGGTCCCATCCTCCATAGAGAAACAGCGGGAGCCCGATCGCGTTGCGGCACGACTCGCCATGCACTTCGTGCGGCGCCGATCCGGTGTCGGCGCGCCACTCCAGCGGGCCCGAGCTGTCCTCGAACACGAGCGCCACGCGATTCGGCCGCATCACCGACCCCGCGCATCCGGAGAGGAGCAGTCCGGACAAGAGGAGCGCTTTCACCGGACGGCCTTCGCGGTGACGCGGGTGCACGCCTTGTCGTAGAGGAAGAGGATGTTGAAGAAGGTGGTGTCGGCCCGGACGTCGGCCAGCTCGGTCGCGCCGGACCTGCTCTTCGCGTCGGCGACTGCCGCCGCGTAACCGCCGTCGCCCCACGCCACCAGCCCGAGCACGGCCTGGTTGCACGCCGTGCCCTCCACATCGGCGGCTCCGGTCGCTTTCGCCTCCACTGCTGTCGGCGCCCGGTACGCGAGCGGCGTCTTCACGTCGGCGTAGATGCATCCCGAGACTGCACACGCGATCACAGCGAGCGTTCGTTTCATGGTGCGCCCCTCCGTTGTGGCCGAAACCCTAGCGCACCGGCGCGAGGCTTTTCTACTGGCCCGCGGGATGTCGCCTGCCATCAGAGGTTGCGTCTTCCCCTCAAGCGCCGGAGAAGTTTCCGCCCGTAGGCTCCGGGCGCCGAGTGTGCTACGAGGGCGCGCTGTGGAGCCGCATCCGTGATCAACCTTCTTCTCGCGCTTCTCGCCGGCGTCGCCGGCTTCCTCGTCTTCTACCTTCCGGGGATCGCGCACGCGATCGGGTCGATCTTCCCGGGGGTGGTGGCCGCCGTCGGCACGTACATCCTGCTCGCCCGCCGCACCGGCAAGCAGCTCGAGGCGGCGATGGCCGTCGCGCAGAAAGAGATGATGGCGCGCAAGCCGGAGCGCGCGGTGCAGGCCCTCGAGGCCACGTTCGCCCTGGCCCGCTGGCAGTTCGGCATCGCCTCGAGCCTCCACGCCAACATCGGCGTGCTCCTCTACGTCCAGAAGAAGTTCGACGAGGCGGAGCCGCACCTGCGCAAGGGCGCCGCCACGATGATGAAGCTCTGGCTGGCGCAGGCGATGCTCGGGGCCATCCTCTACCGGCGGAAGCAGTACGACGAGATGGAGAAGGTGTTCGACTCGGCGATGCGGGGAAACAAGGGCGAGACGCTGCTCTACGCGGTGTACGCCTGGTGCGAGCACCAGCGAGGCGAGAAGAAGAAGGCGCTCGAGGTGCTGCAGAAAGGGGTGAAGGAGAACCCCTCCGACGACAAGCTCAAGGCGCTCCTCAACCGCGCCCAGAACGACAAGCGTTTCAAGCTCGACGGTTGGGGTGAGCAGTGGTGGCAGTTCTGGCTGGAGACCCCGCCGATGATGACCGGTCCCGCCGGCGGCGCCGTGTTCAGCGGCCGACAGAGATTTGGCCGCGGCGGCGGGTTCCGGCGCTGATTCCGTCGCGCCGGGCAAGCGGGCGAGCGTCTCGATTCGTCCCACGTCTTGGCGTTCCTTCTGCTGAATCGCTACCTTCCCGGCGGGTTGTCGGGTGGCGTGCGTTCAGGAGACGGCGTGAACGTTCGGGTGGTGGGGGCTGGGGAGCCGGCAGAGGCGCTGCGTTCGTCGCTGGCGAGCGTCGGGCTCGTCGAGCGCGCCGGTGAGCCGGCGGCGTTCGTCTGCACCCTGGACGATCTCTCGCGCGCCATCGCCATGCGCGAGCTGGCCCAGGTCACCGGCCCCATCGTCGTGCTCACCGACGACGCCGGAGCGGCGATCGAAGCAGGCGCCGACGATGCGGGCGGCACGGCCGACGAGGTCGCGCAGCGGGTTGCGGCGCGCCTGCGCGCCCCGAAGCTCGCGCGCCTCGAGGAGGCGCCTGCCGGCGAAGGGGCCGCGGCGAACGGAAAGAGACAGAAGCCGCTGATCCTGGTGGTGGAGGACGACGAGGATGCGCGCATCGTCCTCACCGAGCTGCTCCGGCCCCGGTACGACGTCGACGCGGTCGGCGACGGCGAGACGGCCCTGAAGCGCGCGGCGGAGCTGAACCCGGACCTGGTGCTGCTCGATCTCTTCCTCCCGGGCATGGACGGATTCGGCGCGCTCACCGGTCTGCGCCGGAACTCGAAGACGGCGGACACGCCGGTGATCTTCCTCTCCGCCCAGGGCGACGCCGAGACCAAGTCGCAGGGGCTCTCGCTGGGCGCCGCCGACTACCTGGCGAAGCCCTTCAGCGAGCAGGAGCTGATGGCGCGGGTCGATCGCACGCTCAAGCTCGCCGCCCAGAAGGAGCACTTCCGCGCCCTGGCGCAGACCGACGGGCTGACCGGGCTGCCCAACTTCCGCTCCTTCCACGCGCGCCTCGAGGAAGAAGTCGCGCGCGCGCACCGCTACGGGCATCCGCTCGCCTGCGCGATGGTCGATCTCGACGGGCTGAAGGAGATCAACGACCGGCTCGGCCATGCCGCGGGCAACCGCGCGATCATGGCCCTCGCCGATGCCGTGCGCGAGGAGCTGCGCGACACCGACTTCGCCGCGCGGTACGGCGGAGACGAGTTCGTGGTCCTCTTGCCGCAGACCAGCGAGTCGCACGGGGCGCTCTTCGCGGAACGACTGCGGCGCCGGCTGATCGAGGTGAGCCAGGAGGCCGGACTGCCCGTGCGCGGCTCCATCGGCGTCGCCGCCGTGGCGGCGGACGAGCTGGATTCACCGGAAGCGGCGGAGGATCTCCTCCGGCGCGCCGACGAGGCGCTCTACCGCGCGAAGCGATCGGGGCGCGACCGGGTCGAGGTCGCGCACGTCGAGCACTGACCTCAGCCGATCCCGGTGACCTTGATCTCGGTGGGCGGTGCGGGCTGGACGTCCTCCTCGCCCTCCTCCTCGCGCCGCGGCGTCCGTCCGGAATACCGGTAGAGCTTGTTGTAGAGCGTCTTCTCGCTGATCCCCAGCGCCTGCGCCGTCCGGGCCTTGTTCTTCTGCAGCCGCACCAGGGTGGCGAGGATGTACTCCTTCTCGATCTCGCGCAGCGGCAGCCCGTAGGGAAGCTTGAGGTACGCGCTTTCGCCCCCGCCCGCTGCCAGCTCGCTGGGCAGGTGCTCCGCCTCGATGGTGCCGCCGCCGCAGAGGATCACCGCGCGCTCCAGCGTATTGCGCAGCTCGCGGATGTTCCCCGGCCAGCCGTAGTCGGTCAACAGCTTCATCGCCTGCGGCGAGACCCCCTGCAGCTTCTTGCCGGCGTCGCGGCTGAACCGGTCGATGAAGTGCTGCACCAGCACCGGAATGTCCTCGCGGCGCTCCTTCAGCGGGGCCAGCCCGATGTGGAAGACGTTGAGGCGGAAGTAGAGGTCCTCGCGGAACCCGCCGTTCTTGATCTCTTCCTTGAGGTCGCGGTTGGTGGCGCTGATCACCCGCACGTCCACGATGATCTCGCTCTTGCCGCCCAGGCGGCGCAGCCTCTCCTCCTCGATCACCCGGAGGAACTTCGCCTGGAGCTCGATGGGGATCTCGCCCACCTCGTCGAGGAAGAGCGTCCCGCCGTCCGCCAGCTCCCAGGCGCCGAGCCGCCGCTGGTCGGCGCCGGTGAACGCGCCGCGCTCGTGGCCGAACATCTCGCTCTCGATCAGCGTCGCGGGGATCGCCGAGCAGTTGATGGCGATGAACGGCTTGTCCCTTCGCGGGCTGAGCTGGTGGATGGCGCGCGCCACCATCTCCTTTCCGGTGCCGCTCTGGCCGGTGATCACCACGCTCGCCTTCGACGGAGCGACCTTCTCCACCAGCTCCATCGCCCGCCGCATGGGGGGCGAATTCCCCACCAGTCCGATTCCGGAATCCACCTGCCCGAGCCGGCGCCGGAGCACCTGCATCTCGTGCAGCGTCTCCTTCTTCTCCAGCGCGCGCTGGAGGATCACCTTGAGCCGCGCGGGGTCGAGCGGCTTCTCCACGAAGTCGAAGACGCCTTCCCGCACAGCCTCCACCGCCGCGTCGATGGTCCCCTTCCCGGTGATGATCACCACCGGGGTATCGGGCTGCTCCTCGCGCAGCGCGCGCACCAGCGCCAGCCCGTCCAGCTTGGGCATCACCAGATCGCTGACGATCACGTCCGGGTGGCTCTCCGCGGCGATCTTCAGCGCACCGTGTCCATCCCCGGTCTGATCGACGTCGTATCCCCAGCGCTGCAGAAGTTCCGCGAACAGCTCTCGAGTGGACTCCTCGTCATCGACGATCAGGATGCGGGCCTTCGGCATGGGCGTGAATTACCTCGGATGGAGGAAGGACAGCGAGAGCCTTGCGCCCCCGGCGGCGGGGGTTTCGATGGAAAGATCGCAGGCCGCCCCGGGGGCGAGCGTGCGGAGCGCGTCGAGATGCGGCTGCGCCTGCTCCCGGTTGCCGAGACCGCCGCTGGCGCGCAGGTCGAGGACGACGGAGCCGCCGCGCGGCTCGACGGAGACGTCGACGGTCCCCCCGTCGCGCGCCAGCTCGAGGCAGGCGAGGTAAGCGTGCGCGACCAGATCGCCGAGGACGGCGCTGGTCGACTCGACGATCAGCGTCGCGGGTCCGCGCTGCGACACCTTCACCGTCGCGCGGCGAACGTCGTACGCAAACAGCTGGATGGCCCGGCGGACGGCGGCCCCGAGATCCGGGGGCAGGTAGTTGGGAGCGGCGAACTCGCCGAACGCGCGCAACAGGTCGTCGACCCGGCCGATGCCGTCGCGCATCGCGCCGAGGTGCTTCTCGATCGGAGACCCGCCCTGGCGCCCCGGCGACGCGAGCTTCTCCGCCAGGAGCTGGAGGTGGAGCACCATGTTGTGCAAGGGGTTCTTCCCCTCGTGCGCCAGCCCGACGGCGATCCGCTCGAGCAGGCGGGCGCGGTCTGCGCCTCGGCCGCCGGCATCGCCGTGAGGCCTCGGAATGCGTTGGATCGGCTGCCCCATCGTTGCCAGTGCCTCCCGCCAGCCAGCAGACTCGCGCGACCGGCGCGCCAACCGCAATGCCGCGGAGGGTGGAGGTTTTACTGGGCAACGGTGTCGCCGCTACCTGGAGTTGAAAAAAATACTGGGAGCGCCCTGCAGGACGCCCCTCGGGAGGGCGGGGGGCTCCGATCAGTTCGTGTTGTAGGTCTCCGCGTAGTTCATCGGACTGCTCGGGCTTCCCGCCGCCAGGATCTCGACGAACGAGCTGAGCGTGATGGGCGCGAGCCCGAAGTCCTTTCGCGCCTGCAGCATCGCCGCCGTGGGAAACATCGTTCCCAGCCCGCTCGCGGGATCGTACCGCTCGCAGGTTGCGAGCGTGTTCGCGCCGGTGCTGGTGCCGCCGCAGATCAGCACGCTGTCGGTCGGCAGCGAGATGGCGGCGTGGTTGCTTCGAGCCGTCGCCAGCGAGGAGATGGCGGTAAACGCTCCACCGCTGAAGAGGAACTGCGTCGCCGTCGGCGTGCCGGCGCCTGCGCCGGTGACGCCCCCGGAGATCAACACCTTCCCGACGTTGGTGGAGGCGCCCCCGATCAGGACGGCGGTGTGGCTTCGCTTGTCCTCGCCGGTCGGCAGGGCGCCCGTGTTGCTGAAGGTTCCCGTGCCGACGGTGGGATCGAACAGCTCGGCGGTCCGGTCCGCTGCCGTAGATCCGG
>DASREU010000345.1:0-13758 GCA_035651935.1 Myxococcales bacterium | reverse complement strand
GTATTACATCCCCGGTATGGGGCACGGCGGTACGCAGTACGACAACCTGATCCCCCAACAGATCGACGCGCTGGAAGCCATGATCGATTATCAGCAGAGCAACGGCGCCCGTGGTGCGCCCCCGCCGGCCTTCATCGGGATCTACCCGCGCGAGCCGGTCACGGGACCCGGGACCAGCCTTGGCTACTACGACCTGCCGCACCACGATCACGACGGCGACGACGACGACGATTAGCGGGCATTCCGCCGGGTGACCTCGCGAGCGCGTTTCTCGCCGGGCGCCGGCGCTCTGGTAGCATCATTCTCGTGAACTCTGCAGATGCCCTGCCACCTCCGGGAGCGCTCGACGAGACGCTTCGCGACAAGCGGTTTGGAATGGTCTTCCAGCCGATCGTCGATCTCACTCGACGGCAGATCTTCGCTTATGAAGCATTGGTCCGGCCGCAGCTCCACTCCTCGCCGCCGGCGTTGATCGCCGACGGCGCGCGCCAGGGCCGACTCGGACTGCTCGGGCGAACGTTGCGCGAGGCCTCCATCGAGGGCTGTCCCGATCATCCGCTGTTCATCAACGTCCAGCCTGACGAGCTGCTCGAGCATTTCCTCGTCCAGCCCGACGATCCGATCTTCAATCACCGCCAAGCGGTGTACGTGGAGCTCACCGAGTCGGTGCCGCTGCAGCGCCTCGCGCTCTGCGGGCAGATGCTCCAGGAGATTCAGGCCCGCGGCGTGCACGTCGTGGTCGATGATCTCGGCTCGGGATATTCCAACCTGCGCTATCTCGCGGACCTCAACCCGAAGGTCGTCAAGCTCGACCGCGAGCTGATCACCGGCCTCCGCCCGGGGTCACGCCGGTTCACCCTGGTCCGCGCGCTGGTCGCGCTGTGCAACGAGCTCGGGGCGATGGTGGTCGCGGAGTGCATGGAAACTCCGGAGGAGCTGGCGGCGGTGATCGAGGCCGGGTGCCAGCTCGGCCAGGGTTACGTGCTCGCGCGCCCCGCGGATCCGCCTCCCGCGATCGTGTGGCCGCTCGCCTGAACCGTGAACGGCCGTTGGACGGCCGCGGTGATGCTCGGGTTCGACGCGATCAGGTAGCATCGCGGTCGCGATGGGAAGGTTCGTCGTCGACGCCAGCGCGGTCCTCCACCTGGTGCGCGCGGAGCTCAAGGTCGCGAGCGCGCACAAGCTCCTCGCACCGACGCTCCTTCGCTCGCAGACGCTGTCGGCGCTGCACGAGGCCGTGCAGCGAGGCGAGCTCGCGGCAGATGACGCGCGCGACCAGCTCGACCGCATCGGCCGCATGCCGATCAGGCTTCTCGGGGACGCGGTGCTGCGGCGGCGAGCCTGGGATCTCGCGGATCGGCTGGGCTGGGCCTCGACCTATGACGCGGAGTACCTGGCGCTCACGCAGCTCCAGGCGGACGCGTTCGTCACGCTCGACGAGAAGCTTCGGCGCAGCGCCCGAGGGATCGTCGCGGTCGCGTCGATCGACGAGCTGTCGGGTCGCAGCCGCCGGCGGTGAACATCTGGATCAAACGGCGGCGCCTCGAGCGAGCGCCGGACGGCAGATCGATCGCGCTTCATCCAGATCGATCTTCGCCGCCGCGGCCCGGACGTCGTCTGGCAGCCATCCGGGAAACGGCGTGGTGGTCGTCTCGTGCTTTCCGGAAGCGGTATGCACCTCGGTGATCGCGGCGAGGCGAGAACGTCCGATCTCATCGGCAAGGGCCGCCAGCGCCGGCCACGCGATCCGGTGCGCGAGCGTCAGCTTTCCCTTGATCAGCCGCAGCACCACGATCTCACCGGAATCGTGCACTTCGTTCAGGACCCTGAAGATCTCGCGGCCTTTCGGATGTCCCCACCAGCTGCCGCGGATGGTGGTCCCTGCGATGAAATCGACCAACACCGGAACGCCAGGGACGTGCGCGGACTGCAGGACGAGACGGTGCTTCCGGACGAAGTCGAGCGCGGCCTGCGCGGCGACACCTCTCATTTGTTGGCGGCGAGAGCGCCGGAAGGCGGCACGGGCGGAGGGACCGTCAGCGTCTTCTCCGGGCGCATGAAGAAGGAAAGGACTGCGCCGAATCCGAGGAGAGCGATGGAACCGACGAACGGCAGCGTCCAGTTCCCCGTCCGGTCGATGATCATCCCGAACGCGAGCGGGGAGACGATGGCGGCGAGCGCCGAGCCGCTGTTCATCAGCCCACTCGCGGTGCCAGAGTATGCCGGCGCGATGTCCATCGGGATGGCCCAGATCGGCCCGATGGTCAGCTCGAGGAAGAAGAAGGCGCCGCTGAGGAACACGGCGATCCACGTCAGGTCGTGCACGTAGAGCACCGGGATCAAGCAGAGCAGCGAGCCGAGCATGCTGACGAACACCAGGTGGCTGCGCGCACGGACCACGTTCCTGGTGCGGTGGAGGATCGCGTCGCTGACCAGGCCGCCGGCCGTGTCTCCGACGACGCCCGCGAGGAAGACGCCCATGGAGAAGAAGGCTGATCTCTTCAGGTCCAGCTTGAAACCGTGCAGGAAGAACTGCGGCAGCCAGTTCAGGTAGAGCCAGAGCGTCCACCCGTAGCAGAAGTAGACGACGATCACCGGGGTCATCCGCAGCGTCAGCGGTCCCCAGGGGATCGGGTTCTTCGAGAGGCTGCCCGCGCCGCGGAAGCTCGGCAGCGTGGCGATCTCCGCCGGCGTGACGCTGGCATGCTCGCGGGGATCGTCGCGAAAGTAGATCCACCAGACGATCACCCAGATCACGCTGCAGAGGCCCAGGATGATGAACGAGCCGCGCCAGGTGAGCCACGCCATCAGCCCGACCACCAGCGGCGGCGCCAACGCGTTTCCGATGCGCGCGAAAGAATGCGTGATGCCCTGCGCGAAGCCGCGCTTTGCCGCCGGCGTCCAGTTCGACATCGCGCGGGTCGCGGTGGGGAAGGTTGCGCCCTCGCCGATCCCGAGGAGGAGCCGGGCAGCGAAGAGCGACCAGAGGCCTCCCACCAATCCGGTGAGGATGGTGGAGCCGGCCCAGATCAAGCCGGAAAGGGTCAGCGTCTTGCGGGGGCCGAACTTGTCCGCGATGAAGCCGCCCGAGACCTGCAGGGCCAGGTACGCGTATCCGAACGCGGAGAACGCGAGCCCGAGTTGCGTGTTGGAGAGCTTGAAGTCCTTGCGGATCGGCTCCGCGGCGGTGGCGAGGTTGACCCGGTCGATGTACGTGATCAGGTACATCAGGCAGAGCAGGAACAGCACCAACCCGGTCGCCGACGGCCTGCGCACTCTCATGTCGCCGTCCTCACGGAGATGCGCGAAAGCCGGTCCATGCGGCGCTTCGCGGTTCGTCTTCCGCAGTCTCCTTAGCACGCGGCGAAATCCGACACATGGGTCCGACGTCGGCGAGCGCACGCTCGCGCGCCGAAAGTTTGCGCGGGGGACCGCGCGAGTGCCCGGGTTTGCGCCAGCAGCGGCGGCCCGCGGTGCTCGGTTGGTCTGCGCATTACTCGATCGGGATCCTCATCAGCGCCGCGTTGCTTTCGGCGTTCGGGCTCGAGTGGGCGCGATCGCCGTCCCTGTTTCCCGCGCTCCTCACCGGGATCGTCACGGTGCTGGCGCCCTTGCTGGTGCTGCAGCCGGCGCTCGGAGCAGGGATCGCATCCTCGAAGACTCCCACTCCGTTCTTCAACAGCATGAAAAGCCTGGTCACGCACACGGTCTTTGGCTTCGGCCTGTATCTCGCCACTCTCGCGACGGCTTCGGTCATCCCCGCAGGAGCTTGAGCGTCCGGGCGCCGCAAGGTCGGCAACCAACTCGCCCCGGCGTCGGGAACGTCGCGCCTGCCGTGCCGGTTCGGTTCAGCCCGCGCAGACGATGTGCACGTCGACCTTGTCGCCGAGGTCGAGCTTGCAGGCGTTCTGGAACGTGATCTGCGCCTTTTGCCCCAGCCGCGGCCCGGAGTAGACGGCGTCGACGGAGGACTGCCCCGCGGCTCCCTCCAGCCCGACCGAGCACGGCACCACCGTCCCGCCTGCTTTCGTGACGCTGACCACGAGCATCCGCCAATCTGCAGGCGCGCCGGAGAGCGGCATCGTGGACGGCGTCAGCGAGGCAGCGAACCGGGTCAGCGAATTGCGAAAGCTGGCGTCGCAGATGGAGCCGAGCTGCGTCCGCCCCGGCCCGAGCGCCGCCGCCAGCGCCGCGAATCGATCGGCCTCGTCCAGCGCCGTCGAGCAGGTCCTGTCCTGGCAGGTCGTGTCGCCGCAGGAGGGCGCAAGCGTGGCCGGATCGAACCCGCCGATGACGCCGACGGCGACGTCGCGCACCTCGCCGCCGACCGGTCCGAGCAAAAAGCTCGCGAATCCGTCGACGGTGTCGAGCACCGGCGGATTCGCGTTCTTGATCGCGGTGTCGTGACACTGGCTGTTCGACGTGGCCCGCGGGTCGCTGGTGTCGGAGCAGTCGTCTTCGTCGGTGAGGAACACGATCGCCAGCCGTGCGCCGTCGCGGAGGAACCCGGCGTTCGTGTCGAGCAGGCGATCGGAGAGCGCGAGGCGCGCGGCCCGGAAGGGCTGCTCCTTGCCGCTGCCGTTCAGTCCCACCCGCACGTTGACCTTGAAGTCGGCGACGAGCGTGGAGGAGCCCTTGTCGAGGATGCGCGGGCCACCCCAGCCGCCGGTGCGCGAGAACAGCGACGCGTCGTAGACGAACGACCCGGGGATCGCGTTGCCGCTGGCGTCTGTCTTGACCGCCAGCAGCGCGCCGGCGGGGTAGGGGACGCCTGCGGAGGGTCCGGCGGCGTAGCTGGTGGCGCCGGCCGTGAACTCTTCCACCGAAGAATTCGTCACGCCGATCCGGAACTCGTTCTTCACCGGCGAGGCCGCGAGGGTATCGATGAAGGCCCCCAGATTCGCAGCCAGGTTCGCCTGCTCCTCGCTCATCGATCCGGAGTCGTCGATCACGAAGAGGATGTCGGTCGCCACCGAGTCCGGGACGATCTGCGTCGCCTGGCAGTCGACGACCGCATCGGGCGGGACGGTGTCGCAAGAGCAGGCGGGCAAGCCTGCGATCAGGGCGAGGAGGAGGACGCCGCGGCGCCGGACGGCTCTCGTTTCCGGCACGGTCAAGGAGCCTCCTCGAGGATGGTGAAGACGACGCGCCGATTCTTGGCCCGGCCAAGGGCAGTGGCATTGGAGGTGATGGGCTGCTCGAATCCATACCCGACCGGCGCCAGCCGCGACTGCGTGACTCCCTTCGTGACCAGGTAGCGCACGACCGACGCGGCCCTGCGCGAGGAGAGGTCCTTGTTGTACGCCGCGTTGCCCACGTTGTCGGTGTGCCCTTCGACGCGGATGCGCTTCATCTCCGGATGGTCTGCGAGCAGCGCGACCACCTGGTCGAGGAGCGGGAAGGAGACGCTCTTGATGGTGTCCTTCCCGGTGTCGAAGGTGATCGAGTCGTTGAGGAGGATGCGCTTCGATCGCAGCTCGACCCGCGCCTCGCGCTCCCCCAGCGGACAGCCGTCGTGCTCGGCCGGACCGGGCTGGTTCGGGCACTTGTCCTCGCGATTGGGAATTCCGTCGCCGTCGTCGTCCGGACAGCCGTCGAGCTCGGCGGAGCCGGGTTCGTCCGGGCAGAGGTCCTCGTTGTCCGGCACGCCGTCGCCGTCGCGATCGCGGACCGGTCCTGCGGGCGTCGCCGCCGCCGGGCTGCCAAAGCGGAATCCGAAAAACCCGCGCCAGCGCTCGTGGCCATAGCCCGCCGCCCCGAGCCCCGTGCCCACTCCCGCTTCCGCGGAGAGCCTCGAGGAGATGAATGCGCGGACTCCGGCACGCGCCGACAGCGCCGTGCGGTACCGATCGCTTCCTGGATCCTCGCCGCGCGGCCACCCGCCGTTGAGCTCGGCGATCGCTCTCCACCGGTGGAGGAAGGCGAGTCCCGGCAGATCGAGCGAGCCGCCGAGCGCGTAGACCAGGCCATCGCGGACGACCAGCTGCGCGTATTGACCTTGTCCCCGGATCGCGTAGCCGACCTGTCCGTCCACGCGGACGCGCCCGAAGCTCCGGGTCACCACCACCGACGGGATGACGGCGAGACCGTCGCTCATGAAGGCCTGGCCGTTCCCCGTGGGGAGCCGCAGATCGACCAGTCCGGCGAGGCCCACCGGCCACCGGGCCGCGTCGAGAAGAGGGACCTTCGCGCCCAGCCGCAGATCGCCGATCGCAGTCGACGCCACGCCGTCGACGAGCGGCCCGGTCACGCCCTGCGAGGTGAGCGGAGAGAAGTCGCTGTTCTGCCACAGTGCGATGGGAAGGTGCGCCGCGAGCTCGACCCGGCCCAGGGACCAGCCCGCGAGGAGATGGACCATGCCTCGCGAGGCGAGCAGATCGCTCCGTTGACTCCCCTGTTGCAGGACGAGCAATCCGCCTGCGACGTCGAAGATCGAGGCGAAGCGCACCGTCCCTCGCTCCGCGGCGGCTGCGGTCTCGGTGGTGAAGTTGCCGTCGAGCGAAAGAGCCAGCCTTGCGGGGTCGGGGTCGAACTGGCGCCGCGTCGGATCGTCGGCCGCGGCGGAGTGCCCGGCGATCACGAAAGAAAACGCGACGAGCAACCCCGGCCGCACCATCCTTCGAGCTTAGGACTCTGGTGCAAACAGGCAAAAACACGACCATCAGGGTCGCGCAGCAGCGCCGATCTCCCTACATGCCGCGACGCGCTCAGGCCGCAGCTATCCCTGGGAGCGCAGGTCTTCGCGCGAACCTTCCGGAAGCGAGACCACGCGCGGGAACTTCAGGTCGACCGGGATGTCGTCGTTTGCGCCTTCGGCGGTGAAGTTGAGCCGCTCGGAGACGACGTAGAGCGGGCGTTTCTTCACCTGCTCGTAGATGCGGCCGATGTACTCGCCGAGGATGCCGATCATGATCAGCTGCACGGCGGCGAGGAGGGAGACGAGCACGATCACCGTCGTCCAGCCTGGCACCGTGACGTGGAAGACGAAGCGCGCCAGCACTGCCCAGATCGCCACTCCGACGCTGGCGATGCTGATCAGCATGCCGAGGTAGGTCGCGAAGCGCAGGGGCAGGACGCTGAAGGAGGTGATCCCGTCGATCGCGAACCGGAGCATCTTGCGCAGCGGGAACTTGGTCTCGCCCGCGAATCGCGCAGGCCGGTCGTACAGCACGGCCGTCTGCTTGAACCCGAGCCAGGCGACGAGGCCGCGGACGAATCGATGCGTCTCGCGCAGCTCGCGCAGGACCGTCACGATCCGGCGGCTCATCAGGCGGAAGTCGCCGGTGTCGAGCGGAACCTCGATGGGAATCATCGCCGCGAAGATCCGGTAGAACCACTTCGCGGTGAGGAGCTTCAGCCAGGTCTCGCCTTCGCGCGAACGACGCTTTCCGTAGACCACGTCGAACCCGTCGCGCCATTTCGCCACCATCTCGAGCACTACTTCGGGCGGATCCTGTAGGTCCGCGTCCATCACGACGATCGCTTCGCCGCGGGCGTGGTCGAGTCCGGCGGTGATCGCGGCCTGGTGGCCGAAGTTCCGCGCGAACGAGAGGACGCGATAGCGCGGCTCGCTCGCGGCGATCCCCCGCAGCAGCTCCAGCGACCGGTCGCGGGACCCGTCGTCGACGAACACCACCTCGGTCTCGAGCCCAAGCCTGGGGAGGAACCGCTGCAGTCGCGCGTGCAGCTCCGGGATCACGGCCTCCTCGTTGTAGATGGGAAGCACCAGGCTCAGCACCGGACCGCGCACGAAAAAGAACCTAATCACGACCGCTTGAGGAGCGGGAGGGCGTGCGCAAGTCGGCCGCCGATCACACTCTTGAGGGGTGCGCGCCGTCCCGTTGGGAAAACTGCTTCTCATCTGCTGCGCCGCCCTGGCGCTCGTCCCCATCCTTCCTGCGTACCTCCCGCTCGTGGACTTCCCGCAGCACGTCGCGCTGCACGCGATCTGGAATCACATCCACGACCCGGCGTTCAACCTCAACGGGCGGTTCGAGGTCACGCTCGCGACGCCGTACGTCCTCTCGCACCTGCTCGCCCATGCGGTTGGCCAGGTCGTCGGGCCCGAAGGCGGACTCCGATTCGTGCTCGTCGTCGCGCTCGTCACGTTTCCTCTCGCCGCCGTCGTGTTCCTGCGAGCGTTCGACCGTCCCCCCGAGCTCGCGCTCGCTGCGGCTCCAGCGGCGTTGTCGTTCGTCTACTGGTTCGGGTTCACCTCCTACGTGATCGCGCTGCCGTTGGTCCTGGTCGGCGTTGCGAGCGTTCGCCGCTGCGCCGCCTCGGGACGCCTGCGCGACGCCTTGCTCCTCGGCGCCGTCGGCCTCGTCACCGTCGCGACGCACGGATTCGCGTTCCTGGTCCTGCTCCTCCTCGCGGGCGTGGCGGCTCTTGCGACCACGCGCGCCTTCTCGCGGCTCGCGCTCACCGCCGGCGCTCTCGTTCCGGCGTTCGTGTGGGCGATCGCCTGGTACGCCTCGATGTCCGGCGAAGCCCCGGCGGAGCCGCTGCCGACGCAGTACGGGTTCTTCCGCGACCGTCTCCGCCTCGGACTCGGGACGCTCTTCGGCACCCACAGCCGCGATCCTCGCGTCCTCGCCATCGCCCTCGCGCTGCTTGCGGTAGCCGCACTCGCGATCTGGCGCTCGCGAAAGCCCGCCTCGGCTGCAGGCGCCGAGTCTGGCCGGCGCGCGCTGCTCGCGGTGGCATCGGTCGCGATCGCGGCTTCCCTGCTCTGTCCGGAAGTGCTGATGAACACCTGGGGCCTGTGGGAGCGCATCCCCCCGATCGCGTTCGTCGCGCTGGTCGGGACGGTGCGCTGGCCCGCCGCTCCGGCGATCCGCGCGCGTCTCGCCGTGGGCCTGACCGCGGTGGTTCTCTTTGCCGCGGGAACCGCGGTCGCCCGGGGACTCGCCTTCAGCGAGCAGGTGAAGGGGATCCGGGAGCTCGCGCAGGAGCTTCCGCGGGGAGCGCGCATCTTCTGGAGCGCATGCGGCGAGGAGTTCCCTTCGCCAGGGGCGACCCCCGCGTTCAAGCACCTGGGCGCGTACGTGCAGGCCGAGCGGGGCGGCGACCTCTCGTATTCGTTCGCGCACTTCCCGCACATGGTGGTGCGGTATCGCGGCGCGCCGCTGCCGGAAGTCTTCGATCGCTCGCTGTACGATCTCGCGGTTCTGCGGCTCGGGCCGAAGTGCCCGTCGCTCGACGAGCTGCGCCGCCTCGGTCCTTTGGCGGTCCGTGGCAGTTACGTCGCTCTTCCCGCGTCCGCAGTCACCCCGGAGCTCGCGGCCGCGATGGAGCCGGAACATGTCCGGGTGATCACGCGGACCGCTGAACGGCGCACGCAGTAGCCGGGCACATCGAAACTCCGCCGTTCGCACCGCCGCTCGCGCGCCGTTCGCCGTCCCGCTCATGGAAGCGCTGATCAAAGCTGCGGACGACAGCAACGTCCTCAAGTGAGTCCTGGAAACCTTCCGGCCCGGGGACAGGGCGTCCCCGGGCCGGGTTTCCTGATCACAGGCCGGCGAACTCGTAGCCCATGCCGCCGGTCATCATGAACGCGTTGCCGAAGTTCCCGACGTCCTGCGTGTGGATGTTCACGCGGACGTTCCAGCGGTCCTGCTGGAATCCGAGGCCGGCGCCCAGGCCGAACCTCAGATCCGTCGAGGAGACGCCCGCGCCGCGCGCCGGCGTGACGCTGCTCATGAGTACGAACGTGCCGGCCTCGAATGCGCCGAACAGGCCCGAGCGCTCCGAGCCCAGGTAATACTTCGTGCCGAGAAGGATCGGGAGCGCGTGGACGTGGGAGGTCGCGGCGGCGATGTCGCGGTTGGCGTGCGCCTCGAACCCCACGCGCATCGTCGCGCTCAGCGTCTCGAGCAGCGAAAGCTCGGCGGTGGCGGCGATCCCGCCGCCGACGCTGCTGGCGTCCGCATAGTTCCCCAGCGGAACGCCGATCTCGGTATCGAGACCGAACATCAGGCTGTGGCCGCGAAGGAAGCCGCGCGCGTGCGTGGTCCGGGTCCTTTCCGCATGCGCCGCGGCGGAAGCGCAGAGAAGAAGGCACGCAATCTGAGCGATCGCTTTCTTCATGGGTTTGTCCTCGGAGCGCACCTGCGCTCGTCCATTGCTCGAGCCCTCCGAGCGTATGGGGCGCGGCGGAATCGAAACAAGTGGACGAGTCTGCGTCCATCTCGCGGGGGCGGGGTGCCTCTGCTGCGGACGATTACTGTGAAATTACAGGCGTCGACGGGACCATCCTCGTTCGACCCGGTACAGGTTTCGCGAGCTCTGGCCGCCGCGTTCGACGAGGCGAGTGGCGCAGCGCTCCGGGGAGCGATTGCCGATTTCTCGCGGCAGGATCGCACCCGCTGCGCAGATTTTGCGGGCGCCTGCAGCCGCACGCACCACCTGCGCGCAGATCGCTTCTGCGGCACCGTGCCGCAGTGGCACATCCGTTGCTCTGGCAGCGACCGGAGGCCGGGCCCCGGTATGCGAATCCTGCTCTCGCTGATCGAGACCCTCTCCGTCTTCGTCGTCCTCTTCTACTTCTACACGCGCTCGCGCTTCTTCCGCCCGCAGAAGAGCGAATGGCTCGGCCGGCGCGGCAAGCTGAGCCTGTTCGTCTTCTGCTCGGCGCTCACGATGGTGGGCAACTACCTCGGCATCTGGCTCGAAGGCGGCGTGGTGGCGAACACGCGGGCGGTCGGGTCGATGATCGCCGGGATCGCCGGAGGCCCGTTTCTCGGGGTCGCGGTCGGCGTCACCGCCAGCATCCACCGCCTCTCGTTCGGCGGCTTCACCGCGGTCTCCGGATCGATGGGCACCATCTTCGATGGCCTGCTCGGCGGGCTCGTGCACCTGCGCCGCCGGAACCGGCCCGAGAGCCTGTTCGACTGGCGCGTCGCGTTCGCGGTCACCGCCTTCGGCGAGATCTGCCACATGGGATTCGTCCTCCTCGTCTCCCGCCCGTTCAGCGCCAGCGTCGAGGCGGTGAAGATCATCGGTCCGCCGATGATCCTCACCAACTCCATCGGCGCCGCGCTGTTCATGCTGGTCTTGCGCGAGCGCGAGCGCGTGGTGGACCAGGTGGCTGCCAGCTCGTCGGCAAAGGCCCTCAAGGTCGCGCAGCGCACCCTGCGCCTGCTCGGCAACGGGCTCGGCAACGTCGCGCTGGAGCTTGCCGCGATCGTCCGCGCGGAGACGGGCGTCGGCGCGGTCGCCATCACCGACAGCGAGACCATCCTCGCGTTCGACGGACTCGGCGCCGATCATCACGTGCCGGGGAACGCCATCGCCTCGTCGCTGACCCGCCAGTCCATCGGCGGCAGGGAAGTGGTGTTCGCCGACGGCGTGCACGACCACTACCACTGCTCGATCGTTCCCGACTGCCCGCTGGACTCGGTGCTGATCGTCCCGCTGGTCGTCGACAACGCGGTCGTGGGAACCGTGCAGCTCTTCGAGCCGGAGACGCGCCGGTTCCGCAACCTGAACAAGTCGCTCGGGGAAGGGATCGCGGCGCTGCTCTCCAGCCAGCTCCTGATGGCGCGCTACCAGGAGCAGAAGAACCTGCTCACGGTGTCGGAGCTGAAGCTCCTGCACGCGCAGGTCAATCCGCACTTCCTCTTCAACGCGCTCAACACCATCAACGCCATCATCCGCAGCGACCCGGAGCGCGCCCGCGAGCTGCTCGTCCACCTCTCGCACTTCTTCCGCAAGAACCTGAAGCGGAGCGGAGAGCTGTCGACCCTGGCGGAGGAGCTGGAGCACGTCGGGGCGTATCTCGAGATCGAGAAGGCGCGTTTCCAGGATCGCCTGACCGTCGAGACCGAGGTGGACCCGTCGCTGCTCGGGATCCGCATGCCCACCTTCACCCTGCAGCCGCTGATCGAGAACGCGCTGAAGCACGGGCTCTCCACCAAGCTGTCGCATGGCACCGCGCGCATCCGCGCCCGCCGCGAGGACCAGCAGGCGGTGATCGAGATCGAGGACGATGCCGGCGCCTACGTCGAGCGCCGGGGCTCCGGGCTCGGCATGCGGATCGTCGACAAGCGGCTCAAGGCGGTTCTGGGCGAGTCCTGTGGCGTCGACGTCACCTGCGTCCCCGACGAGCTGACCAGGGTCACCGTCCGCATGCCCGCAGAAGGGGTGCTGCAATGATCCGCGCCCTGATCGTCGACGACGAGGTGCACGCCCGGGAGGAGCTGGCTGCGCTGCTCTCGGAGACGGGCGCGGTGACGGTGGTGGGATCGGCGCCCGACGCGATCGCCGGGATGCGCGCCATCCGCCAGCTGCGGCCCGAGATCGTCTTCCTCGACGTCCAGATGCCCGCGGTGAACGGCTTCGAGATGCTGAGCATGATGGACGACGTCGACCTTCCCGACGTCGTCTTCGTCACCGCTCACGACGAGTTCGCGGTCCGCGCCTTCGAGGAAGGGGCGCTGGATTACCTGCTCAAGCCCATCTCGCGGGAGAGGCTGGCGAAGACGCTGGAGCGCGCCGGGCGCGGCACTCCGCCCGAGGCGCGGCCGGCGATCGCCAAGGCGCCGATCACGCGGATCCCCTGTGCGGAACGCAAGGCGATCAAGCTGGTGCGCGTCGGCGACGTCGAATCGGTGCGTTCCACGCTCGCCGGGGTCTACCTCGTCTGCGGGTCCGCCGAATACGCGACCGACCTCACGCTGCAGACGCTGGAAGCGCGCGCCGGTCTCTTGCGCTGCCACAAGCAGCACCTGGTCAACCTCGACGCCATCGATCAGATCAGCCTCGCAGACAATTCTGCCGCGGCCATCCGCACCCGTTCCGGGCAGACCGTTCCCGTCAGCCGCCGCTATCTGGGGCAGATCCGGGAACGGCTTGGCCTTTGACCGCTCAGATCCCGGAATCGACCGGATGCCTGAAGATCCTTGCCGCTCGCCCGAATCCCCCGGGTGCCTCGGCCGAGACGTGGTCCAACGGGGGAAACGCGGAGGCGCGGCATGACCTGGATCCAGAGCTACATCCCCCTTGGTAACCTGTATGTCTCGGCGCTCGTCGCCGCCATTCCCGTCGTGGTCCTGCTCGCCGCGCTGGCGTTCTTCCACGTCAAGGCGCACTGGGCGGCCCTCCTCGGCCTCGCCATGGCGCTCGGCACCGCGATCTTCGTCTACGGAATGCCCGGGAAGATGGCCGCGGCCACCGCGCTGAACGGGGCCGCGTTCGGCCTCTTCCCCATCGGGTGGATCGTGCTGAACGCGATCTTCATCTACGACATCACCGTCGCCACCGGGCAGTTCTCGGTGGTGAAGGACACCATCGCGGGGCTCGCCAGCGACCGGCGCATCCAGGTGCTGCTGATCGGCTTCAGCTTCGGCGCGTTCATCGAAGGCGCCGCGGGATTCGGAACGCCGGTCGCCATCTCGGCGGCCATGCTGATCGGGCTCGGTTTCCGGCCGCTCGCGGCCGCGGGGCTCGCGCTGATCGGAAACACCGCCCCGGTCGCGTTCGGAGCCCTCGGCTCGCCGCTGATCGCGCTCGCCAAGGTCACCAACCTCCCGCTCGAGCAGCTTTCCGCGATGGTCGGACGGCAACTGCCCTTCTTCTCCATCATCGTGCCGTTCTGGCTGATCTGGGCGATGGCCGGCTTCCGCGGGATGCTCCAGGTCTGGCCTGCCTGCCTGGTCGCCGGTCTCAGCTTCGCCATCCCCCAGTTCCTCGTCTCCAACTTCCACGGGCCCTGGATCGTCGACATCGTCGCGTCGGCGGCATCCATCGCCGCCCTGG
>DASREU010000344.1:0-7405 GCA_035651935.1 Myxococcales bacterium | reverse complement strand
GGCGGCGCCGCCCCAGGCGGTGCTCCTGGATCTGCGCATGCCGGTGCTCGACGGATTCGAGGTCCTCGCCCGCTACCGCGCCGACGGCGGCACGGCGCCGGTGATCGCGCTCTCCGCGATGGACGAGAAGGAAGCGGTGGTCAAGGCCATGCGGCTGGGCGCCAGCGACTACCTGGTGAAGCCGATCGAGCCGGAGGAGCTGAAGGAAGCCATCGAGAGGTGCAGCGCGGCGCGGGCGTCCTCCGACGAGCCGCAGGCGGCGGCGATCATTCCGGCCGTCCGGTTGACGGAGCCTCCCCCGGTGATCGCGGCGTCGCGCGCCGAGGGCCGCCGCGGCGTTCCCACCGAATACGTGGCTTCCAGCCCGGCGATGCTCTCGATCTGGGACATGGTCGACCGGGTGGCAGAGACCGACGTCCCGGTCCTGATCCGGGGCGAGAGCGGCGTCGGCAAGGAAGGCATCGCGCGCACGCTGCACGATCGCTCGCCGCGGCGGGGAAGGCCGTTCGTCAAGATCAACTGCGCGGCGCTCCCCAGCGAGCTGCTGGAGTCCGAGCTCTTCGGCCACGAGCGGGGCGCGTTCACCGGCGCCACCAGCGAGAAGCCCGGCAAGTTCGAGCTGGCGGACAAAGGGACCATCTTCCTCGACGAGATCGGCGAGATGCACCCGGCCTTGCAGGCCAAGCTCCTCCAGGTGCTCCAGGACGAGGAGTACTACCGGGTCGGCGGGAAGCGGCCGTTGCGCGCCGACGCCCGGGTGCTGGTGGCCACCAACCGCGTGCTCGAGGACGAGATCGCGCGCGGCAACTTCCGCGAGGACCTCTATTACCGGTTGAACGTGGTCAGCGTGCTGGTGCCGCCGCTGCGCGATCGCAAGGAGGACATCCCCGGGCTGATCGAGCACTTCCGGCGCAAGTACGGAAGCAAGTACCGCGGCGGCGTGATGGTGTTCTCCGAAGAAGTGATCCGCCGGCTGCAGAGCTACGACTACCCGGGGAACGTGCGCGAGCTGGAGAACCTGGTCCGCAGGCTGGTGGTGCTCCGCGACGAGCGCTTCGTGCTCGACGAGCTGCAGGCGGCCGTGAACCGGCGCCCCGCGATGCAGGTGGCGCTCGCGTCGGGTCCGGCGGGAGGATCGCTGCCGCCCTCGAATCAGGGATCGTACGCGCCGCCGGCAGCGGGCGTCACCTCCGTTCCGCCGCCGGCGCCCGCGTCGGTGGTCCCGATGGGCGCGGAGACCGTGTCGCTGAAGGAGATCTCCCGCCAGGCCGCGCTCCGCGCGGAGCGCGAAGTGATCTCGGCGATGCTCGCGCGCACCAACTGGAACAAGCGGAAGGCGGCTGCCCGGCTGCAGATCAGCTACAAGGCCCTGCTGTACAAGATCAAGGACTGCGGCCTGACCGATCCGCGCATCACCGCGAGCCTGCCCGAGAACCTGCGCCCGATCGGCATCGTATCGGACAGCTCGGGCACCGCGTAGATCCAGGCTCGCTCGATCGGCCTGTGCCCACACATCTACGGGGACACCATCAAAAATGGTGTCCCCAGCGACTGTACTGGAACAGAGCAGTCGAGGGTGCTCCGGAGATCGTGTACCGGGATCGTCGAAGCAGTCGAGGGTGCTCCGGAGATCGTCTGCCCGGGCCGGCCCCCCGGTCCGCCGCCGCCTATGCCGCGCGCCGCTCCACCAGCTGCGTCGCCGGCTCCGGCTTCTTCTCCGGCGCCGACGAGAACTTCCCGACGATCAGGAACAAGGTCCCCATGAAGAGCAGCAAGAGCGGCTCCTCGAGCGGGCCGGCGACCGTCGAGCGATGGAGCGCGAACGCCGCGAAGGCGAAGACGATGGCTGCCGCTGCGATGGTCCGGAACATCCGCCCGTATCCCCTTTTCCATGCCGGCCCTGTCGCCCGGCTGGCACCTACACCTAGCCAAAAGTGCGCCAACCCCGACGCAGAGCAGCGCGCACTCACTTTCGCGCGCCGGTGGGAACCGCGGTTCCCCGTCGCGGAACGCCGCTGTCCTGCAAGCGCCGCCGCGGCGCAAGGGCGCCTGCACGGAAGGCTGGTCCAGAGGCTGCAAACAGAGCGGAGGGAGCCGCGAGACGAGTCTGGCTGGCGCTGGCATGGCGCGTGCTCCCGAGGCCGGCGATCACGTCCGCCCGCAGATGGGGGAGGGAGCAAGCATGTCGAAGGTTGTCGGAATGTGGATGGCGATGGCCGCGCTGGCCGTGGGTTGCTCGCACGGAGCCGGCATCCAGGACGACGAGGTGAAGCACATCACCGAGTTCCGCCTCAGCCGCGAGGACGTGGTCGAGGTCTCGGTGTGGAAGGAGCCGGATCTCTCCCGCACCGTGCCGATCCGGCCCGACGGGAAGATCACCCTCCCGCTGCTCGGCGACGTGAAGGCCGAAGGGCTGACGCCGCGCGAGCTCGAGGCGACGGTGCAGAAGCAGCTCGTGTCGCTGGTCCGCGATCCGCGCGTGACGGTCATCGTGCACGACGTCAACGGACAGCGCGTCTACGTCACCGGGATGGTGGGCCATCCGGGCGCGTTCCCGCTGCGCAACACCATGGGCGTGCTGCAGGCGCTCGCGCTCGCCGGCGGGCTCGCCGAATTCGCCGACCGCGACACCATCCACGTGCTCCGCGCCGACGGACGGCGCCTGGCGGTGGGGTACGACGACCTGGTCAGCGGCAAGAGCAACGTGACGCTGGGGCCGGGCGACACCGTCGTGGTGCCGTAGGGCGATGACGATGGCCGCGACCAGGTTCGCGCTGCTCGTGGCCTTCGCCGCGCTCCTGACCTCCCGGGGGGCGGACGCGAAGGTCTACATCGAGTGGCGCCCGCGCATGTCGCTGATGGCGGGCTACAACGACAACGTGCTGCTCAACGGCAGCGGCGCCGACGGGTTCGGCCAGGCCGTGCCGGGGATCAAGCTCGACATCTTCGGCGAGCACAACCTGCACGTGGACGTGGACTGCCAGGCGGGACTGGCGCGGCTGGCGCATCCCCAGGAATTCGGGCTCTCCAGCGGAGCTTTCGCTGCGAACGAGACCTGCCTGGTGGGCACGCGCGCGAATCTCTCGGCGCGGGACAAGCTGCAGATCGGCAGCAGCGTGACCTACGCGCAGGATCCCTTCTCCATCGCCGGTCTCGGCCTCCTCCTCCGGCCGGGGCAGAGCGACATCTTCGTGGCGAGGTTCAGCGGCGAGATCCAGCACGCCCTGAGCCCGCGCACCGAGATCACCTACGGCGCGGACGCGCAGGCGCTGGCCTTCGGCTCGGGGGACCCCGGCAACGGGTACGTGCTCTCGCCGCAAGTCCGGTACGGCTGGAAGACCAGCCCGCGCGGCAAGTGGGAGCTGGGCTTCCGCGAGCAACTCTTCTTCGGCATCGGCGCCGCGGCGAACCCGCGCGCCCCGAACGGTGTGCAGGGCGGACTGCTGGACCAGGCGCACTCGCTTCTGCTCGGGTACACGTACGCGCTGACTCCCTGGGCGAACCTGAGCGCGCGAGCCGGCGCCGTGATGGTGACCGGCAACTACCAGGCGACGATGCCCACCGCGCGGCTGTCGCTCGAGAGCTACACGCCGTGGACGGCGATCGCGATCACGGTGGCGCACGATCTGGCGATCGGCCCGAGCAGCGCTGGGCCGCTGATCGCGGACGTCGCCGAGCTGGCGCTGATCAAGGACTGGGAGCACGTGGGCGCGCACATGCGCGCCGGCATGTACCGCAACGCCAACGTGCAGCGCCCCCTCGAGCTGGGGGCCCTGGGCTACGGCGTCGAGGTGGGGATGGCCTGGAAGTTCACGCGCGATCTGAGGGTGGAGGTCGCGGCGGTGCGCGACGCGCGGATCAACGACGTGACGGTGGCGGAGCAGGTGGATCGGGACGTCTTCCAGTTGCGCCTGGTCTGGGAAAAGGCGCGGTTCGAGTAACGGCTTTTCGCGGCCGCGGCCGCGGATGGAAGGAGAGGGGACACGATGGATCGGACGTACACGATCGACGAGCTCTGGGCCGCGGTGCGGCGCCGCTGGAAGACGGTGGTGCTGGTGGCGGGCGCCGTGGTGGTGCTGGCGGCGCTGGTGATCGCGCGGATGCCGAACGAGTATCGCGCCCGGGCGCTGGTGATGGTGGAGCCCTTCACGCCGCACCCCGACCTGGTGGTGCCGGTGGTGAACACGCTCGACCTCGAGCAGAAGGTGAAGTCGGTCCGCGAGGGCGTCTACGCGCGCTCGCTGATGGCTACCGCGCTGGAGGAGCTCAAGCTCTATCCGAAGGAGCGCGAGAAGAGCATGGACGAGGCGGTCGGCGCCTTCCGGGCGGATACGGAAGTGCACGCGGAAGGCGACGATGCCTTCTCCATCACCGTGCGCGGCCGCGATCCGCAGACGGTGGCCAAGGCCGCGAACCGGCTCGCCGAGCTGTACATCGAGGGCAACCTCCAGGTGCGCGCGGGCCAGGTGAACCGGACGCGGGACATCATCACCCAGAAGCTTGCGGAGATGCGCGGCGAGCTGGCGAAGTCGGAGGCGAAGATCACCGCCTTCAAGCGCGCCAACCCGGACTCGCTCCCCGAGCTGATGGAGGCCCGCTACCACCAGCGTGACGAGCTCTCCAAGCAGGTGGAGCTCGAGGAGACCTTCATCAAGGAGGCGCAGCGCCGGATCGACCTGCTCGGCACCCAGCCCTTCGGCAAGGACACCGAGGTGGGCCGCCTGGAGGACCTGCACGACACGATGAAGGCGCGGCTGGCGACGATGCAGTCGACGCTTTTGCCCGATCACCCGGACGTGGAGGCGCTCAAGCGCGAGCTGGACGCCACCTCGGGCCGCCTGCAGGCAGCGCGGGCCCGCGCGGCCGCGAACGACCTGGAGGCGCGCCGGATGAACGAGGCGATCGCCCGCGGCCGGACGCGGATCGCGGACCTGACGAAGAAGCAGGCCGAGATCGACAAGATGATCGCGGCGGCGCCGGTGGTGGCTTCCGAGCTCGGCGAGCTCTCCCGGGACAGCGACCTGTTGCGGGCGAAGGTGGGCTCGCTGGTCTCGAAGAAGGCCGAGGCGGAGATCACCGCGGACCTGGAGGCGAAGAGCGGGCCCAGCGAGTTCCGCGTCCTGGAGAGCGCGCAGCCGCCCGCGCTTCCGGCCAGCCCGAACCGCTCCCAGGCGCTGGTGCTGGCGCTGATCGGAGCGCTGGTGCTGGGGATCGCGGTGTCGGTGGGCCAGGAGCTCTCGGATCGCTCGCTGCGGAGCGAGAGCGAAGTGGGCACCGCGCTGACCCTGCCGGTCCTCGCGTGCGTCCCGGAATTGAACGGCGCGGGGGCAGTGACGATGCTTCCCATGCACCAGCAAGCCGAAGCCTGATCGAAGGAACGGACAACCCCTATCTGAAGGAGAACGACGATGTCGAGCATTCCGAAGGCAGTGGAGCGGGGCCGGTTCCTCGAGCGCGTCGAGGGCGGTTCCGGGGAAGTGACCGTCGACGGGCGCCTGGTGGCGCTGACCGCGCCGATGAGCGCGGCGGCCGAGCAGTACCGGATGCTGCTGCACAGGCTCCGGCACCTGCGCTCGCTTCGCGGCGAGGCCATCCAGGGCGGGGTGGTCGTGGCGGTGACGAGCGCGGTGCGCGGCGAGGGAGTGTCCCTCACCGCCGCGAACCTGGCGCTGACGGCGGCGCGCTCGCGCGATGCGCGGGTGGCGCTGGTCGACTGTGACCTGCGGCGCGGCGGGACGGGGCAGCTCTTCGGGATGGGAGAGCGGGCCGGCCTCGCGGACGTGCTCAGCGGAAAGACCGAGGTGGGCGAGGCGCTCGGCCGCTTCCACGAAGGACACCTGGCGGTGATCTCCGCCGGCCGCGCTCCGGGGGCGGAATCGGCATCGCTCCTGGCCGGGCCGCGCTTCTCGCAGACGCTCGCGTTGCTGCGCACGCTCTTCGACGAGATCTACCTCGACGTCCCGCCCGCGCTGGCGACCGCCGACGCGCAGGTGGTCGCGTACAAGGTCGACGGGATCGTCATCGTCGCCCGGGCGGGAACCACTCCGCGCGAGCAGGTGGCCTCGGCTGCCCGGCAGCTCTCGGGCGCGCCGGTGTGGGGCGTGGTGCTGAACGGCGTCGATCCGTCGCGGGTGCCGGCTCCCCTGCCCGTGGTGAAGGGGCAGCTCACGAGCGGAAAGTAAGAGGGTACCAGCGCGATGCCGCAGTTCTCGGGGCACTGGTACAGCGGACGCGCTGCCCGGCTCGTCTTCATCGAGGCGACGCTGGTTGCGGTGGCGCTCTGGGTCAGCGGGCAAGAGGCGCGGGGCTGGCGCGAGCTGGCCGCGCTGGCGGCGGCTGCCGCCTGCGTCCCTGCCGCGCTCTATCTCGCCGACCTCTACGATCCACAGGTGATGCGCAACGACCGCAGCCGGGGAGCGGCAGTGCTGAAGGCGCTGGGCTTCGCGGCCCTGGCGGCGGCGATCTTCGGCCTGCTCGGCGGAGGAGGGCTGCCGCGCGGCGCGCTGATCGACACCATCGGCGTGGCGAGCGTGGGCGTGCTCCTCGCGCGCGCGGCGCTGGTGGCGCGCCTGGACGAGCGGGGCCACAACCGGGTGCTGGTGATCGGGGCGGGTCAACGCGCCGCCGAGATCGAGCGGATCGTGCGGGCCGAGGCCTACGGAGAGTACGAGATCGCCGGCAAGCTCGATCCGACCGTCGATCTCGGAGAGCGGCAGCAGATGGCGGCCGGAGGCGGCGAGCCCCTGGTGGCCACCGCCGGGCTGCTCGAGCAAGGCAGCGCGCCAGCCGGGGACGTCTCTCTCGGGGAAGCGCCGGAGGTGGTTCCTTCCTCGCAGCTGATCGTCGGCCCCGGCGGTGCTCCTGCGCACATCCAGGGCCCGGTGGCCGAGGCGAAGGTGGCGGCGCGGCGCGGTGCGGAAGAGAAGCCGCTCGCGCCCGTGGTGCCGCTGCCGACGGCGCCGCATACGAACGCCGCCATCGCGGTGACCGCGCACACGCTCACCGGCGCCTGCCGCGACCTGCGGGTGGACACGGTGGTGATCGCCGCCGACGAGCGCCGCTCGCGGCTGCCGATCGAGGAGTTCATCCGGCTGCGCCTCGCCGGGGTGACGGTGCTGCCGGCGCAGAGGTTCGCCGAGCGCGTGCTGCGGCGCATTCCCATCTCGCTCCTGCGACCGAGCGATCTGGCCATCGGGGAAGGGCTGAACTCGCCGCTGCGGACGGCGGTCAAGCGCGTGTTCGATCTGCTGATGAGCGCGATCCTCGTCGTCTGCGCCGCGCCGGTGCTCGCGGTCCTCGCCGTCCTGATCAAGCTCGATTCCCAGGGGCCGGTGTTCTACTGGCAGGAGCGCGTCGGCCGGGGCGGGAAGATCTACCGGCTCTACAAGCTGCGCACCATGCGCGA
>DASREU010000343.1:0-2835 GCA_035651935.1 Myxococcales bacterium | reverse complement strand
GTCGCCCGCCGGCAACCACCTGGGCGCGCTGGTGATCGTCGTCCCCGTCGCCGGCGCCGTCGTCGTCGGGCTGATGGCGCGTTTCGGATCCGCCGCGATCCGCGGCCACGGCATCCCCGAGGCGATGGAGCAGGTGCTGCTCAACAAGAGCAGGATCCCGGCGCGGATCACGCTCCTCAAGCCGATCTCCGCCGCCATCGCCATCGGCACCGGAGGTCCCTTCGGGGCCGAGGGCCCGATCATCGCCACCGGCGGCGCGCTGGGCTCGCTGCTCGGCCAGCTCCTCCACACCACCGCGATGGAGCGGAAGACGCTGCTCGCTGCGGGCGCGGCGGCCGGAATGACCGCCACCTTCGGCAGCCCGGTCTCGGCGGTGCTGCTCGCGGTCGAGCTGCTCCTCTTCGAGCTGCGGCCTCGCTCCCTGATCCCGGTCGCCCTGGGCGCGGCCGCGGCGACGGCCGTCCGCATCGCCTTCGTGGGCGTCACGCCGGCGTTCGCGATGCCGAACATCGCGCAGCCCGGCGAGGCCGCGCTCGCCATGTACGTGCTCCTCGGCGCGGTCGTCGGAGTCGCCGCAGTGCTGGTGACGAAGATCGTCTACGGCGTCGAGGACGCGTTCGATCACCTCCCGATCCACTGGATGTGGTGGCCGGCGATCGGCGCCGTCGCCGTCGGCATCTGCGGCTACTTCGCCCCGCACACGCTCGGTGTGGGCTACGACAACATCGACGACATCCTCAAAGGGAGCATCGCCGGGCAGGCCCTCTTCTTCCTCGGCGCCCTGAAGTTCGTCTCCTGGTCGATCTCGCTCGGCAGCGGCACCTCGGGCGGCACGCTCGCGCCCTTGTTCACCATCGGCGGCGCGCTCGGGGCGCTGCTCGGGGAAGTGACCGCGCGCACCTTCCCGCACCTCGGCATCGATCCCCGGATCGCGGCGCTCGTGGGCATGGCGGCGATGTTCGCCGGCGCCTCGCGGGCGCTGCTCGCCTCGGTGGTGTTCGCGTTCGAGACCACGCGGCAGCCGATCAGCCTGCTCCCGTTGCTGGGCGGCTGCACCGCCTCGTTCCTCCTCTCCTGCCTGATGATGCGCAACACGATCATGACGGAGAAGATCGCCCGCCGCGGGGTGCGGGTGCCGGGCGAGTACGCGGCCGACTTCCTCGATCAGGTGAACGTCGGGCTCTGCGCCGCGAAGCCGGTGGTCACCCTGAACGGCGACGATCTGCTCGACGCCGTGCGCTCCTGGATCGCCACCCACGGGACCGGCACCAGCCACCAGGGCTTTCCCGTGGTCGACGCCGCCGGAAACCTGATCGGCGTGGTCACCCGGCGCGATCTCCTGGATCCCGAGCGCCCCGGCTCCGCGCGCGTAAGGGAGCTGATCAAGCGCCCCGTGGCGGTCGTGTTCGAGGACATGTCGTTGCGCGAAGCCGCCGACCACATGGTCCAGGAAGGCGTGGGGCGCCTGCCGGTCGTCTCGCGCGCAGCGCCGCGCAAGCCCATCGGCATGCTCACCCGCAGCGATCTGCTCTCGGCGCACCGGCAGCGGCTGGAAGAGACGAACGTCACCGAGCAGAGCCTGAACTGGCGGGCGCTGCTCGGGCGCGGCGCGTGAATCGAAGCGGCGAGGGCCGCCCCGGAGCGGGAGCGGCCCTCGCGAGCGGGAAGACAGAGGGGTGCTACTGCTTCCGCACGTTCTGCGCCTGCAGTCCCTTCGGACCCTTGACGACCTCGAACTCGACCCGATCGCCTTCGGCGAGCGAGCGGAAGCCGTCCATCTGGATGGCGGTGTGATGGACGAAGACGTCTTCGCCGCCCTCCTGCGAGATGAAGCCGAACCCCTTGCTGTCGTTGAACCACTTCACCGTGCCCTGCGCCATGAAGACCTTCTCTTTGTTACGGACGGATCGGCCGCCCTGTGGTTTCGGGGCGGGCAATGCGCCCGCCTCCGGAACGATCGGTAGCAGGACTAACGTCTGAAGGTCAATTTGCACCCGTGCCGGAAGCCGGGAAGGCCACACTCCCGAGTCCGGCTCGCCCCGGGGGTCAGCGCGACGCCCGCGCCCGGAAGCACGTGTACGTGAAGGAGGCCCCGCGATCCTTCTCGAGCCCCGCCAGTTCCCGAATCGCCTCATCCGCCCGGGACTTGAGCGCCTTGGGCAACGACTCCCGCGCGCTGTCCAGGATCCCGGCGAACTCCTCGAGCATGCCATGGAAGTACCCGGGCGCGGACCCCTGGTGCAGGTGGAGCGTCGTCGGCAGCACCTGCACTTCGGTGAATCCCGCCGCCCTGCACATTCCGTACAGCTTCCGCCCGACGATCGGGTCCCCGCCTCCCTCCTCCTGCGCCTTCCACAGCGCCCGGAAGCACTCCTCCGCCAGCGGAATGCGCGGCCAGAACGCGAGCGAGTCGTTGTCCACCTCCGTCATCCACGCCACGCCGCCCTCGCCGAGCACCCGCCGCACCTCGCGCAGGATGTCCACCGCGCGCTCACGCGGGACGTGCTCGAGCAGCCACGACCAGTGCACCACGTCGAAGGCGCGGGTCCGGAACGGCAGGGCGGTCGCGTTGCTCTGCACCAGCCACAACCCCGGCGTCCGCTTCTTCGCCTCGCGAAGCTGGGGCAGCGAAAGGTCCGCGCCGAAGAGGAGCGCATCGGGGAGGCGCGCCGCGAGCCGCCGCATCATCGCGCCGGTCCCACAGGCGAGATCGAGGACCCGGGCGCCGGGTCCGGCCTCGACCCCGTCGAGGATCCAGCGGGTGAGGAACCGGGCCTGCTTCTCCAGGCGCTCCGTCTCGGCCGTGTCGGTGCCGCCGTGGATGTATCGGGCCAC
>DASREU010000342.1:0-3025 GCA_035651935.1 Myxococcales bacterium | reverse complement strand
CTCCGGCGTCTGGTGCAGACCCGTGTAGATCACCTCCATGCCGGCGTCGCGCAGCACGCGGGCGATGATCTTCGCGCCGCGATCGTGGCCGTCGAGGCCGGGTTTGGCGACGACGACCCGGATCTTGCGCGTCTGGGTGCTGCTTTCCATGCGGCGCGGGAGTTTATTGGGAGCGCTTGGCGGGGGCGGTTGCGGTTGGCGGTTGGCGGGTCTCCCCGCTCGAGCGCTATGCGGTCTTTCGCGGGCGGCGCCCTTCGCTCCGGCGTTCACGGCATCGGTAGAGGGCCCGGGCCGGCGTGACCGGGGAGCAATCCCATTCAGCTGTTGCGACAGAGCACCCAGGTGGGATTGCCTGCCAGGCACTGCCCGAGCGCGCCGGAGGCAATCCCATCCAGGTGTTGCGACAGAGCACCCAGCTGGGATTGCCTCCACCGTCGCCCTCTTCAGTGCTGCAGTTCGCCCGGCCCGGGAGGCCGGCGGCGGAAGCGCGCGCGCCGGCGGGAGCCCGCGCGCAGGCCCTCAGTCCTCTTCCGGCGTTATGCGCCGGTGCGCCAGGCCCACGTCCGAGGCCGCGACGCGGGTGGCCCAGGGCTCGGCGGCGAGTTGCTGCACGAGCCGGTCCATCTTCTGCCCGGGCGGAACGCGCAGCTCCACCTGCACCTCGATCTGGTCGCCCTCGCTCTCGCTCGAGATGCCCTGCACGCGCATGCCGTGCGAGGCGACGGTGGCGAACAGGTCCGACAGCCGCTGCTCGGAGTCGAGCTCCACCGACAGGAGCACGAAGTCGGTGCGCAGGCGGCTCATCAGGAGCGGGCGGATCTGCCGGAACACGATCAGCGAGGCGAGCACGATCACAGTGGCGATGGCGGCGCCGAACCAGTAGCCGGCGCCGGTGGCCATCCCGATCGCCGCGACGATCCAGAGCGCCGCCGCGGTGGTGAGCCCGCGCACGTTGAAGCCCTGGCGGATGATCGCGCCCGCGCCGAGGAAGCCGATCCCGGAGACGATCTGGGCGGAGATGCGGGTGGGGTCGATCCGCTCGCCCGTTCCGCTCTGGAACGCATATGCGGACACCAGCGTGAACAACGTCGCGCCCACCCCGACCAGGATGTGCGTGCGCAGCCCCGCCACCTGGTCGCGCGACTCCCGCTCGAGCCCGATCGCGCCGCACAGGATCGCGCTCACCACCAGCCGCAGCAGGATCTCGCCGTCCGAGATGTGCACCCTGCGGGGAAGGTACCCGCACAACCAAAACGGGCGGCGCCGGGGCGCCGCCCGCTTGGCACAGGCCGGACGGGGAGGTGTCCGACTCAGCTATCGGCTAGACCACCTTCACCTTCATGCGCATCTGAGCGGGGTGCTTGGTGCAGATGATCGTGAACGTGCCCCGCTTGCGGAAGACGTGCGTGAAGCTGACGCTCGTGCCGGTCTTCGAGTGGAAGCGGTCGCCCTTCTTCGAGGTCACGTTGTGCTGGTTCTCGGTGCCGGACCAGCTCCAGTGCACGGCGCTGCCGCGCTTGATCGTGACGGAGCCCTTGGTGAAGAAGTTGTCGCCGGCATGCACGGTCTTGGTGTGCCTCGCGAAGGCCAGCGAGGCGAAGATCGCGGCCACGGCTGCGACGGCTGCGAGAACGGCCAGGAACTTGGGCACGGGCAGGAGTCCTTTCATCGCTCAATGGTCCAGACGGCGCGGGCGCGCCAATCCTTCCCTCACCTGTCAACACGCTCAGAAGACCGGTGTCTCGGTATAGGTCCCGAAGACCTTCTGGAGGGCCTCGACGATCTCGCCCTCCGTGGCGTGCGCGCGGGCGCACTCGAGCAGCGGCTCCATCAGGTTCTGCTCGCCGGCGGCGGCCTGGGTGAGCGCGGTGAGCGCCGCCTCGGCGGCCTCCGAGTCGCGCCTTCCGCGGATGGCCTTCACCCGCTCGATCTGCTTGCGCTCGAGCTGCGGGTCGATGCGCAGGATCTCGATCGGCTCCTCGTCGATCACCTGGTAGCGGTTCACGCCGACCACGATGCGCCTGCCGTCGTCCACCTCCTGCTGGTAGCGGAACGACGCGTCTGCGATCTCGCGCTGGGGGAAGTTCTGCTTGATCGCCTCGACCATGCCGCCCAGCTCGTCGATGCGGCGGAAGTACGCGTAGGCGGCCTCCTCCATGCGGTCGGTGAGCGCCTCGATGAAGTACGCGCCGCCGAGCGGGTCGATCGTGTTGGTCACGCCGGTCTCGTGCGCGATCACCTGCTGGGTGCGCAGCGCGACGCGCACGGCGTCCTCCGTGGGCAGCGCGAGCGCCTCGTCGAAGCTGTTGGTGTGCAGCGACTGCGTACCGCCGAGCACCGCCGCCAGCGCCTCGATGCTCGTCCGGATGATGTTGTTGAGCGGCTGCTGCGCTGTGAGCGAGACGCCGGCCGTCTGCGAGTGGAAGCGCATCAAGAGCGAGCGCTCGTCCTTCGCGCCGTAGGTGTTGCGCAGCTCGTTCGCCCAGATGCGCCGCGCGGCGCGGTACTTCGCGATCTCCTCGAAGAAGTCGATGTGCGCGTTGAAGAAGAAGCTGAGCCGCGGCGCGAAGGCGTCGATGTCGAGACCGCGCTCGAGCGCCCATTCGATGTACGTGAAGCCGTCCTTGAGCGTGAACGCGAGCTCCTGCTGCGCGGTCGAGCCCGCCTCGCGGATGTGGTAGCCGGAGATCGAGATCGGGTGCCAGCGCGGCATGTTGCGGGTGCACCACTCGATCATGTCGATCATCAGCCGCATCGACGGCTCGGGCGGGAAGATCCACTCCTTCTGGGCGATGTACTCCTTGAGGATGTCCGCTTGGATCGTGCCGCCGAGCACCTCGGGCGGGATCCCCGTGCGCTCGGCCACGCAGACGTACTGGGCGAGCACGATCGCCGCCGGTGCGTTCACCGTCATCGAGGTGGTGACCCGGTCGAGCGGGATGCCGGCGAAGAGGTCCTCCATGTCGGCCAGCGTGTCGACCGCCACCCCCTCGCGCCCGACCTCGCCGAGCGAGCGGGCGTGGTC
>DASREU010000341.1:0-7786 GCA_035651935.1 Myxococcales bacterium | reverse complement strand
AGGGAGAAACCGAATCCGGACCGATGGACTTCCAGTTCGGCCCGCCACTGCCGGCCGGTTTCGGCATCTTCGCTCCGCAGAGCCTGATCGCGCCCGGCTTCGCTCTGACCATCGACTTCGTCAAGGAAGAGGTGCGTTACGACCCCCAAGACGTCGCGCTGCGCCGCTTGAGCGAGGCCGGTGAGGTGGTCCAGGAGGTGGCCCTTCGCAATTGCGGGAACGAGGACGTCGGCAACAAGACGCACCGAGTGGTGGAGATCATCGTCAACGGCGTCCCGACCTGGGCGCTCCTCGACACCGGCTCCACTCGTACTTCGCTATTCGGCGACAACCCGGCGATGGACTCGATGAAAGGGTTGAAGGGAAAGAAGCAGGAGGTGCGCGGGTTCACCGGTGTCCGGGGTCAGAGCGTTGTCGTCGACGACATTCCGGTAACGTTCGCGGGCGTGACGCTGAAGTTGCGAACGGTCCTCCTTCCGTTGGCATCGGGCGCTGCCCACAGCACCGTCACCTCCTGCGGGAAAGGCGTCCTCGGCGCAGACTTCCTCCGCCACTGCCAGATCGTCTGGGGGCACAGCTGTGGGCGTCCTGCCACCCTGGGTGACGACCTCTTCCAGGCGCAATGGACAGAGAGCCGCGGCCATGCTGGCGCTGCTTCGCGGTCGACGAACGTCACACGCCGCTCCTGGTTTTCAAGGAGCTCGGGTCCCCCTGACGGCGCGCGATCCCGGGTGGTAGATTCCCGCCATGGACACTTTCGAGACGCTGTCGCGCACGCCTGCGCTCCTGGCGCAGGTCGCGGCGCGGTTTCCGGACGTGTTGGTGCGCGTGCGCAGCGGTCCGTTCGCGCTCGTCGAGCATCTCTGGCACCTCGCCGATCTGGAGCGGGAAGGGTTCGGCGAGCGGATCCGGCGGCTGGTCGCTGAGGACGACCCGTTCCTCCCCGACTTCGACGGGGAGAGGGTCGCGCGCGAGCGTGAATATCTGAAGCTGGACCCGGCCGTCGCGCTGGCTGCGTTCGCCGCTGCGCGGGCGGAGAACCTGCGAACGTTGCGCTCGCTCACCGGCGCCCAGGGGGCGCGGTCCGGGCGGCAGGAGGGGGTCGGCGCGATCGCTTTGTCCGAGGTGCCGCGACGGATGCTCGATCACGACTTCGCGCACCTGAACGAGATCGCCGATCTCCTCGCAGAGCTCATGCCGGGACACCCCATGCTCGAGGGCCTGCGGGCGCTCGCGCAGGGCGGACCGAAGAGCTCCAGGGCTGCCTGATCGGTGGACCTCCGCGCGCACCGGGTCGATGCTCTCGTGCTGCGGTCCATCGCCTACGGCGAGGCGGACGCGGTGGTGCACTTGTTGGTCCGCGGCCGCGGGCGGGTGGCGGCGTTCGCGCGCGGCGCGCGCAGCTCGCGGAAGCGATTCGGCGGCGCGCTCGAGCCGTTCCAGCGCATCGAGGCGCTCCTGGCGGAGAAGGAGGGGCAGGAGCTGTGGGCGCTGCGCGAGGCGCGGGTGGTGGATGGACACGGGCGCCTGCGGGACGACCTGCACCGGATCGCGCACGCCGGGTACGCCGCGGAGCTGATCCACGATCTCACGCGCGCCGGTCAGGCCGCGGACGGCTTGTTCAACCTCCTCGACGACTTCCTTGCCCGGCTCGAAACCGGCGCCGCGACCAGCGCGCGGCTGCGGGCGCTGGAGCTTCTCGCGCTCGAGGCGTCGGGCTTCGCTCCCGAGCTGGCGGCGTGCGCGCGCTGCGGGTCGGAGGTGCCGTCGGGGCGGGCAGGATTCGATCCCGACGCCGGCGGCATCCTCTGCCCCGACTGCGCGCGGGTAGCGGGGCCCCTGGCGCTGTCGCACGGGGCGCGCGCGGCGCTCTGGCAGCTGCGGACGGGCGGTCTCGGTGCTGCGGATGCGCCCACCTCGGCGGACGGCTCGGGCCGGCCGGCGGACGCGAGAGCATTCGAGGATGCCTGCGCGCAGGCGCAGGGGCCGTTGCGGCAGTTCCTGCAGCACCACCTCGGGCGCCAGATGCGCAGCGTGGATTTTCTCGCGCAGGTCGGGGCGCCGCGATAGCTCGCCGCGGCATCGGTGCGAGAACGGTTCCCGATTCGAGGATCGGACGAGCGCGGCGTCAGCCCGCGACCGCTCTCCACAGCCGCAGCGCCGCGGCTGCGGGATCCTTCGCGCCGAGCACGGCGCGGATGCACGCCACGCCGCGGGCGCCAGCGTCGATGCAGCGAAGCGCGTTGGACTCGTCGACGCCGCCGAGCGCGAGCACGGGGATCGCCGCCGCCCGGGACGCCGCCGCCAGCGCTGCTTCCCCCTGCGCCGTCTTGCCCGGGCTCTCGTAGACGGGCCCGAACACCGCGAAATCCGCTCCGTCGCGCGCCGCCCGGATCACGTCCTCGGGCGAATGCGCGCTGACGCCGACCAGCTTCAGGCCCAGCGAGCGCGCGGCGGAGGGCGACAGGCCGCGCGCAGGCAGATGGACGCCGTCGGCGCCGGATGCCAGCGCGACGTCGGCCCGATCGTTGACGAGCAGCGGTGCATCGAACCGCGCGCAGATCCCGCGGAGCGCCCGCGCCCTCTCCAAAAGCGCCCGGGCGCCGAGATCGGGCTGCCGCAATTGCACGCCGGCGCAGGCGCGCGGGAGGACTGCGAGCGCGGCGGCGACGGCGGGCGCCGGATCACCCGAGGCCGGCGTGATCAGGTACAGCCGGATCACGCGGCGCCGATCACTCCCGAGAGCGGGCTGGAAGCGCTGCCGTACAGCTTCCGCGGGATCCGCCCGGCGAGATACGCGAGCCGCCCGGCCTCGGTGCCGAGCTTCATCGCCTGCGCCATCGCCACCGGATCGTTCGCGCCGGAGATCGCCGTATTCACCAGCAGCCCGGAGACGCCCAGCTCCATGCAGATCGCGCAGTCCGACGCGGTGCCCACGCCGGCATCGACGATCACCGGCACCTTCGCCTGCTCGAGGATCATCTGCAGCGCGTAGGGATTGCGCAGGCCCAGGCCGCTGCCGATGGGCGCGCCGAGCGGCATCACCGCCGCGCAGCCCGCCTCCTCCAGCTTCTTCGCGACCACCGGATCGTCGTTCGTGTAGGGGAGCACCCGGAACCCCTCGCTGACCAGCTGCTTCGCCGCCTTGAGCGTCTCCTCGGCGTCGGGCAAGAGCGTCTTCGGATCCGAAAGCACCTCCAGCTTGACCAGCGGATTCGGACCGCCGAGCTGCAGCTCCCGCGCCAGGCGGCAGGTGCGCACCGCGTCGTCCGCGGTGAAGCACCCGGCGGTGTTCGGCAAGAGCACCATGTCCTTGGGAATCCAGTGCAGGAGCGACGCGTCGCCCTTCGCTTGCAGATCGAGCCGGCGCACCGCCACCGTCACCATCTGCGCGCCGCTCGCGTGCAGCGCGGCCTTCATGGTGGGGAAATCCTTGTACTTGCCCGTGCCTACCACCAGCCGTGAGGTGAAGCGATGCCCGCCGAGAACCAGCTCGTCCATGTTCAGCCTCCACCGACGAAGGTGACGATCTCCAGCACGTCGTCCGGCGCGACCCGCTGCTCGCCGTGCCGCGCCTTCTTCACCACCTCGCCATTGCGCTCCACCGCCACCCGATCGCCGCGCACGCCGAGGTGCTGGAGGAGGGCGGCGACGGTGAGCCCGTCGGGCAGCTCCATCGGCTCGCCGTTGACGATGGCGCGCATGGCGGCGGTGATAGGCCCGGGGCGAGGTGGGGTCAAGGGCGACCGCGAGCGCGGAAGCGTGGCCTTGTCTCGTGCGCCGCGATGGGCGAGACTTTCTGCCGCACCGTCCCGGAGCGTCTTTGGACAATGTCCAGCTGCTGCGGCAAGTCTCGATCTTCGAGGAGCTGCCGGAGGAGACCATCGCCGATCTGGCGAAGCGCCTCTCGCGCAAGCAGGCCGGCGCGGGCTCGGTGATCGTCAGCCACGAGGAGGCCGGGGAGGCCCTGTTCGTGATCGCGAAGGGCAAGGTGAAGGTCGTCCTCTACGGCGAGACCGGCCGGGAGGTGATCCTCAGCATCATGAAGGCCGGCGACTTCTTCGGCGAGATGTCCCTCCTCGACCGGCAGCCGCGCTCCGCGAACGTGGTCGCGGTGGAGGATTCGGATCTGCTCTGCCTCGATCGGGAGGCGTTCCAGACGCATCTCACCGCCCACCCCTCGACCGCGCTGGCCATCCTGGCCGAGATGTCGCGGCGGCTGCGCCACGCCGACGAGGTGATCGGCAATCTCGCCCTCCTCGACGTGTACGGGCGCGTGGCGCGGACCATCCGGGAGCTCGCCCAGAAGCAGGGCGAGCCGGTGGACGGCGGCCTGTTGATCAAGGAGCGGCCGACGCAGCAGGAGATCGCCGGCTTGATCGGGACTTCCCGCGAAACCGTGTCGCGGGCGCTCAATGATTTCACCCGCCGGGGAATGCTCGAGATGCAGGGAAAGCAGATCCTCGTCCGCTGGGGGTTCTTGCGCAAGGTCGACGACGCAGCGTAAAGCTCGCGCCCCATGTATCGCGTGGCAAAGCAGCTCTGGTTCTGCGCCGCCCATCAAGTGCGCCTCTCCGAGACGCAGTGCGAGGCGATGCACGGCCACAACTACCGCATCCTGGTGCACGCGGAGGCGCGCGAGCTCGACCGGACCAGCTACGTGATCGACTTTGCCGCCCTGAAGAAGGCCGCGGTGGAGGTCTGCGGCCGGTTCGATCACCAGAACATCAACGAGGTGGAGCCGTTCCGCGAGGGGGAGCGGAACCCCACGGCCGAAGAGCTGGCCCGTTATCTTTGCGAGCAGCTCGGCCAGCGATTCGACGACGGCCGGGTTCGCATCTCGAAGGTGGAAGTGTGGGAGACGGACAACAACCGCGCGGAGTACGTCCCGTGAAGAACGGCGTCGGCCGCCAGCACGCCGGATTCACGCCCTGGTTCTGGAGCTACCGCTTCGCCCAGAAGCTCGAGGCGGCGGTGGTGGTGTGCGTGATCGCCGGGGTGGTGGCGATCCTCGCGCTGCTGTTCCGCATGCCCGGACCGCTGGTGGTTCACGTGCAGGACGATCGCAAGGACGCGATCATGGGCGCGCGCGTGCGCTGCACGTCTCCCGATGGGCAGACGTCGTATGCGGGCAGCACCGACGTCTTCGGCGAGGCGAAGTGGCCGGGGCTCGCGCTCGGCTCCTGGAAGTGCGAGGTCACGCCGCCGGACCGATTCCATGCCGGAGTGCAGACCGGATACGTCTCCGTGGTGCCGCGCAAGCCGGCGATGTGGACCACCGTCGTCCAGCGCCCCGCGCGCGTCGTCGTGCAGGTGGTGCGGCCGCAGGGAGCCCCGCGGGCAAAGGTGGCGGTGCGCGCCGTCTGCGGGAACGAGGCCTGGGAGGGCAGGGCGGGACTGCTCGACGGCATGGCGACCCTGTTCATCCCGACGGGGAAGGCTTGCCGCGTCGGCCTCGTGCGGCCGGAACTGCCGGCGGACGGTCCTGCCCCGACCGCGAAGCTGGACTGCGCCGCGGAGCCGTGCACCGACGAGATGATCGGCGGCGTCGGTCAGGCGCTGAATGCGGTGCTCAAGCCGACGGCGGAGCAGTGGGCGGCGGTGCGGCCACCGCCGGAGCCGGAGACTGCCGCCGCCCCGGCGCAGTAGTCGCTGGAGCGCGGGCGGCCGCCCCCTCTCGAATGAGCAGCGCGGCGACTACTTGCCCTGGTAGATGTCCATCACCTGCCGCAGGAGCTGGATCGCCTCGTCGCGCGGCCGCTGGAACGAATTGCGCCCCATGATCGATCCGAACGCGCCGCCGTCGCGGAGCCCCCGGATCTCCGTGAGGATGTCCTGCGTGCCCTTCGCCTCGCCGCCCGAGAAGATCACGATGCGCTTGCCGTTGAAGCAGCTCTGCACCACGTGTCGCACGCGGTCGGGCAGGGTCTTCCAGGGGATGTTGTACTTCTCGAACACCTTCTGCGCTTCCGGCTGGTAGATGAACTCGGTCGGCGGCTTCACCTTGACGATGTGCGACCCGAGCTGGCAGGCGATCTGCGCCGCGTAGCCGGCCACGTCCACCGCCGTCTCGCCCTTCTTGTCCGTGATCCCCTCGCCGCGCGGATACGACCAGGTCACCACCGCCAGACCGCGCTCCTTCGCCTCCTCCGCCAGCGCGCGCAGGTTCTCGTACTGGTGGTTTCGCGCCGCGGACGACGGATAGATCGTGTACCCGATCGCCACGCACCCGAGGCGCACCGCATCCTTCACCGATCCGGTGACCGCGCTCTCCGGGGAGTGGCCCTTGCTCAGCGTGTCGCTGTTGTTGAGCTTGAGGATGAGCGGGATCTGCCCGGCGTACTTGCCAGCCACCGCCTCGATGAATCCGAGCGGCGCCGCGTAGGCGTTGCACCCGGCGTCGATGGCGAGCTGGACGTGATACTCGGGATCGTAACCGAGGGGATTCGGCGCAAACGAGCGCGCGGGCCCGTGCTCGAAGCCCTGATCGACCGGCAGGATCACCAGCTTGCCCGTCCCGGCCAGGCGCCCGTGCATCAGCAGGCGGTAGATGTTGGTGAGCGTGCCGGGGTTGTCCGAAGGGTACCAGCTGAGGATCTCTCGGACGCGCGACGTCGTTTCCATGCTTGTCTCTCCTTTGGGTCCGGCGAACCTAGAACGGCATCGCCGCGCTTTCAAGAAGAGTCGCGGGTAGAGTAGCGAGCATGAAACTGTGGATCGGGCTGGCGGCCGCTCTTCTGTGCAGTTGTGCCGGAGCGCAGACGCACCGCGAGCGGCCGGCCGACGCTTCCATCCAGGAGACGAAGACGTTCGGCCCCTCGCGGGTGATCTACTGGCACTAGCTCGGCGCGGGGTCGCGCCGGCTGTCCCGCAGCGCCGCGAGGTTCGCGCGCTGCCGGGGGACTAGCTCGGCGCGGGGTCGCGCCGGCTGTCGGGAGACTCCCTGGACTGAAACAGCTCATCCGTCAGGCCTGTACCGCCTGCGCGGCGAGGCTTATTGTGGCCCGTGCCGCCGCTGAAAGAGCTGCTCCAGATCGAAGGCCGCGAGATCGCGATCTCCAATCCCGAGAAGGTCTTCTTCCCGCAGCGCGGGTACACGAAGCTCGACCTGGTCCGGTATTACCTCGCGGTCGCGGAAGGAGCTCTGCGCGGCGCCGGCGGACGGCCGATGGCGCTCAAGCGCTACGTGAACGGCGCGGAGGGAGAGTTCTTCTTCCAGAAGCGCGCCCCGGAGGCGCGGCCCCCGTGGGTCGAGGTGGTGGAGCTCAGGTTTCCTTCGGGCCGCACGGCCCGGGAAGTGGTGCTCCGCGATGCCGCGCAGCTCGCCTGGATCGTCAACCTCGGCTGCATCGACCTGCACCCGCACCCGGTGCGCGCCGACGACCTCGACCACCCCGACGAGCTGCGGGTGGACCTCGATCCGGTTCCGGACGTGCCCTGGTCGCAGGTGCGCGAGGTGGCGCTGATCGCGCGCGAAGTGCTCCGGGAGCACGGGCTCGACGGGTGGCCGAAGACCTCCGGCTCCCGCGGCATCCACGTCAACGTCCGGATCGAGCGCCGCTGGACCTTTCCGGAGGTTCGCATGGCCGCGCTCGCGCTGGCGCGCGAGGTGGAGCGGCGCGCCCCGCAGCTTGCCACCAGCAAGTGGTGGAAGGAGGAGCGCCACGGCGTGTTCCTCGACTACAACCAGAACGCGAAGGATCGCACCGTCGCCTCCGCGTACTCGGTGCGCCCCACCCCTGACGCGCGGGTCTCGACGCCGCTCTCCTGGGAGGAAGTGCCCTCG
>DASREU010000340.1:0-17434 GCA_035651935.1 Myxococcales bacterium | reverse complement strand
TCCGTTCGGAAGAGGTGCTTCGAGCGTATCGAAGCCCTTCTCAGCGAGCGAAGAAACGGCCCGTCCGGCCACGCGGTGGGCGTGCGCGAAGGTGGGTGCGGCGCGCCGGATCAGCGCGCGCCCTTGCGGAGGATCAGGGCGCGGAAGAGCTGCGCGAACCCTGCCGGCGCGCTCGCATCGGGCCACCGCGGCGACCCGAGCGGAGGCAATTCCAGCGCGAGGATGCGCGAGAGCAGGGGAAAACGGCGGCGGACCTCGGCTTCCGGAGCGGCGAACACCTCGCAGGCGGTGAGGCGGCGCAAACGCCACAGGTCGGTGTAGCTGGCGCAGCGCACCGTGAGGTCCGCGCCGATCAACGCGTGCAGGGGAAGCTCCTCGGCGATCAGCCCGCACTCCCCGGCCGCGGCGCGAAGCTTGCGGAAGTCGATCGACCACTCGACATGCTCGCCTTGCCCGAAGCCGCCGAAGAGCCGGACCGGACCGGCGTCGAAGTCGCCGCCGAACTCGATGAGGACTGCGGCCCCGCCAGGCCCCAGCGCCCGGCCAAGCTCCGCCACCAGGCGGAGGGCGCCGGCATTCGTCCCGTTTGCAACCGGCAGGTCGGCGATCACTTCGTTCGCGAGCACGAGGCCATCGAGCGAGCCGGAAGGGAAGGGCAGCTCGAGCGCATCGGCGCGCACCGCGCTCCAGCGAAGATGGGGTCCGCCGGGCTGCGCCGCGGCGAACGCTCGCCCGCGCTGCGCCGCGATCAATGCCGGCGAGAGGTCGAGCGCGGTCCACCGCGCCCGGGTGAAAGGGCCGGCGTCTCCCCGCCACGCCGCCTCGGCGACGTGCCCTGCGCCGCCGCCGATCTCCACCACGCCGCAGCGACCGGGCCCGATCCCCCGCGCCGCGATCCCTTGCAGGAGCGCCTCGCCGTACCGCCGGCCTCCGAGCGCGGGGTGAGGGAAACGCAACAGGTGCGAGACGGTGCACTCCACTTCGTCGAAACGCCTGTGGGCGGAGAGACGGTCGGTCCGGTACTGCGCGCGGTTCGGGTCCTCCACCGCCCGCTCAGCTCTTCGGGCCCGTCCGGGGCCGTCCGTCCCAGGGGGCCAGCAGCAGGCGCGCGGTGAGCACGTCCATCATCCCGGAGATCTCACGAAGGCCCGCTTCGAGCGGTCCCAGGTCCTCTTCGCCCGCGGCGAGCTGCGCGCAGAACGCCGCCACCTTCCGGCGCGCCTCGGCTCCGAAGCTGCGGACGTCATCGGGCAGCTCGCGCTCCATCCGCGCAAGCGCCGCGTCCATCTCACGGAGCCGGGCAAGACAGGCTGTTCGCGCCCTGGACATGCGCTGTTCTTGCATCCACCGCGTGAAGCCACAAGCCGACTCGCGCCGGACGCCTAGAACGTGAGCACTCCGAATCCGACGGCGGTCGCCCCGAAGGTGGTGAATCCCACGATCTCGTGCGCCAGCGCGAAGTCCCGCTGGGAAATCGAGCCGCCTTTGCTCGCCGTGACGAACCCGAGGACGATCTGCGTCACCATCCCGACGGTCGCCACTCCCATGGCGATGCGGTGGAGCATCACCGTGTCCAGCCGCTTCGGCTTCGGCAGCGGGCTGGGAGCAAAGATCGCCAGCGCGCCGGTGCCGGCGAAGATCGCCGCGGCGGTGAACGCCGTCCAGCGATGCCATTCGTACCAGCGGCCGGTGTCTCCGCCGCCTCCGTACTTGTCGAGGTAGTTCAGCTCGCCGAAGATCACCGTCGCGCCCAGGCTGGCGAGCGTGAGCATCCCGCCGAGCTGGTGCAGCTGGAGCATCTTGCGGCGGGTCTGCAGCTCGTGCTCGAGCTGCTCCTGGCGGGCGGCCTGCGCCGGGTTGGGCGCCGCGGGGGTGGGGAGGAGGTCGACATCGCCCGGAGCCGGAGCTGGCTGCGCCGGCTCCGCCGGTTCGTTCTGCGCCATCAAGAGCGTAGGCGCGCGCCGCAGCCAGGGCGATGCCACCGTCTGCGGCATCGCCAACGCCGTCGACGCCGTGTCCAGCGTGAGCACGAGCGCCGCGGTGAACGCGATCATTTCGCTGCCTCGAACCGGAGATCCCCGGAGATGGTGGCGCGATCGTCCACCTTGATCAGCAGCAGCTCCGGGCGCTCGACCTTGAAGCGATCGAGGCTGATGGGGAACGAAAACGTGGCGTGGACGCCCGCGCCCGCCGGCTCGAGCTTCACCGGCACGTCCATCCGCTCCTTCTGGCCGTTCAGCTCCACCGTCGCATGGAGCGTCGCCTCGCGGGAGCCGGCCAACGGCAGGGTCACGCCGGACATCGTACCCTTTACTTCGGCGAATGGGTGCACCGCCTCGTGCGTCGCCTCCCGCATGTGCTCGTCGCGGTTCGAGTTGCCGCTGTCGAAGGTGGCCAGCTTCGCCCGGACCTGCACCCGGACGGTGCCGTCCGGCTGCGCCAGCGCGCGGCCCTCCATCTGGTGCGAGGTGCCGTGGACCTCGTGCAGCTTGTGCACGACCGTGTAGGTCAGCGTTCCTTGCCGAAGATCGAGGAGTTGCCCGGCCGGCGCAGCGGAGAGGAGGATCGCGACGAGTGCGAACATGACGCCCCTTTCAGAGTCATCGGACGCCGGCCGGGTTCCCGGGATTCAGGCGCCTTCCAGCGCCTACAACAACCAGCGCACCGCGAGAAGAAAATCGAGCAGCAGCCCGGCCCCGCCCGGCGCGAAAGGGCTACTCGTTCCGGAACGGGCTCACGGATCCGGGCCCGCGTGCGAGCTCGAAACGAAAGGTTTGATCAGCTCTGGGGCAGGTGACGAGCACCGCGGACCCTGCGCGAATGCGACCGACCCTGCGCAGGCCGCCGCGGCGCTCAGAGCGCGGTGGCTTCGCCCTTCCGCTCCGCCTCGCGCTGCGTCTTCAGCTTCTTCATCCGCCGCCGGATCAGCTCGCGCTTGAGCGCGCTCAGGTGATCGACGAACAGCTTGCCGTGCAGGTGATCCATCTCGTGCTGGACGCAGACCGAGAGAAGGGTGTTGGTCGCTTCCTTCGTCTTCCGCTTCCCGTCGCGATCGGTGTACTCGACGACGATGTGGCCGAATCGGGTGACTTCCTCGTACTCGTCCGGGATGGAGAGGCACCCCTCGGTGTAGGTGAACTCGCCTTCCGCGACCTTCAGGACGGGATCGATCAGCCAGAACAGCCCCGCGCCCTTCGGTTTCGCTTCCTCGCCTTCCGCCGCCGGCCGCTGCTCGACGTCCATCGCGATCACGTTCAGGTGCACGCCGACCTGGGGCGCCGCGAGCCCGACGCCGTTGGCGTCGTACATCGTCTCCGCCAGATCGTCGCAGAGCCGCCGGATCTTCGCGTCGACCTCGCCGACGGGCTTGGCCTTCTGCTTCAGGCGGGGGTCGGGCCAGATCACGATCTCACGCAGCGCCATGCTTCCTTGCTCCTCCACGGTGCAGCCAAGCCGGAATACGGCAGTATATTCACAGCTGGCGGTCGCCGCCAGAATGGGATTCCGCACCGCGCCATCCGATTCAGAGCAGGGCCACGGGGTCGACGTCCACGGCCAGCTGCACGCCGCTGACCGCGATCGAAGCCTGCAGCGCCCGCGCGACGCGGTGCAGGGCGGGGTGTTCCGGCGCGCGAAGCAGGAGCTGCCATCGGTACTTGCCGCGCACTTTGGCGATGGGCGCCGGGGCGGGGCCGAGCACCTCCACCTGCGTACCCGCCGAAGCGAACCGCCGCGCCGCCGCCGCGGCGCGCTCGGCCGCGCCCCGGACCCGAGGCTCGGAGTTGCCGCTCAGTCGGACCGCCGCGAGGCGCGTGAACGGCGGGAACTGCAGCGCTTCGCGCCGCTGCAGCTCGGCGGCGGCGAACGCGTCGTAATCCAGCGACACCGCGTCGGGCTTGAACGCCTGCACCACGACCTCGCCCCGGGAGAGGCCGCGTCCCGCCCGCCCCGCGACCTGCGTGAGCAGCTGCACGCATCTCTCCGCCGCGCGGAAGTCGGGGAGATGCAGCGGCCCGTCGGCGTCGAGCACGCCGACCAGCGTCACACCCGGAAAATCATGTCCTTTCGCGACCATCTGCGTACCGACCAGCACGTCGACCTGCCGGCGCGCGAATCGGGCGAGCACCGAGGCGGCTTGTCCAGGCGCGCCGGCGGCATCGCGATCGAGCCGCGCCAAGCGCGCCGAGGGCAGGAGCGCCTCGAGCTGTTCCTCGACTTTCTCGGTGCCGCCGCCGAACGCGATCAGGTTCGTGGCGGCGCAAGCGGCACAGCTGCGGCGGACCGGCTCGTCGTGGCCGCAGAGATGGCAGCGCAGCCGCTCGCTCCCCGCGCGGTGCACCACGAGGGCGACGGAACAGTTCGGACACCCGACAGCCGCGCCGCACGAGGCGCAGAGCAGCGTGCGCGTATGGCCGCGCCGGTTGAGGAAGAGGATCGCCTGCTCGCCGCGGTCCAGCGTCTCCCGGAGCGCCGCCGCGAGCTCGGGCGTGAGCAGCTCGTCGGAGACCCGCCGCTTGACGATCCGGATGGCGGGGAGCGGGCGGGCTTCCACCCGCTCCGGGAGGCGGAGCAGGCGAAGCTTGCCTTCCTGCGCGCGCCGCAGGCTCTCCAGCGACGGCGTCGCGCTGCCGAGCACCGCGACTGCGCCCGCCTTTTGCGCCCGCACCAGCGCCAGGTCGCGGGCGTGATAGCGAAGCCGCTCCTCCTGCTTGTAGGAAGGCTCGTGCTCCTCGTCCACGACGACGATCCCGAGCCGGGCGACGGGCGCCCAGATCGCGCTGCGCGCGCCCACCACGATCCCCGCGCGGCCATCGCGGACGCGTTGCCACTCCGCGACCCGCTCCGGATCGGAGAGCCCGGAATGGAGGACGGCGACGTCTTCCCCGAACCGCGCGCGAAAGCGGCCGGCGAGCTGCGGGGTGAGCGCGATCTCGGGTACGAGCGCGAGCGCACCGAGCCCCGCGGCGCGCGCATGCGCGATGGCCTCCAGGTACACCCAGGTCTTCCCGCTGCCGGTGACGCCGTGGAGGAGGAAGGGAGTGAACGCGCGGGTGTCGACGGCGGCGACGATCTCGCGCAGCGCCTCCGCTTGCGCGGGAGTGGGATCGTGCCGCTGATCTCCCCAGGGCGCCTCGGCGATCTTCGCCGCGCCTGCGGGGACGCGTTCGAGCCTGGCCAGGCCGCGGTCGCCGAGAGCCTTCAGGTGCGATCGCGCCCGGGGAAAGGCAGCGACGACCTCCTCGACCGGAACCGGCCCCTCGCGCGCGAGGAGCCAGGCGAGCACCTCGGCCTGCCGCGGGGCGCGGCGCAAACCATCCGTCGAGGCTCCCGCCGCCGCCTCCGCCATCTCCACCAGCTGCCGGGCGACGCGCGGACGCGCTTCTTCCCGCACCTCGGCGATCAGCCCGCGCCGCGAGAGCGCCGCGATCTGGGCGCGCGCGAGCTTTCCCCCCGATTCGACCTTCCGGAGAGCGCGACGGACGGCTTCCTCCTGTCCGGGAAGATCGAGCTGCCCCGCCTGGAGGACCGCGCGCCCGGCGTCGGTGAGGCGCGGCACGAGCGCATCGCGGACGTCCAGCCCGGGAGGGAGCGCAGCCTTCAGCGCCGGCCCGAGCGGAGCGAGGTAATGCGCCGCCGCCCAGCGCGCGAGCGCGACGATCTCGGCGGTGAGGAGGGGCGCCTCGTCGAGGACGCGGATCGCGTCGCGCACCTCGGGTTGCGGCTCGCCGGGACCGAGGACGATCCCGGTCTCCCGTCTCCGCCCCAGCGGGACCACGACGCGCCGGCCGGGCTCGGGAGCGCCCAGCTCCGGAGCGATCCGGTAGGTGAAGACGCCGTCGGCCGCGGGAACGTTCAGCGCAACGGCATACAGCTCACTCGTCGGAATCGTCTTCTTCTTCCTGCGCGGGCGTGCCGCGGACGCCCTTCGACTCGAGGACCTCGAACCGCGCGGCGAGCTGGCCTGCGTTCCAGAGCTCGATGGCGCGGGGGAACCAGTCCGCGGCGGCGGGATTGCCGTACTCGAGCAGCCGGAGATCCGCTCCGCCCTGCGCGATCAGCCGCGCCGGCGCGTAGCTGTCCTTGTAGAGCCAGAGCTGCGGAGCGGCGGTATCGCGGCCGCCAGCTCCGAGCACGTACGTGACCCGGTCGTCGAACCGGGCCAACCCGGCGCCTGCGCTGACGTCCGCCCCCGCTGCCAGCGCAGCCAGCCGCAGCGTCTGCGGAGCGTCGGCGAAAGGGACGCCGCGGTACGCGAGGAAGGGACAGGCGAGCTGCAAGAGCCGGAGCGCCGGACCGGAGGTCCCTTCCGCGACGCCCTGCGGATTCTGCGCGGTCCCCTTCACGGAGAGGGAAAGTCCGCCATCGCCCTCGAGGCGGCAATTCAGCGGGAACCGGAGCACGAGCTGAGCGTTGCGCTGCGGCTCGTTGCTCACGGTGAGGGTGCCGGAGAGAGTGACCTCGCGCGTGCGCAGCTGCCGCGCCCGCGCGGCGGCGTGCTTCAGCAGCGAACCCGAGGAAGGAACGTACGCGAGCAGCAGCGCGAGGAGGACGCGCATCACTGCACCACCCCGCGCAGGTACGCGAGCAGCCCTTCGCGCAGGTCCTTGCGCTTGAGCGCGTACGCGATGTTCGCCTGCAGGTACCCGAGGCGGTCGCCGGCGTCGTGCCGCTCCCCCTTGAAGCGCACCCCGACCAGGCGCCCCTGCTGCGCCAGCACCGCGAGCCCGTCGGTCAGCTGGATCTCGCCGCCCGCGCCGGGCTTCACCTGCTCGAGGATGCCGAACACGTCCGGAGGCAGCAGGTACCGGCCGATCACTGCCAGATTCGACGGCGCCGTCCCGCGCGGCGGCTTTTCCACCATGCGGTCGATGAGCAGGTTGCCGTCCGGGTCCGGAGTCCCGGCGGCGACTCCGTACATCTGCGTCTGGTCGTCGGGCACCGGCATCAGCGCCACCGTCGCCTTTCCGGTCTTTCGGGAGATGCGCGCCAGCTGCCCGATGGCCGGCTCCTCCGAATCGATCAGGTCGTCGCCGAGCAGCACGCCGAACCAGTCGTCTCCCACGGCCGGCCTGGCCGCCAGCACCGCGTGGCCGAGACCCAGGGGCTCCTTCTGGCGGACGCTGATCAGGCGCACCATGTCGCTGATGCGGCGGATCTGCTTGAACAGCTCCTGCTTGTCCTTGCGCGCGAGCGTGTCTTCCAGCTCGTAGCTGCGGTCGAAATGGTCCTCGATGGCGGACTTGCCGCGCCCGTTCACCAGCACGATCTGGTCGGCGCCGGCTCTCACCGCCTCCTCGACGATCAGCTGCACGGTGGGGGTGTCGACGATGGGCAGCATCTCCTTGGGCACCGCCTTGGTGGCGGGGAGGAAGCGCGTACCGAGGCCGGCGGCGGGGATGACGACCTTGCGCAAGGGATGCTTCATGGCGCGGGCAAGGTAGCAAAGGGGTCTGACGCAGGCCAGCCGCATATAGTGTCGGGTGCATGCGCCTGGCACTTGCCTTGTCCCTCTGCGCCGCTGCGGCGCTCGCCGACAACCGGGTCCAGGACCCCGGCGCGCCCTGGCCCGGCAACGTGGACCTGCCGCGCTCGACGGCGATGGGCGGCGCGCACGCGGCGATCGCCACCGGCAACGACGCGCTCACCGTGAACCCTGCCGGCCTGTCGCAGACCCGCAGGTACCATCTGGAGCTCGACGGTCTGTACGACTCCCGCTACCCCGCGCAGGCGGTGCTCGCGAGCCTGGTGGACTCCGCCTCTGCCCCGGTCGCCAGCGGCCTGCTCTTCTCGCGCTGGGCGAGCGGACAGCCCTCCGGGCGGGGCGAGGGCTGGAGCGTCGGGCTCGGGTACTCCGGCCCCGTCGGGCAGGGGATCTTCCTCGGCGGCGAGACGAAGTACCTCCGCTTCCACACGCCGGATGGGCTGGTGCAGAAGTTCGCCCAGGACGTCGGGTTGCTCTCCCGGCGGGGGAACTTCTCCTGGGCGACGGTGCTGCAGAACATCTCCACCGACAAGATTCCGCTGTTCCCGCTGACGGCGACGGCGGGGGTCGCCTGGGGCACCGACACCGACTGGCACCTGGCGTTCGACTATCGCGCCGATCTCTCGGACACGAGCAACGTGAAGAGCAAGCTGTCCGGAGGCGTGGAGATCCTCTTGGGAGAGTCGCTGGCGCTGCGCGGAGGCGGCACCTGGGACACGACCGCGCATCAGTGGTGGATGTCGGCGGGCATCGGCCTGCTCAGCGAGAAGGGCGGATTGCAGGTGGTCTGGCGGCGCCGGGTGGAGGGTCCGTATGACCAGTTCTTCGAGGGCGGGCTGACCATCTTCCTCGAGTGAAATCGGTGCGTGTCCCCGATCTCAGCGTGCGATGCGCGGGGCGACGAGCGGCTGGCCGGTGCCGGGATTGGGCACTACGTCGACGGGCGTGCCGTAGACGGGCGAGAGGACTTCGGGACGCAGGACCTCGGCCGGCGAGCCTTCGGCGATCACCTGGCCGCGATCGAGGAGCACCAGGCGATCGCAGGCCGCGCCGGCCAGCGCGAGATCGTGCAGGACGAGCAGCGCGCCTCCTCCGTCGCGGGACTTGCGGCGGAGCGCATTCACCAGGAGGACCTGGTGGGCGAGATCCAGCGCCGCCGTCGGCTCGTCGAGGATCAGGAGCGCCGCTTCCTGCGCGAAGGCGCGGGCGAGGAAGACCCGCTGCCGCTCGCCCCCGGAAAGCTGTGACACCGGCCGATCGGCGAGGTCGAGGGCGTCGAACTGTTCCAGCGCGGCGCGCGCGCTCTCCAGATCGTGCGGGCCCTCCAGGGACCAGAGGCCGAGATGCGGCGCGCGCCCCATCAGCGCCACCTCGCGCGCGGTGAACGAGAGGTCGTGCGGCGGATTCTGCGGAAGGAACGCCACCCGGCGCGCGCGCTCGCGCCGCGTGAGCTGGGTCAAGGGCGTTCCGGAGAGCGAGATCGCGCCCTCCTGGGCGGAGAGCAGGCCGCAGCAGAGGCGCGCGAGCGTGCTCTTCCCGGCGGCGTTGGGGCCGATGGCGGCGACCACCTCGCCTGCCGCGACGGAGAGGGAAGCGCCGGCGAGCGCATCGCGCGAGGCTCCGGCGTGCCGGTAACGCAGGCCGCGCGCTTCCAGCAGGATCATGCGCGGCTCCGCATCAGGAGCACGAACAGCGGCGCCCCGACGATGGCGGTGACCGCGCCGACCGGCGGCTCCGCTCCGAGGCCGCGGAAGAGGACGCGCGCCAAGGCATCCGCGAGGATGAGGAAGGCGGCGCCTCCGAGGGCGGAGGCGGGCAGCACCACGCGGTGATCCGGTCCGGTGACGAGGCGCACCGCGTGGGGCACGATCAGTCCGACGAACCCGACCAGGCCGGTGAAGGCGACGGCGATGCCGACCGCGGCGCTGGCGGCGAAGAAGGCGAACAGCCGGGTGCGCGCGACGTCCACCCCCAGCGCGGCGGCACCCTCGTCGCCGAGCGCGAGCAGGTTCAGACGGCCCGCGAGCGCGACCAGCACCAGCGCGGGGACGACCAGGGCGATGCCGGCGCCGGCGAGCAGCGACATCGGTTCGTAGCCGAGGGTGCCGGCGAGCCAGAGCGAGACGGCCTGCATCTGGTCCGGCCGCAGGACCGCCTCGACCGACAGCACCAGGGCGGAGGCGAAAGAGTTGAAGACGATGCCGACCAGCAGCGCGCGGGCGGGCTCGAGCTGTCCGCGGGCGCGCCCGAGCGTGAACACGAGGAGGGCCGCGGCCATCGCGCCGGCCACCGCGGCGAGCTGCGCGGGGAGCACGCCGAGAAAGGAGGCGGCGGAGGTGGCCACGGCGCCGATGGCGCTGCCGGAGGCGACGGTCACCACGGCGATCCCGATCGCGGCGCCGCCGGAGAGTCCGAAGACGAAGGGATCGGCGAGCGGGTTGCGCAGCAGCGCCTGGAGCGCGACGCCCGCGACCGAGAGGGCGGCGCCCACCTCCGCGGCGAGGAGCACGCGCGGGACGCGGAGGCGGAAGAGCACCGTCGCATCGGGCTCGCGGCCCTGCAGCGCGGCGCGAATCGAAAGCTCGCCGGCGCCCGTCGCGAGACCGACCGCGGCCGCGACCACCACCAATGGCGCGAGGATGGTGACCGCGAAGGCCGCGCGCGCTGCGGCGGAGCGCCTCATCGGCCGAGCGCCGCGGAGAGATCGGAGAGCGCCTCCGGCAGCCGCGGACCCGGGTGCAGCAGGGCAGTCGAGCGGAGCGTCGCGACCCGGGCCTTCTCCAACCCGGGGATGGGCAGCCGTCCCGGCGGCGCGGGGATCCCGCAAAGGACGATCACCTCCGGAGCGGCGCGGACCGCCGCCTCCGCGCTCAGGCGAAAGAAGGGGAGCGCGTTCACGCCGGCGGCATTCTCCCCGCCGGCATCTTCCAGGAGCTCTCCGGCGAACCCGTTCGGGCCCGCCACCACCAGCGGATCGAGCCCGAAGACGAGCAGCGCGCGGACCCGCGCGCGTCCCTTCATTCGCGCCCGGGCATCCTCGCGCGCGCGCTCGAGCGTCTGCCGCAGCTCGCGCCCGCGTTCCGGCAGCCCGAGCAGGGCGGCGATGCCGGAGATGGCGTCCTCGATGTCGGCGATGGTGGAGAGCGGAAACGTCTCCACCGGGATCCCCAGGCGCGCGAGCGTCTCCACCGGCCCGCGATTCGCCGGCGCCGGTTCGGCGAGGACCAGGTCCGGCTTCAACGCCAGCACCGCCTCCGGCTGCGGGTCGTTGTACCCGCCGATGCGGGGGAGCGCGCGGGTGCGCGGATCGTCGTCGAAGCGGGTCACCCCGACCAGCCGGTCCTGCGCCCCGAGCGCGAGCACGACGTCGGACAGCGCCGGGGCGAGCGTCGCCACCCGCCGCACTTCGGGCGGTGGCGTCGGGCCGAGGTGCTGCCGCGGACCGGCGGCGAGGAGCAGGCCGAGGAGGAGGATCACTTCACGGTCACCCAGTTTGCGGCGGCGATGGTGTTCGTCCCCCGGTTCGAGACGATCGCCTGCGTATCATCGAGCGGGAGGATGTTGTAGGGGCCGGACCCGGGACCGAAGTTGGCCTCGCCGATCACTTTCGGACCTCCCGGTGCGTCGAGGTCGATGCGCTGCGCGGTGTTGCTCCCGGAGGCCGCGGTGAAGAGGATGTGACCGAAGGCGCGGACGTCCTGGAGCGCGGCGGTCTCGCTGGAGAAGGTGAGCGCTTTCTGCGCCGTCAGCCCGGCGGAAGAGCTGGTGACGAGCGAGAGGGTGTTGTCGCCGGCGTTGACCACGGCGATGCGGCCGTCGTCGAGGCCGGCGAGCTCGGTCGGATTGGGTCCGACGGTCACGTGCGCGAGGACGGCGCCGGTGTCCGGGTTGAGCTGGTAGAGCTCTCCGCTGATGTCGGACCCGCAGAGCGCGTAGAGGCCGCCGCGGATCGCCATCACGTCGGCGACGTACGAGAAGACGCTCTTCGCGCAGTCCACCGGGACGGGATCGCTGGCGTCGGCGCTGAAGCTGCTCTTGTCGATGCTGAACACCGTGGTGCTGAATGCGTCGCCGGTCCAGATCTTGTTGGCGGTGATCGCGACGCCATTCGGGACGCGGCCGGCCGGGATCGCCGCGCGGCGGGTGACGGCGTTGGCGACCGGGTCCACCTCGACGATGGCGCGGGCCGTGTCGGTGCCGCTGAAGTCCCCGGAGCACGGCGTGTAGAGACGGCCGTCGGCGGAGGCGCGGACGAAGCCCGGGTTCTGGCATTGCTGGCCGTCGGCGCCGCCGAGGTCGACGAGGGTGATGGCTCCCGTGCTGGCGACGAACGCGGCGAGGAAGCCGGGGCCGGCGTTGACGGGAAAGCTGTCGGTGTCGCGCTGGTTCGAGAGCGTGACGTAGACGCGCCCGGCCGCCTGCTCGAGGCCTTGCGGCCGCGCCTTGCCGGGCTTCGACGGATCGTACGGCTTCAGCTGGCTGCCGTCGGGAAGGGCGATGCTGGAGACGGGCGGCGGGGCCTGGTACTTCCCGCCGCAGGCGGCGACGAGCGTGAGCAGCGCGAGCTTTTTCATCGGGCTCTCCTTGTTCGAGATCAGAGCCGGGCGCGCGCGATCACGGCGATCGAGAGCCCGGGAAGGGGGTACTGGAACAGGTCTTCATAGGTGCGGTCGTCGAGGAGGTTCTTCGCTTCCACGTCGATCCACACCGGTCCCGCCGCGCGAACGCCGGCGCCGGCATTGAGCAGGACCTGGCTGCCGACGAAGGCGGTATCGAAGGCGTTGCGCGGGAGGGCGGAGGTGAAGCTCACCTCGCCGTAACCCTCGACGCGTTCGCCCTGCCGGGCGAGGCGCGCGAAGAGCCGGTGCGGGGGCCGGTAGGCGAGCTTGTGCCCGTCGAGCCGGTTCACCGCGTCGAGGAAGCTGTACGAGAGCGAGGCGAGGAACCGCGCCGGAAGCGGGACGACGGCCTGGAGCTCGAGGCCGGCGATGCGCGCTTCGCCGACGTTGAAGGGCTTCACCTGGGCGGGCGGAAAGAGCTGATAGAGGATCAGCTCGCGGTAGCTCGACCAGAACGCGCTCGCGGAGAGGGTCAAGAGGCCCGTGCGCCACTCTGCGCCCGCGTCCACCGACCAGGCGTGCTCGGGCCGGAGATCGGGGTTGGCGGCGATGCCGCCGCGCTCCAGGTAGAGCTCGCTGAAGGTCGGCGCGCGGAAGGAGAGTCCCCAGCCGGCGCGCAACGTGAGGGGATGCTTCGCGGCCGGCTTCCAGGCTGCGGTCAGGGCGGGACTGAGGCCCGCGTCGGCGCCGATGCTGTCGAACCGCAGCGCCGGATGGAGGGAGAAATTCGCGGGCAGCGCGGCATCGTCGCGGATGGAGGCCGAGAGCACGCCTCGCTGGTGCGCACCGGTGCCGCTGCCGTGGATGCGGTCGGCGCCGCCGGCGAGGCGAAGCTGGAGCGCGTTCGCTTCTCCCAGGGCGATCGCCAGCTCGCCCTCGGCGCCGACGTTCGAGGAGCGCTGGTCGTCCCGCGGGCAGTCGGGAGCACCGTCGTCGCAGTCGCCGAAGGACCGGACGCCGCGCAGCTCGACGCGATCGAGCCGTCCGGAAGCGCGGACGGACCAGCCGACGTCGCCCGCGCCGCCGCGCAGGCGCACGCCTCCGACGCCGCTCTCGTCCAGCTCCCGGGAGCGCGGGGTCGGCGCCGAGGACGGCCCGGGCAGGCCGCGCAGCCCTCCGGATCCCTGCAGGAGCAGGTCGACCCCGAGGTCGCCGCCGAGATCCTGGGAAATGCGGAGCAGCCCCGACCCGCGCGTCGAGTCCGCGTTCTCCCGGGTGAACCCGTAGCTCGGCGAGCCCGGGATCTCCGGAGTGAGCTGGCGGGCATACTCGAACGTGCCGTCGGTGCGGTCGCCCTGGAGCGCGACCACCGCCGTCCCGTTGCCGGCCGGCATGGCTGCGTCGAGCGCCAGGCGCCCCGTCCCGAACGAGCCCCCCGACAGCTCCGCTCCCCCGCTCCACGTCTGCCGCCCCGTCCGCGGGAGGAGCTCCACCGCGCCGCCGAGCGCGCCCGCGCCGAACTGCGCGCCGAGGACGCCCCGGCTGATGACCATCCGGTCGAGCAAGGTCGCCGGAAGCGTCGAGAGATCGACGGCGCCGCCGCCGGGACCCTGCAGCGGGATGCCGTCGAGCAGGACGACGGACTGGTCCGCGCTCGCGCCGCGCAACGAGAGCGTCGTCGCCTGCCCCGGACCGCCCAGCGCGTGAACCGAGACGCCGGGCGAGGCCAGCAGCATCTCCGCGACGGATCGGACCTCGCCGCCGAACTGCGCGGTGTCGATGACCGTCCCCGCGGCCGCCGGCGCTCGCGGCGAGCCCTTCGGCCGCTCGCCTTCGACCTCGATGGTCTCCCCTGGCTCCTGCGCACGCGCGATCGTCCCCGCGAGGAGGGCGAACGGCAGGAGGTAGCGCCACGGGGCGCGGAGCGGCGGCACGGGTTCCCCCTCTTTCTCTCGAAGAGGTGAAAGCGCATGTGGCGCCGCCAGGCAGGTCTCCTGGCTCCCGGGTCTGCAGCGCCCTCGCGCTGCGCGCCGTCCCGCCTTCCCCGCCTGCATCGGCGAGTGGCTTCGTGGGACTGGCTGCCCGGCTACAGTGGCGGGACCGCGCCGGAATCGGACCGGCTTCCCTCGAGGCCCCCTTCCGGGGGCGCCACGGCGGCGGACTTCTAGTTGGTGCGCCGAATACTCCCTGCCCGATGCCTGGTCAAGGCCGCAAAGGCCGCAGGGTCGTATCCCCCTGGACGCTGAGCCGCGATCGCAGTCGCTGGACCAGCGCCCGCAGTCCCTTGATCCGGCCCACCTCGTCCACGCTCGCGAACGGCTTCTTCGTCCGCCGCTCGACGATCAGCTCCGCCCGCCGTTTGCCGATGCCCGGGAGCAGCCGGAGCTCCGCTTCCGTGGCGCGATTGAGGTTCAGCACGCCGGTCATCGCCGGCTTGTTCGACTTCCTTTTCGGCTTCGCCGCAGCCGTGTTCACCTCATCCGGCTTCGGCAAGGCCGGATTCGTCGCGACGCAGAGCAGCGCCGCCAGCAGCACCGGGTGCATCGCCCGCTATGCCTCCGCCGCGGGCGGCGCGTCCAGGTTCTCGACCGTCTCCTCGCCGGGGCTGTCGCGATCCTTGCGAGGCTCGCGCTCGCGGTCGTCCACGCGGATCTGGATCTTCCCGCCGAGCGGGAGCGAGTCGAGGAAGATGTTCATCGACCCGTCGCGGTTCTGGAACGCGCTCCCGACCCGGTTCCAGAACCGCCTCCCGTTCCGCTCCACGATGTTGTAGGCGGCCCACGGCCGGCTCTTCCCGTTGCCCGCCGACTGCTGCTGATTTTCCATGTCCCCTCCTGCGCTCTCGAATTGCACTGCACGAGGAGAGAGCAGGCCGCATGCCAAAGGGCGCTCCCTCTGCGCGACAGGGGAACCGTCGCAGATTGGGACGCCGATTTCCGGGCAGCTCGGCTTCGCGCGGCTCCCGCGCGCGAGATCAGTGCGGCATCCCCAGCGTCGGCGGCAGCGCTCCCGAGACGTCGATCTTCCCGAACTGCGCCTCGTACTTGGCGACGTTGTCCTGCAGCGCGTGCAAGAGCCGCTTCATGTGCTTGGGGCTGTTGATCACCCGCGCCCTGACCACCGCCTTGGGCGCCTGCGGCTGCACGTAGATGAAGTCGATCACGAACTCCGTCTCGTTGTGGTTGAGCATCGCCATGTTCACGTACATGCCCTGGGCGGTCTGCTCGTCGATCTGCAGCTGGATCTGCACCTGCGACGGTGCGGCGGGAGTGTCTGCGGCCATGCGCGCCTTCTCCCACTTGGGCCTGGGGCACGCAAGCCGATTGCGGCGCCCCGGCGAAGCTGCTACTCGCGCGACCGATGACCGGACCCGCGGACCCGTTCGCGCTGGGCACTGGACCCGACGCGTGCCTGCTGCTGCACGGCCTGACCGGGTCGCCGGCGGAGGTCCGGCCGGTAGGCGAGGCGCTGGCCGCCGCCGGATTGCGCGCCGTGGGCCCGCTCCTTCCGGGACACGGCACGACGCCGGAAGACCTGTACGTCACCACGCGCGGCGATCTCCTCCGGGCGGCCGAGACCGCGCTGCTCTCCCTGCAGGGCGCCCGCCGCATCTTCCTCTGCGGGTTGTCCGCGGGGGCGCTGCTCGCCATCCACCTCGCGGCGCGCTCGTGGATCGGCGAAGGGCTGCCGGAGTTGTCGGCCATCGCTCTCCTCGCGCCCGCCATCGAGTTCAAGGGCAGCACCTGGATCTTCGTCAACGTGCTCGGCCGCCTGCCCGCGCTGCCGTTCATCCTCTCCAAAGGCGGCCGCGACATCGCCGAGGCGGACGAGCGCGGCAAGGTGGACGGATCCTACGACGCCATTCCCCTGCGCTGGGCCGGCGAGCTGCGCGCGCTTTCGGAGGACGCCGCGAATCTCGCTCCGCGCGTGCACGCGCCTGCGCTCCTCCTCCAGGGCGAGCGCGATCGGACGGTCGCGCCCGCCGGCGCCCGCGAGCTCTCGCGCAGGCTCGCCTCGACCAAGCTGGAGCTCCGGTTCCTTCCCCGCAGCGGCCACGTCCTCCCGCTCGACGTCGATTCGCAGGAGGTGTGCCGCGCGGTGGTCACGTTCTTCCAGGGAGTCTCCTGATGGGCAGGTATGTCCTCGCGATCGATCAAGGCACGACCGGCAGCACCGCGCTGATCCTCGACCAGAAGCTGTCGGTGAAGGCGAAGGCGAACGTCGAGTTCCGGCAGATCTTTCCCAGGCCGGGCTGGGTCGAGCACGACCTCGACGACATCTGGACGGCGACCCTGAAGGCGATCGGCACCGCGCTCCGGCAGGCGGCGGCGAAGCCCGGCGACCTGCAGGCGATCGGGATCACCAACCAGCGGGAGACGACGCTGCTCTGGGATCGCCATTCGGGGAGGCCCATCCACAACGCGATCGTCTGGCAGGACCGGCGGACCGCCGATCTCTGCAACCAGCTCAAGGCGCAGGGCAAGGAGCCGTGGATCCGGGAGAAGACCGGCCTGGTGCTCGACGCGTACTTCAGCGGGACGAAGCTGAACTGGCTCCTCGAGCACGTGAAGGGCGCGCAGGCGAGGGCCGAGAACGGCGATCTCTGCTTCGGCACCATCGACTCCGCGCTCCTCTGGAAGCTCACCGGCGGCGCCGTGCACGCGACCGACGTCACCAACGCCTCGCGCACGCTGCTGATGGATCTCGACCGGCGCGCCTGGGACGACGAGCTGCTTGCGCTGTTTGGCGTCCCCCGCCCGGTGCTGCCGGAGATCCGTCCGTCGGCGGGAGTGTTCGGGTCCACGAAAGGGGTGCGCGGTCTGCCGGACGGCATTCCCATCGCCGGTATCGCCGGCGATCAGCAGAGCGCGATGGTCGGCCAGGCCTGCTTCGCGGAAGGGGAAGCGAAGTGCACCTATGGCACCGGCGCGTTTCTCCTGATGAACGCGGGCCCGAAGAAGGTCACCTCGCGGCACGGCCTTCTGGGAACGGTGGCCTGGCAGATCGGCGACGAGGTCGCGTACGCGCTGGAGGGGAGCGCGTTCATCGCCGGCGCGGTGGTGCAGTGGCTACGGGACGGGCTGGGGCTCTTCAAGCGGTCCGCGGACGTGGAGAAGCTCGCTGCTTCGGTCCCCGATTCGGGCGGGGTGGTGTTCGTCCCCGCGCTGGCCGGGCTGGGCGCGCCGCACTGGCGGCAGGAAGCGCGCGGCATGATCTGCGGGATCGACCGGGGCGTCACGCAGGCGCACATCGCGCGCGCAGCGCTGGAGGGGATCGCGTTCCAGATCCATGACCTCGCGGAGGCGATGGCGCAGGACGTCGGCAAGCCGATGCCGATGTTCCGGGTGGACGGCGGCGCCTCCGCGAACGACCTGCTCATGCAGTTCCAGGC
>DASREU010000339.1:0-30272 GCA_035651935.1 Myxococcales bacterium | reverse complement strand
CCGGCCTTCCACTTGTCGTAGTGGAAGAAGCAGTAGCCCTTTGCCTGGTACGCGCGCTTGCAACCTTCGATCTTGCACTTCAGGCCTTCCTTGCCCTTGGGCTGGGGGGCCTTCGTCTTGCGGCGTTGCTCGGTCGTGGCTGCCATCTCTGGATTTGCTCCTGGGAAACGAAAGGGAGCGGGGTTCTAACGCGTTCGCCACCTCCATGACAATGGCACGCCCGCTGCACACCCTTCGGCGGGGGCGCAGAGCGCTCGCCTGCTTTCGTGCAGGAGGCGTCGATGGAGGGGAAAGGCCGGCTCGGACTGATCGTCGTGGGGATGGGCGGCGTCGGCAGCTCGCTGCTCACGGGGATCCTCGCTGCCCGAGGTCATCTCGTGCACCCGTTCGGGAGCCTGGTGGAGGCGGGCGGCGCCGGCCGTCCTCCCGCGAGCAGCCTCAAGCCGCTGCGCGAGAGCGCGCCGTTCGCCGAGCTGTCCGACCTCGCCCTCGGCGCATTCGAGGTGCATGACGACGACGCCTACCGCGCCGCGTTGCGCGCGGGGCTGGTGAGCCGTTCGCTGGTTGACGAGCTCCGCCCGGAGCTTCGCAAGATCCGGGCGATGCCCGGCGCGCGCCAGGCGCCCACCCGGCGTCATCTGGCCGACACCCTCGCGGAGGACGTGCGCGGGTTCCTCGCGCATCACCGCTGCTCGCGCGGGGTGATGGTGTGCACCGTCCCCGGTCCCCGCGCCGCCCCTTTGAACACGGGGTTCACGGCCGACGAGGTGCGGCGCGCGCTCGAGGACGGCGCCGAGTGGGTGACGCCCGGAGTGGTGTACGCCAGCGCCGCCGCCGAGGCGGGCTGCGCGTTCGTCGCCGCCGGCCATGACGCGGCGCTCTGCGCGCCCGGGATCGCCGCGCTCTTCGAGGAGAAATCGTTGGCGGTCGCGGGGACGGGCCTGCTCGGTCCCGACGCGCTCCTCCGCGAGACGCTCGCGCAGGTGCTGGCGAGCGAAGGAATGCCGCTCGCGGGCGCAGCCTCTCTGTCCACGCGCGCGGAGGAACGCGGCGCCCGGCTCTGGGGCGGTCCCGATCGCACCTCCGAGATGGGCCTCGGCTCCGGCTTTGCCGGCGGCGCCTTCGAGCTGTCGCTGGAGTTGCGCGGGCAGATCGCCCTGCACCTCGCGGCGCGGGCGCTCGATGCCGCGCTGCTCGTCGATCTGGCGGCGCGGGCGGGACGAACAGGGCCGCAACAGTGGATGGACGCGCTGTTCGCCGCGAGGCTCGGCGCCAAGGCTCCCCGCGAAGCGGTTCCGCCGCCGCTCCTGGAACGCCGTGAGCGGCTGGTCGCGGAGCTTCCGGCGCTGGCGCGCAGCGCGAGCCGCGAAGCGGCGTAACCGGATCCATCGCATCGACGAAGCGCTTCTCCTGCAGTGGGAACTCCCGTTCCGCAGACGGTCTTCACGTTGCCGAGATGGGGACACCATTCACCGGCTCCGCGTTTCCGAAGCCTGGACCCAGCGCATGCTGGCATGGCGTCCCAGTCGAGATGCCGAGAGTCCGATCCGGCGGCATGCCGCTTGCTCCTGTGCTGCGGGCAGAGGGGTCGGCGTCGCGGGGGCGTGGCGCTGACGTCTGTGGGGTGCGGGAGGCTGGGGGGCAGCCCGCACCCCACTCTTTTTCCCAAGCGCTTTGCCTGCTTGACTTCCCCGATCCACTCAAGATACGCTACTCGCGATCCATCGGGGAGGCGTCTTGGCGGAGCGCGATCGCGAGGCGACAGCCCAGCAGCCCAGCGCGGCGGAGCTGCTCCGCGCGGCGCTGGACAAGATCGTCTTTTTCGAATGGCGCGTCTCGGAGCTGGCCGGCGAGGTCGCGGCCGCGCACCGTCGCTGCGCCCTGGCGGAGACCGCGCGCGCCGAAGCCGAGGAAGCCGCGCGCACCGCGGCAAATCAGGCGAAGAGCGCGCGGATGCGATGCGCGGAGATGGAGGCCGAGCAGGCGCGGATCTCGGCGTTGCTCTCCAATCCGGCGCAGAGCCGGGCCGCGGCCGACGCGCAGGCGCTCGATTCGGAGCGACGGCGTTCGGAGGCGCTCGCCTCGGAGCTGGAACAGGCGCGCGCGGAGCTGGCCCGCTCCCGCGCGGAGCGCGAGCGCTGGCTGACGGAGATGATCGCGCAGGCGCGGACGGGCGAGGAAGCGCCCGCGGCGCTGGCGCAGTTCATCAGCGAGCTGCGCGGCGAAGTGATCGCGCTGCGCGACCACCGCAACAAGTGCGAAGCGGCGCTCGCGGAGGCGAAGGTCGTGGTGCCCGCGTTCGAAGCCTTCGATCCTCCGCCGCCTCCCCCGCCTTCGCCCGAGCCCGTCGACGAGGGACGGCGGATGTGGTCGGAAGGCCGGCTCGCCGCGGCCGCGGCTCCGGCAGCGCAGTTCGTGTTGCCTGCGGACGCGGGCGGTTCCGCCGCCGCACGCGCGCTCGTCGACCAGTGCCTGCGCAGCCTCGCCAGCGCCGACTCCAGGCGCCGGGAACAGGCCGCGCGGCACCTCGTGGCCGCGCCGCTGCCGGCCGCCGCACCCGCGGTGGCGGCGGCGCTCTCGGCAGAAACGGCTCCGAAAGCGCGCGCGGAGCTGGCCAAGGCGCTCGCGGCATGTGGTGGCGACACGGCCGCGGAGATCGTCGCGCGCCTGCAGGGCGAAGGCGAGCCGCCGCTGGTGCGCCTGGCGGCGCTCGATGCGCTCTGCGCACTCCCGCAGCGCGCGCGCGCCGCGATCGAGGTTGCGGCCCGCGACGGCACGGCAGCCGTCCGGCGGCGGGCCGCGGCGCTCGCGGTGCTGGAGCGATTCGACGATCTCGCCGCCCGCTTCGCCGCCGACGAGGACGGCAGCGTCCGCAGCGCGCTCGCCGCGGCGCGGTCGGAAGCGCCCGTTGCGGCGGCCACGGCGAAGCTCGCGCCGGCCGCACCCGCGCCGCAGGATCCGGAACCGGCGGTCGCCGCCGCTCCGCGACCGCGCGATCCCGTTCGCGCGGCGCTGCAACGGCTGGTGCTGGAAGGAGGATCGCGTTGAACGAGCAGATCCGCTACTCGGGGCGTCGATTCGCCGAAGTGCTCGGTCTCTCCGTCCGCGAGCTCGCGGAAGCGGAGGAGCGCGGCCTGGTCCACTCCACCGTCGCGCCAGGCGGCCCCGCGCAGAAGGTCGTCTACTCGATGGAGGATCTCGCCGCGGCGCGCGCGGCGCTGAACCGCGTGCCGCCGCGGCGTGCGATGCGGCGCCAGCTCTTCCTCAATTTCAAGGGCGGCACGGGCAAGACTTCGGTCTCCTCGAGCTACGCGTTCCGCCTGGCGGAGATGGGGCACCGGGTGCTGGTGATCGATCTGGACTCGCAGGGGCATGCGAGCAAGTGCCTGGGCATCACCGGCGAGGAAGCGGAGAAGACGCTCTTCGACGCCATCATCAAGAAGACGCCGCTGCAGAGCGTGCTGCTCAGGACGGGCATGCCCGGGCTGGACCTGGTGCCCTCGAACCTGACGATGAGCACCATCGACCTCTCGCTGATGCCGCTGGCCGCGCGCGAGTTCCGCCTGCGCAACGTGCTCAAGGAAGTGGAAGGCGCATACGACTACGCCATCCTCGACGCGCCGCCTTCGTTCGGCCTGCTCAACCTGAACGCGCTGATGGCGGCGCACGACCTGTTCGTGCCGGTCTTGCCGGACTTCCTCTCCTTCCACGGCCTCAAGCTGCTCTTCGAGACGGTGCAGGGGCTGGAGGAGGACCTGGAGCACGTGCTCGATCACATCTTCATCGTCATCAACGCCTACAACGCGACGTACAAGATCGCGAAGGAAGCGAAGGAGGCGCTGGAGAAGCACTATCCGGAGTTCCTGCTCAAGCAGGTGATCCGGCAGTGCACGAAGTTCGCGCAGGCGTCCAGCGAAGGCATCCCCATCTTCGCCTACGATCCCGAGAGCAAGGGCGCGCAGGACATCCAGGCGGTGCTCGACGAAGTGCAGGCTCGGATCGGCGCGCCGGTGCGCCTGAAGGCGGTGGAGAGCGCATGAAGCGCGGCTTCGAGGAAAACGTCCCCAAGTTCCGTCCCCGCGTCCGGCTGGGTCGCGCGCTCGACGACCAGGTCGCGGAAGCGCAGCAGCTCGCGGCGGAGGAATCGGCGGCGCCGGAGCCGGCGACGCTCCCGCCGCTCGCTCCCGCCCCGGAAGCGGCAAACGAGCTGCCGGCCGCGATCCCTGTCATCGCCGCCCGCCCGGCTCCAGCCGTGGAACCGGCAACCCCGAACCCCGAGCCTGTACGGCAGGCAGCGGCCGAACCCGCCGCTCCGAAACGCGCACCGCGCCGTTCGCTTTCGCCCTCGGTCGCCGAAGTCACCGACCTCGCGCACGCGCTGACCGCCGACCTGACCCGCGCCGCCGAGACCAACGCGCGCCTCAAGTCCGACCTCGAGGCCGCCATCGCCTCCCTCCGCCAGGCGGCGGAGGAAGCCCGCGACGAGCGCGCGGAGGTCACCCGCCTCACTACCGATCTCGCCTCCCGCACCTCGCAGTTGCGCGCGCTCGAAGGAGACTTCGAGCTCCTCGAAGCCGAGCGCGACGGCGCCCTCGCCCAGGTGGCGCGCCTCTCCCGCGAGCTGCGCGACGAGAAGGCGCGGTTCGCGGCGACCACGGAAGATCTGCGGAAGTCGCGCGCCGAGACCGTCCAGGCCCGCGAAGCCCTGGACCGGCTGACCGCGGAGCTACGCGACCGGCTCGCGGAGCGCGACGCTGCCCGCGCCGAGGTGATCGCCTCGCGAAGCGACCGCGACCGCCTCGCCGAGGAGCTGCTCGCGGCGCACGCCGACGCGGATGCTGCGGCGCAGAGCCGGACGGCGCTGGAGGAGATCCACAAGGCCCTCGCCGAGGCGCGCTCGCGGATGTCGTCGATCCGGTAGCGCGCCCGCGGTGCCCCTGCGGCAACCTGGACCTTGCCGGCCGCGAGGGTCCATGGTACTCGCCGCTCGTTCTGGAGTTCCCGGCACCCTGGTCGCGCATCGGTCCGGCATCAGAGCTCGTACATCGGACGGGAACACTGGCGGGCGCCTCCAACGGCGCCCGCTGCTTTTTCCGCCCCTATTTCGCCAGCGCGCCCCAGAAGAGGATGCGCGGGTAGACGAGGAAGTACGGCCGCTCGTCCGCGAGCTGCGGGAGGAGCAGCTGGCGGTACCGCGCGAGGAAGCGTTCCCAGTCCGCTGGCGAGAGGCGCTCCTGGTATGCCGTGAGCAGCGCGCCGCGCACCCACTCGATCACCTCCTCGCGCGACCCGAGCAGATGCGTGTACACCGCCACCCGCACGTGCTGCCGCACGTATCCGAGGCTGTGCAGCCAGGTCGCATAGCGGGTCGGCTCCGGCAGCGGCGCCCGGCGCGCGAATCCACCGAGCAGCGGGCGGAACTCCGGCGAGCGCGCCAGCTCGAACGCAGTCTGGTGCGCCGTCTGGTCGTCGGTGAACGGCATCTGCACGGCGATCTGTCCGCCCGGCGCGAGCGCGGCGGTCAGCCGCCGCAGGAGGCCCGCGTGGTCCGGCACCCAGTGCAGGGCGGCATTGCTGAAGATCAGATCGAACCGCTCCGCGGGCGCGAAGCGCGCGATGTCCTGCTGCTGGAAGCGCAGTCCCGGACCCTGGGGTGCCCGCGCGAGCATCGCGGCGCTGGCGTCGATGCCCAGCGTCTCCCGCGCGTCCAGCTTCTGGTGTAGCTGCGCGGTCAGCTCGCCGGTCCCGCAGCCGAGGTCCGCGACCAGCATCCCGGGCCGCGGCTCGACCAGCGCAGCGAGATCCCGGAACGGCCGGGCGCGCTCGTCGCGGAAGCGCTCGTACTTCGCCGGATCCCACGCGTCCGCCACGGACGCAGCGTACTACGCCTCCTCGAACGCGGTTGCTCCCTGGCGGAGGCACTGCTGCAAGAGCGCCAGCTCTGCATCGAACCCCGGGCCTTGCACGAGCGTGAGCGAGAACTGCGTCCGCTCGAGGTTGGCGACGTTCTCGTGCAGCCGCGCCAGCACGCGCTCGCGCTCGCAGCGCACGCGCCTGAGGTGATCGAGCTGCGCCGAGAGCGCCTCGCGGGCGTTCTCGTAGCTCCGCTTCGCCGCGGCGTCCGCGGCAGCTTGCGCGCTCTGCAAGAGCCACGCGCAGCGGCGCTGCAGCTCGTCTTCGGCCTGCGGCGAGGCGGCGCGGGAAAGCTCGGCAGCGCGCGCTGCCAGCTCCAGCGCGGCAGCCGCGAGCGCGTCGATGGAAGCGGGGATCTCGGAGGGGACGCCGGGCGGCAGCTTCGCGCTGGCGACCCGCCGCGCCGCCGCCGCGCGCTCCGCGAGAGAACGCAGCTCGGGGCCGAGCACGAAGCGGAGGGCGTCGAGGCGCATCTCCAGCGCATCGGTGCCGAAGCGCAGGTGGAGCGGCGCGGCGGAGAGACCGGCCCAGAGGCCCAGCGCGCCGCCCGCGGCCGAATCTGCCGTCCACCGCGGGATCGCCGAAGCGAGCGCCTCCGAGAGCGACGGAAGCAGCGCCGCCGCCGTCGCGACCGCGATCGCCCCGCTGGCCGACGCCATCGCCACCGCCCACCCGGACGGCGGCGCGGTGCCGCTCTCCTTTGCCGCATCGCCGCGATCGACCGCGAACAGCAGGCCGAGCATCGCCCCAGCGACGGCCGCTGCCCACGGAAGCGCCAGCACCGCCCACGACAGGGCCACCGCGGCGCACGCACACGCAGCCACGATCCGGCGCCCGCCGTGCCTCGCGCCGAGGAGCGCCAGGGCGGTCCCTGCAGCGGCGAGGGGCAGCGAACCCGTCGCGCCGAGCGCCGCGCCCCCGGCGGCGCACCATGCCGCGCAGCGATCGAACGAGGCATGATCCTCGAAACGCACGTCCATGGCTCACCACCCCTCGACAGGCGCCCGCAGCGCGTCGAACGCCTTCTCCTTCAGCTTCTTGCTCGCGGGACTGCCGGCGAACCGGATGTCGGCCACTCCCCGCTCGTACTCGTCCGCGACGCTCTTCATCTCGGCGGCGCTGGCGGGGACCACGCGCGCCGCCTGCGCCGCGACGCGGTTCAGCGTTCCCAGCTTCCTGTGCGCCTCGGAGCGGTCGCCCCGTTCCTGGAGCCGCGCGGCCTCGTCGGCGAGCTGTGCCATCTCGGCCTTCGCGCCGGCCGCCGACGCTGCGGTGGGGGGCAGCGCGAGCAGCGAACGGTCCGCCGTGAACGCCGCCTTCGCCACCGCGGCTGCGCGCTGCGGGGTTCCGTTCGCGCCCTGGAACGCGAGCTCGATGGAAGCCAGGTCGAGGAGCCCTCTGGCCCGCGGCACCGCGAGCTTGACGAACAGCCGCCGCTCCTCGCCGGCGGCGAAGTCGGGGAGCCGCACCCAGCCTCCGTCCGGCTCGAATCCGAGCACGCCCAGGACCGACGCGCCGGAGAGGCCGCTGACGCGAACGCGGACGTCGCGGGCGACCAGCGAGGAGGCGCGGTTCAGCTCGGCGCGGAACGCCGCCGGCAGGATCTCGGGCGAGGCGATGTAGCGGGCGCGTCCGCCGGCCTGGGAGGCGAGGGCAGACATCAGATCCTCGTCGTAGTCGTCGCCGATCCCGAAGCTGGAAAGGGTGGCGCCCGCGAGCTCACGCCGGGCCAGTTGCAGGAGGGCGCCGCGCTCGGAGACGCCCTCGTTCGCCTGGCCGTCGGAGGCGAGGAACACCTTGTTGACGCGCCCGGGCGCGGCGCCGCGGGCGAGTTGCGGGGCCGCCGCCGCGAACGCGGCGCTCATGTTCGTGCCCCCCATCGCCTCGATCCCGTCGATCGTCTCCAGCGCGCGAGATCGGGCCTGCGCCGTCACCGGCGTGGACTCGACCAGCACCGACGCCGAGCTGGAGAACTCCACGATCGCCAGGCGGTCGCCGGGCCCGAGCGCCTGCACCAGCGCGCGGGCGGCATCGCGCGCGCGGACGATCTTCACCCCGGACATGGAACCGGAGCGGTCGAGGATCAGGACGGCGTTCACCGGGACGCGCTCGTCGCCCACGGGCGCCGCATCGGCGGCGAGGTCGATCTGCAGATACGCCGTGCCGTCCTGGTCTTCGGGCAGGTAGAGCCGGTCGAGCAGCGCGGCCATGCGCATGCCGGCGGCTGCGGACGCGGCGCGCGGAGCGGGCGGAGGCGGCGGCTTCGGGACCGCCGGACGGAGAAGCACGGCGACGGCGGCGGCGGCGAGGGAAGCAAGGGCGATCGCAAACAGGGCGAACGTGCGGCGCATGCGGCACCTCCGCCCCGATGAACGCGCGAGCCCGCCTACCGATCTCCCCGCCCGCTCCCCTCGAAATGCGCGGCGAGGAACTCGATCGCGCGCCGCTCCGCGTAGAACCGCGGCCGCCAGGGTGGCCCCTCGACGAAGCCGAGGTGGCCGCCCTTCGGCGAGATTTCGTTCGTGATCGCGGGGTTGTCCGTATGGGGAATGCATTCCGCGGGAATGAACGGGTCGTCGGCCGCGGAGAGGAGCAGGAGCGGGACGCGCACGCGGTCGACGAACCGTCCGCTGGAGCTCTGCGCGTAGTAGTCCAGCGCACCCTCGAATCCATGCACGCGGGCGGTCAGCGCGTCGTCGAACTCGAACAACGTGCGGGCATGGCGCACCCGATCCGCGTCCGCCGCCCCCGGGAACCGGGAGAGCTTGGCGAGCGACTTGCGCTTGAGGCTCTGGAGGAAGCGCGTCCGGTACACCCAGCGCCAGAACCCGGGCGAATCGAGCGTGCGGGCGGAGAGCTTCAGGTCGAACGGGACGCAGAGCGCGGACGCGGCCTTGATCTCGCGGGGGGCAGACGCGCCCTGCTCGCCGAGCCACTTGACCAGCACGTTGCCGCCGAGCGAGCACCCGGCGATCACGATCCGGTCTGCCTCGCCGCGGGCGCGCCGGACCAGCTCGTCGAGATCGCCGGTCTCGCCGGAATGGTACGAGCGCACCAGCCGGTTCATGTCCCCCGAACAGCCGCGAAAGTTCAAGGCCAGGGCGCGCCAGCCGCGGGCGCGCGCCTGGGCGAGCATTCCCCGGATGTAATGCGCCGAGCTGGAGCCTTCGAGGCCGTGCAGCGCGAGGAGCAGCGGCGCGTCGCGCGGACCCGCCATCCGGTCGACGTCGACGAAGTCGCCGTCGGCCAGTTCCCAGCGCTCCCGCTCCACCGGAACCCGCGGACCCGGCCGGAACAGCGGGCCGAAGACGGTCATCAGATTCGGCCCGAACAGCCACTTCGCAGGCGCGTACATCAGAGCCCGGCGAGGAACCGCGCGACGCGGGCGGCGACGATCCTGCCTTGCTCCACCATCGGGAGATGGCCGCAGTCCGGGATCACCTCGACGGTTCCCCGCCGCAGGTGCGCGCGGAAATACTCGATGCTCGAGGGCGGCAGGATGCGGTCGCCCTCGCCCCAGAGGATGAGCACCGGTTTGTCGATCGCCTCGAGGACTTCGGCCCCGATGCCCGGCATGTCCGACTCCAGCTCGGAGACGAACTGCTGCACCGGAGGCGAGCCCAGGAGCCGCCCGAGGTCGCGCGCAAACAGCCAGCCGAGAGCCGGCGGCCGCTGGTAGAGCCTGCGGAAGGTGGAGAGACCGGCGGCGGCGCCTCCTCCGCCGCGGTACGCGTCCACCACCGCTTTGCGTTCGGCGCCCAGAAGCGGCGCGCCCGCGGGGTTCATGCCGACGACCGCGACCGTGCGTTCGGGAAGCGCGGCCGCGGCGGCCAGGACGAGGGCGCCGCCGAGCGAGCTCCCGATCAGGACCGCCGGCTCGCCGATCGCGCGCAGCGCCTCCTGGACGGCCTGCGCCGACTCGAGGATGGTGGCGGGCGCCTCTCCTTCCCGCAGCCGGGATCGACCGTGTCCGGGGAGATCGAGGGCCACCACCCGCCGGGAAGCGCGGACCACGGCGCGAAGGATGCGCAGGAATCCTCCGGCGTGGCTGCCCATTCCGTGCACCAGGAGAACCGCCGGCGCGCTGCCTCGCCCGGGGCGATCGTAGAGGTGCAGGGCGCGCTCGCCCGCCTCGATCCACCGCGAACGGAACCCCAGCGCGCGGTACGCGCCGTGGGAAGCAAGGTGCAAGGCGCGCAAGGGGAGGATCACCGCCGGATGATAAGCTCTGGAGATGCTGCGCGTCCTGATCGCGCTCGCCATCGCCCTTCCCCTCTACGAGCTCTTGCGCTGGCGGGTGGTGCGGCGGGTGCAAAGGTCGCTGCGCGACAAGGCGCGCCGATACGCCGAGCAGCACCGCGTGCGCGTCGATCTCTTCAAGTTCGGCGGCAAGCTGCTGGTCCGCGAGGAGCTGCTCAACGACCGCGCCGTCGTGCGCGCGATGGCCGCCGCGGTGGATGCCGGCGAGCGCGCGACCGACGTGCGCGACCGCGTCGAAGAATACATCGACGAGATCGTCCCGGCCTTTTCGCTCACCGCGTACTTCGAGCTGGGCATGCGCCTGGCGCGCGCGGCGATCGCGGCCGTGTACCGCCCCGTGATCGTCGTCCCGCCGCCCGCCTTGCCGGCAGGGGCGACCGCGGTCTTCCTGATCAACCACCGCAGCAACTTCGACTACGTGGTGGTGGGATGGGCGCTCGCGCGGCAGGTGGCGATCAGCTACGCAGTCGGGGAATGGGCGCGCGTGTTCCCGCTGGATGCGGTCTTCAGGGCCTTCGGCGGGTTCTTCGTCCGCCGCGGGTTCCCCGACCCGCTCTACCACTGCGTCCTCCGCCGCTATCTGCAGCTGATCACCCGGCGCGGCGTCACCCAGGGGATCTTTCCCGAGGGCGGATTGACGCGCGACGGTGCGCTGCGGGCGCCGAAGGTCGGCCTGCTCGATGCCCTGATCCAGCTCGCCGACGACTCCGAGCTGTACTTCGTCCCCGTGGGCATCAACTACGACCGGGTGCTCGAGGACGAGGCCCTGCTCGCCGAGCTGCGCGGGCGGGCCAGTCCGCCGACCGCGCTGGAGAAGGCGCGGGGCGCGCTCCGGCTGCTCTGGATCGTTCCCTGGAGGACGGCGGTGAACGCGATCCGCGTGGCCACCGGGCGACTGCAGCGGCATGGCTACGTCGCGGTGGCGTTCGGGGCCCCGGTGCGGTTCCGCGACCTTCCGCAATCGCGCGACGTCGCCGCGCTCCCGGACGAGCAGCGGCGGGCGCGCGCCAAGGAAGTGGCCGCGCTCCTGATGGATCGCATCGCCCGGATCATCCCCGCGACGCCGGTGACGCTCGTGGCCCGCGCGGCTCTCGACCTGCGCTGCGAAGGATCCGAGTCGGACCTCGCCCACAAAGTCGGAGAGCTCCGCCGGATCATCGAAGCGGCCGGAGCGCCGATGGCGATGGGGAACGAATTCGAGCCGCATCGGCGGGCCCGGGCCGCGCTTCGCGAGGACCTGGCGCGAACCCGGGATCTCTTGCCCCTCGAAGGGGATCTCCTCGCCGGCGAGGAGGCGGAGGAGATCGTTCGCCTCGGCCTGGAAAGGCTCGTGCAGCGGCGGGCGCTCGGGGTCACGAATGGTCGATTTCACCCAGGATCGCACCCCCGAGCGGGCGATCTGCTCGCGTATTACGCCCGCTCGCTTGCTGTTCTGGAACAGGCGAACGGACCGGCCGAGGGGCAGGCGCGGCACGCCACCAAGCCATAGGTTCTACGCGTGGGTGACCTCGGCGCCAGCGCGGAGCCGCGGCGGCTCGCGGACTTCCTCCGCGAGCACCGGGAGGACATCCTCGCGCTCTGGGAAGGGCAGGTCCGGAGGATCCGTGCGGCGCGCACGCTGGATCGCCCCGCCCTCCTCGACCACCTGCCCGAGTTTATGGAAGAGCTCGCGGAGTATGTCGGCGACATCCGGACGGGTCAGGAACCCGTCCCGCCGGACCGGCCGCACATCCACGCGCTGGAGCGCCTCGAGAACGGCTACGACCTCGCCGAAGTGGTGGAGGAGTACTCGATCCTGCGCCGGTGCATCACCGAGCTGGCGGCGCAAAGGCACGCGCCCGCCCTGCGATCCGCGGAGCTGCCTCGCCTGCACGAGGCGATCGATCAGGCGATCGCCTTGTCGGTCGTCCGGTACGCCGAGTCGCGCGAGCGGACGCTGCGGGCGCTCGATCGCATCTCCAGCGCCGCCCTGGTGCATCACGACGTGGAGTCGCTGCTGCCGCGCATCCTCGACGCCTTTCTCGGAACCACCGCCTCCGTCGATACCTTGGCGCTGGCCTTGCGGGAAGAAGGCGGGATGCGGGTGCGGGCAGCCGTCGGTTTTCCGGATCCGGTCCCGCTCGGGATGGAAACGCCGGAGAACGGATTCGTCGCCGCCATCGAGCGGCAGCGCTCACCGCTCCTGGTCCGCGATGCCGATTCGCAGCCGTCCTTGTCCCGGGCGCCCGTCTGCGCGCCGGGGACACTGGCGCTCTATGGCGTACCGCTGATGATGGGCGCCAGCTGCATCGGAGTCGCCGTGATGGGGTCGCGGTCGTCCCGCGAGTTCTCCCACGACGACCAGCTTCTCTTCCGCACCATGGTGAACCGGGTGGCCGTCCTGATCGCGCAGGCGCGGCTCGACGAAGAGGTGGCGCGCCGGGCCGCGGAGCTGGAGGCGGTGCTCGAAAGCATTCCGGAGGCGATCTACGTGGGCGATGCCAGCGGGATCAAGCGAGCGAACCGCGCCGCCCTGGAGATGCTCGGCTACCGCACGGCGGAGGAGATGAACCGGAACATCGGCATGCTGGTCGAGGAGATCGACACGCGCTATGTCGACGGCACCCCGATGCCGCTCGAGGAGCAGGTCTACATCAAGGCCCTGCGCGGGGAGCGGTCGGCGCGCGAGGTGCTGGTGCGCCACCGCGGCTCGGGCGAGGACATGGTGGTGCGGTCCAGCGCCGCTCCCATCCGGATCGGCGAACGGATCGTCGGCGCCGTGGCGGTCAACACCGACATCAGCGTGAGGATGGCGGAGGAGGCGGAGCTTCGCGCCGCGCTCCAGTTCCGCGACCGCATGCTCGGCGTCCTCAGCCACGACGTCCGCAACCCCCTGGCGGTGATCCTCACCTCGGCCGCCCTTCTCGAACGGCAGCTCTCGGGGCCCGGCGAGGAGAAGCGGCGCACATCGGTGCGGCGGATCGCGGACAACGCGAACCAGATCGAGCGGATGATGCGCGACCTGCTCGACTACACCCGGACCCGGCAGGGACGCGGGCTGCCGATCGCGCATCGCGAGGCCGACCTCCTCCCTCTGGTCCGGCAGATCATCGACGACATGCAGGTGCTCTACCCGCGGCGCACGCTGGAGCTCGCGGTGAGCGGCGACACCAGCGCCTCCATCGACCCGGATCGCGCGGCCCAGGTGATCTCGAATCTGGTGACCAACGCCATCACCTACAGCCCGGCGGACACGCCGGTGCGCGTCGTGCTCGAGGGCCTCGCGGACAGCGTCGACCTCGCGGTCCACAACCAGGGCCCGCCCATCCCGGCGGAGATCATGCCCCGGCTCTTCGAGGCATTCGAGCGCGGCGCGGCGGACCGATCCGGCCTCGGGCTCGGGCTCTACATCGCCCAGCAGATCGTCGAAGCGCACGGCGGATCGATCGAGGTGCGCTCGGACGCCGCGAGCGGCACCACGTTCACCGTCCGCTGGCCGCGCGTGGCCCCCTGACCTACCTTGGTCGGTACGTGTACGCCGCACTGGCAATCTTCGCCGCAGTCGTGTCGACGCTGGTCCTGCCGCTGCCCGAAGAGCTGGCGCTCCTCGGCGCCGGATGGTGGGCGCACACCGGCGCCCTGCCCCTCTGGGCGGCGTGGCTGTCCGCCTGGCTCGCGATCGTGGCCGGCGACACGCTCTCGTACGTGATCGGCCGATCGTTTCTGCCCCGGCTGCTCCGGACGCGGTTCGGAAAGCGGATCGTCTCCCCCGACCTGCGCCACTGGGGCGAGAGGCTGGTCCAGCGCCACGGCTTCCGCGCCATCCTGCTCGGGCGCTTCCTCGTCGCGCTCCGGGGTCCGGTCTACCTGGCGATCGGCGGGTCGAGGTACCCGATGCTGCGGTTCGAGCTGATCAACGGCGCGGTGGGCCTCTTCGAGGTGGCGTTGCTGGTCGGGCTCGGCTACGAGTTCGGCGAATCGGCCAGCCTGGCGCACGAGATCCGGTGGATCGAGATCGCCGTCGCGGTGTTCCTGGCGGCGATCCTGATCCTTCCTCCCATCCTCAAGTGGAGGCTGGTCCGCCGCCATCGCCGGGCCGCCGACGCCTGAGCGCCGGGCGGGCTTGCGCGGGTGGTCCGCCATTCAGACTGTACGGGGATGCGAATCTGGCCCGGCCGCTCTTATCCCCTCGGCGCGACGTACGACGGCGCCGGCACGAACTTCGCCCTCTTCTCCGAGATCGCCTCGAAGGTGGAGCTCTGCCTGTTCGACGCCACCGGCAACGAGCAGCGGTTCGCGCTTCCGGAGAAGACCGGCTTCGTCTGGCACGGGTACATCGCGGGCCTGGAGCCAGGGCAGCGATACGCATACCGGGTCCACGGGCCCTGGGAGCCCGAGAAGGGGCTGCGGTGCAACGCCGCCAAGCTGCTCCTCGACCCGTACGCGCGCGCGATCGAGGGCCATCCGAAGTGGGACGAGGCCGTCTACCCGTACAAGCTCGGCGAAGGCGATTTGGTCCTCGGCGGCGCCGACAGCGCGCCGTTCATGCCTCGCTGCGTGGTGACGAATCCCTATTTCGACTGGAGCGACGATCGCCCGCCGCGCAGGCCCTGGCACGAGACGGTGGTCTACGAGGTCCACGTGAAGGGATTCACGCAGCGCCACCCGGAGGTGCCCGAAGAGCAGCGCGGCAAGTACGCGGGGCTCGCTTCACCCGCGGCCATCGAATACCTGCAGGGCCTGGGAGTGACCGCCGTCGAGCTCCTGCCCATCCACCAGTTCGTGCACTCGCAGCGCCTGCTCGACAGCGGGCTGCGCAACTACTGGGGCTATGACTCCATCGGCTTCTTCGCCCCACACAACGAGTACTCCGGGCGCGGGCAGCGCGGCGAGCAGGTGCACGAGTTCAAGGCGATGGTGAAGGCGCTGCACCGCGCGGGGATCGAGGTGTTGCTCGACGTCGTCTACAACCACACCTGCGAAGGCAACGAGCTCGGGCCGATGCTCTCCTTCAAGGGCATCGACAACACCGCGTACTACCGGACCGTGCCCGACAATCCCCGCTACTACATGGACTACACAGGCACCGGGAACTCGCTCAACATGCGGCAGCCCTACATGCTGCAGCTGCTGATGGATTCGCTGCGGTACTGGATCCAGGAGATGCACGTGGACGGGTTCCGCTTCGACCTCGCCTCCGCACTCGCGCGCGAGCTGCACGAGGTCGACCGGCTGAGCGCGTTCTTCGACCTCATGCAGCAGGACCCCACCGTCTCGCGGGTCAAGCTGATCGCCGAGCCCTGGGACGTGGGCGAGGGCGGCTACCAGGTGGGAAACTTCCCTCCGCAGTGGTCGGAGTGGAACGGGAAGTACCGGGACACGGTCCGCGACTACTGGCGCGGCCAGGACTCGCTTTTGGGGGAGTTCGCCTACCGGTTCACCGGTTCGTCCGATCTCTACGCCAGCACCGGCCGCCGCCCATACGCCTCGATCAACTTCATCACCGCCCATGACGGGTTCTCGCTGCGGGACCTGGTCTCGTACAACGAGAAGCACAACGAGGCGAACAAGGAAGACAACAAGGACGGCGCCAACGACAACCGCTCCTGGAACTGCGGCGCCGAGGGCGAGACGCAGGATCCCGCCGTCCTCGAGTTGCGCGGGCGCCAGCAGCGGAACCTGCTCACCACCCTGCTGCTCTCGCAGGGGGTGCCGATGATCCTCTCCGGCGACGAGATCGGCCGCACGCAGCGCGGAAACAACAACGCGTACTGCCAGGACAACGAGCTGTCCTGGCTCGACTGGGAGCACGTCGACGAGGACCTGCTGGAGTTCGCGCGCGGGCTGATCAAGCTCCGCGCGGATCACCCGATCTTCCACCGCCGCGGCTGGTTCCAGGGCAGCGAGCTGCACGGGACCGAGGTCAAGGACATGGCCTGGTTCACGCCCGAGGCCAGGGAGATGTCGGAGGAGGACTGGAAGGTGGGGTTCGCCAAGTCGCTCGGGGTGTTCCTCAACGGCGCCTCGATCCAGCGGCCCGGCGAGCACGGCGAGCGGGTGAAGGACGACGACTTCTACGTGATCTTCAACGCCCACCACGAGCCGCTGCAGTTCCAGCTCCCGGCCGAGCAGCTGGGGAAGAAGTGGCAGCGCGTGCTCGACACCGCCTCCGACAACCCTCCGGAGCTCCGCCGGTCGCGGCGGGTGCAGACGCTCGAGGCGGGGACCAAGCTGGAAGTGCAGGCGCGCAGCATCCAGGTGCTGCGGCGCGTCGGCTGACCGCAGCTCAGCCGAGCAGGACGACGGACGGCTGGGGCCGTCCCAGGCAGCGGCAGGTGGCGGGATGGACGGCCATCTTCGCTTCTTCCCATTCGTGCCGCGCGTTCTGCAGCAGCCGGCGGACCGCCACCCGCGAGGGGAGGTCCTCCCGGTCCCAGGCGACGCCGATCTCGCCCTGACCCATCCACCTGACCGAACCCTGCGCGAGGAGCTGCTCGCCCGAGATTCCCGCCTCCGGCAGCTTGACACGGATCCGCTGGCCCGGCGCACCCGCATCCGACGGCATCGCCGCCAGTCGCGCCCCCCCGGCGCTGACGTCCCGCAGGCGGCAGAGCAGCGCCGGCAGGCCTTCGGGTTCGGCGAGGACGAGCTGGTCGCTCGAGAGGCGCAGCTCGCTCCGCTCCGGCACACGCTCGAGCTTCTCCAGGCAGCGCTGCGCCGCGGCAAGCTCGAGCCACAGCCCCCCGCCAGTGGCGCGGGCCCACACCCAGCCGCGAAGGAGCGCGACCTGGGCGGTGGAACTGAAGTCGATCTCCAGCGACGCCAGCGTGCCCTTCGGCGCGATCGCTTCTGGAAAGAAGAAGTACCCAGCGCCGTCGACGAGATGGACGTGCTCCCGCAGCCGGCGCGGGCTGTCGATCTGATACCGCAGCCGCAGCGCCATTCCCCGACCTCCGCCGCGAAAGCGGAAGAGCAATTCGCCCGCCATTCCGCAGTGTCGAAAACAGTGCCGCTTCGGAAGGAAATGCCGTGCTCCAGGCGACGCGCAGGGAAGGGCCATGCCCAGGGCGTTACGCGCGTTTCTCCGCGATAGACCCGCGGTTCCGCGCGGACGGCAGCGCGGTTCCTGTAGAATGGAGCCCATGGCCGATCTCGCTGAGCTGCTGGAGAAGCAGGCGGACGCGGCCGGGTTCGCGACCCGGATGGCGGAGGAAAAGGATCCACAGCGGCAAAAGGAGATGGCGGAAGAGCTGCAGGCGCGCTGCGCCGAGCTTTCGCAGATGGCCCGGGCGCTGGAGGCGCGGTTCGCCCCCGGAGCAACCGGGACCGAGACGCGCGTCGCGCTCACGCCGGAGCAGCGGGCGCGGATCGCCGAGCAGACCGGCGTCGGCATCGAGATCGTGACGCTCCGCGACACCGCCGATCGCCCCTGGTCGCGTCAGATCGCGCGCCTCGAGCCGCGCGAAGTGGAAGCGATGGCCGCGAACCAGGCAGCCGCGTCGCGGCTGAAGATGGAGACGCGCCGGCAGGTCGAGCAGATCGTCGGCGAGCTGGAGAAGCTCGAGGTTCCCGAGCTGGCGGAGACGATCGCGGCGCTGCGGCGCGACGTGCTAGAGTAAGCGCGTCCGCGCGCTTCGGGGGGAGCATGCCCGGCCTCAGCCCCATCAAGGTCCTCGGCAACCTGAAATTCCTCTCGGCGGGGCTGAAGCTGCCCACCGAGAAGGCGTCCGGGGACGCGAAGGGCTGGGGCGAGAAGTTCTTCCGCGATCGCGACCGCGAAGCCGGGGAGATGACCGCTACGCCGCAGGTGGTCCCGCCGTGGTTCATGCCGCAAAAGCCCGGGTACAAGCCGCACCAGAAGACCTGCGACGAGCAGGGAAAGGCGTTCAAGGAGTTCCACGACGCGATGATCGACGCGGTCCAGTTCGCGCACCAGATGTGGAAGCTGCAGGCGAAGTTCCAGGGGCTTCAGGTGATGGCGGTGTCCGCCATCGGAAGCCCGGGATGCTTGAAGGGACCCGAGCTGGAGAGCCTGATCAAGAACGCGCCGTCCTGCGCCGCGTTCACCGGCAACAAGGCGAAGCACCGCGACGCGGTCGCCACGGGCGTCTCCAAGGCGTTCAAGAACTGGCAGGACCAGGTGATGGTCCCGGGGCTGCCCTGGTATCCGGCGTTCGCGGCGTTCCCGGGGCCGATGGCCCCGCCGATGCCCAACGTCCCCATGCCGCTGATCGCCTGCCCGTCGGCGAAGATGGCCGACATCGCCGCGCCGGACACGATGACGAAGGAGATGGACGACGCGCTCGACGGCGAGCTGAAGAAGAAGGATCCCGAGAAGCACTACCACGCGCTGCACGACGCGATCGCCACCGTGCTCTCGCTCGCGTTTCTCCTCTGGCTGCCGGCGCAACAGGTGATGCTGGTCCTCGGCAAGGGGCCCATCCCCACCTTCGCGCCGCCGTTCGTCCCCGTCGGCCCGGTGGTGGGAGGCGATACGCTCCCCACGCCGGGCCATCTCATGGCTTGACGTCGATCTCCGTCAGCGCCCGCAGCGCGTCCGCGCGGGTGAAAATCCCGACCAGCGCGCCGTCCTTCACCACCAGCGCCGAGCCGTAGCGGTGCTTCCACATCTGCCGGGCGACGTCCGCCAGCAGGGCGTCCGGCGGCACCGTGAAGGGGAAGGCGGTCATCGCCTCTTCCACCGGCTCCTTGCGCGGATCGACGTTCTTCACCGTCTCGAGCAGGTAGAGGTCGCGCTCGCTGACCACCCCGACGATGCGGCCCTGGTGGACCACCGGCAGGTGGCGGATGCGGTGCATCTGCATGACACGGTGCGCGGCGACGAGCGGCTCATCCTTGCCGATCGTCGCTGGGTCGCGGCTCATGTACTGCTCGATGCGCATCGCGGCTTGGGCTTTTTGGCAGCAAGCGCCGGGCCACGGCGTTCCCTCGGAGGGGATCCGGGGCCGGCGCAGCTCTTGCGCCGCATTTCGGAAACCTGCGCAATTTACGCAACTTATGCGGTCGAAAGTGGCCAGGGAGGGGGCTCGTCGCTTGCAGAAAACGCAAATTCTTCCCGGAACGTTGCAGGCGGCCTTCCGCTGCCGCTACGGTTCCGGCCCATGGCGGAGAGCGTGCTGCAGGAACTGCAGAGGTATGTCGGCTGGAACGCCGAAGACGAAGCGGCGCTGCGCGCGCTTCACCCCGCCCTCGAGGGCCACTTCGAGACCGTCGCTCGGACCTTCTACGACCGGATCCTGGAGCACGACGAGGCGCGGAAGGTGCTGGTCGGCGGAGAGTCCTCGGTAGGCCGGCTGAAGGTGACGCTGGTCGCCTGGATGCACCGGCTGCTCAAGGGCCCCTGGGACGAGGAGTATTTCGAGCTGCGCTGCCGGATCGGGCGGGTCCACGTCCGCATCGGGCTTCCGCAGCACTACATGTTCGGAGCGATGAACGTGGTCCGGCGCGAGCTGAACCTGATCATCGACGCGCACTACGGGCCGCGCCCCGGGGCGCTGGCCACCGCCCGCGGAGCCCTCGCCAAAGCGCTCGACATCGAGCTCGCGATCATGCTGCACACCTACCGCGAGGACCTGCTGGCGCAGCAGTCGCGGGTCGAGCGGCTCTCCACCTTCGGCCAGCTGGTCGGGTCCATCGGGCACGAGCTGCGCAATCCGCTCGGAGTGATGGAGACCTCGCTGTTCATCCTCAGGAACCGCACGAAGGACGACGAGCGCGCGAAGAAGCACGTGGACCGCATCGGCGAGCAGCTCGGGATCGCGAACACCATCATCACCGACCTGCTGGAGATGATCCGCGAGAAGCCGCTGGCGAAGGAGCGGCTGGGACTGGCGCAGGTGATCGAGGCTGCCGCGGCAGCGGTGGAGAGGCCCTCGCTGGTTGACCTGCAGCTCGACGGCCTGATGGACGTCCCCGAGGTGGAGGGCGACGCCGGCCAGCTGCGGCAGGTGTTCGTCAACCTGATCCAGAACGCGGTGCACGCCGCGGGCGAGCAGGGCCACGTCTGGGTGCGCGCGACCGCCGATCAGCGGCAGGTGGAGGTGTCGATCGAGGACACGGGCAGCGGGATCGATCCTTCGATCCGCGCGCGCCTGTTCGAGCCGCTGGTGACGACGAAGGCCAAGGGCATCGGCCTCGGTCTGGCGCTGGTCAAGCGCATCGTCGAACGGCATGGCGGCTCCATCGCGTATGCTCCCCGCGACAGGGGTGCGCGGTTCGTGCTCCGGCTGCCGAGGGCGGCATGAAGACGTTCCTCCTGGTCGACGACAACGCTGCGTTCGCCGAGAACCTGGCGGAGATCCTCCGCGACTGCGGTCACGAGGTGGTGATCGCGAACGGCGGAGAGATGGCGCTGCAAGCCGCGCGGGAGCGCAAGTTCGATGCGCTGGTCACCGACATGCGCATGCCGGTGATGAACGGCGCCAGGCTGGTGCACGAGATCCGGCGCGGCGATCCGGAGCTGCCGGCGATCGTGGTCACGGCCTACACCGGGGAGGCCGACCTGATCTCGGCGCGGAACGAGGGCTTGCTCGCGGTGCTTCCCAAGCCGGTCCCGGTGGAGCGCCTGGTCGAGCTGTTGAACCAGGCCCGGCGCGGCGCGCTGGTGGCGCTGGTCGAGGACGATGCCGCGCTCGCCGACAACCTCGGCGAGGCCCTGCGCGATCACGGCTTCTCGGCGGTGATGGCGCATTCGATCGCCGACGCCGAGCGCTTCGGCGACGTCCGGCCGTTCGTGGCGCTCGTCGACCGGCGCGTTCCCGGCGGGCCCGACGGGCAGGCGATGCGCCTGCTCTCCAGCCGGTTCCCCGGTCTCCCGCAGATCGTGATCACCGCCTTCGCCGAGGGGATGACCGAGACCTCCGCGCCGGTGTTCCCCAAGCCGTTCGACACGGCGACGCTCCTGCGCGCGATCGAGCGCATGTACGACGGACGGAGCGCGCCTTGAGCAAGGACGCGCGGATCCTGGTGGTCGACGACAACACGACGCTGCTCGACAATCTCCGCCAGATCCTCGAGGAGGAAGGCTACCGGGTGACGACCGCGCCCTCCGCCGCGCGGGCGCTGGAAGATGCCGGCAGCGGATTCGACGTGGCGTTGGTCGATCTGCGCCTGCCCGACGCCTCCGGCACTGCCCTCGCGGTGCAGCTCAAGGAGGTCTCGCCGGGCGGCGAGATCGTGCTCCTCACCGGGTTCGCCACCCTGGAGACGGCCATCGGCGCGGTGCGCGCAGGCGCATTCGCGTACCTGGTGAAGCCGTGCAGCACCGCCGATCTGCTGCTCACCATCGAGCAGGCGCTCCGGCAGGTCCGGCTGCACGCGGAAAAGCGCGAGCTGGCGCGCCGCGCGCAGGTGGCCGAGAAGCTGGCGGCGGTCGGTACGCTCACCGCGGGCATTTCGCACGAGATCCGGAATCCGCTGAATGCCGCCGGGCTGCAGCTCGCGGTCCTCGAGCGCCGCATCCAGAAGCTCGGGGAAGCCGTCCGCGCCCCCTTGCTGGAGCCGCTGGGACTGGTCCGCGACGAGATCCGCAGGCTCGAGCACCTGCTCGAGGATTTCCTCCAGTTCGCCCGCCCGCGGGAGCTGGACGCGCGGCCCGTCGACGCGCACGCGGTGCTCGAAGCGGTGCTGGGGCTGCTCGGCGGCGATGCCGAGCGCCGCCGGATCGCCCTCGAGCGGCAGATCCAGCCGGAGCTGCCGTCGATCTCCGGAGACCCGGAGCGCCTGCGGCAGGTGATGATGAACCTGACGCTCAACGCCCTCGAGGCGACGCCGGAGGGCGGCCGCGTGCGGGTCACCGCGCGGGCGGTCGACCGGGACGTGGTGCTGGCCGTCGAGGACAGCGGGCCGGGCATCCCGCAGGACAACGCCGAGCGGATCTTCGAGCCGTTCTTCACCACCAAGGCCGCCGGCTCCGGGTTGGGACTCCCGATCGTGCACGCGATCATCACCCAGCACGGCGGCTCGATCGGCTACGAGAAGTCCGCCTTCGGCGGCGCTCGCTTCTGGGTGCGGCTGCCGCGCGCGTAGCGGCTCAGGCTTCGGGCTCCTGATCGCCCACCTGCGGCGGGATCTCGCCCGAGTACTCCTTCAGCCGGTACTGGATCTTCCGGATGGAGATCCCGAGCATCTCGGACGCCTTCGCCGTCGACCCGCCCACCAGCTCCATGGTGCGGAGGATCGCCTCGCGCTCGATCTCGGCCATGGTCGCGCCCGGGATCAGGCTGGAGGCGTCGCGACCCGCGGGCCGCGGACCCTGCAGCGTGGGAGGAAGATCGTCGGCGGTGAGCTCGCGTCCCTTGCAGAGCACCACCGCGCGCTCCACCGCGTTCTCCAGCTCGCGCACGTTGCCGGGCCAGTCGTAGGCGAGCAGCGCGTTCAGGGTCCCCGGCGCGAGCCCCTTCACTTCCTTGCCGTAGTTCGCCGCGTACTTCTCGACGAAGTGGCTGACCAGGGCCGGGATGTCGCCCTTGCGGCGGCGCAGCGGCGGAAGCGTCACGGCCACCACGTTGAGGCGGTAGAAGAGGTCCTCGCGGAACCGGCCGGCCTTCACCTCGGCGTTCAGGTCGCGGTTGGTCGCGGCCACCAGGCGGACGTCGACCTTGACCGTCTGGGTGCCGCCCACCCGCTCGAACTCGCGCGTCTGCAGGGCGCGGAGGAGCTTCACCTGCGTGGAAGGGGCGATCTCGCCGATCTCGTCGAGGAAGAGGGTGCCGCCGTCGGCGAGCTCGAAGCGGCCTTCCTTGCGGCCGATGGCGCCGGTGAACGATCCCTTCTCGTGGCCGAACAGCTCGGATTCCAGCAAGGTCTCCGAGAGCGCGGCGCAGCTCACCTTGATGAACGGCTTGTTCGCCCGGTCGCTCTCCTCGTGCACCGCCTGGGCGATCAGCTCCTTGCCGGTGCCCGACTCGCCGAGGATGAGGACGGTGGCCTTGGTGGGAGCGGCCTGCTTCACCACCTGGTAGACGGCCTGCAGCTCCGGCGCCTCGCCGACCATCCCGCTCAGCTTGTAGCGCTCGCGCACGCGCTCCCGCAGGGTCTGCGACTCGCGCAGGAGCTTGCGCTTCTCCAGCGCCTTGGCGAGGAAGACGAGCACGGAGTTCACGTCCAGCGGCTTGGTGAGGTAGTTCTCCGCGCCGGCGCGCATCGCCTCCACCGCGGTCTCCACCGTGCCGAAGGCCGTCATCATGATGAAGATGGCGTCGCTGCCCCGCTCCTTCGCAGTGCGCAGCAGGGTGAGCCCGTCCATCTTCGGCATGCGCACGTCCGCGAGCACCACGGCGGGCGCGAACTCGTCGAGCGTCGCCAGCGCCGACTCGCCGTCGGCAGCCTCGGCGATCTCGTACCCTTCCTCGCCGAGGATCAGGCGCAGGGCGGAGCGGGCGTTGTGCTCGTCGTCGACGACGAGGATGCGTTCCTTGGCCATCTGTGGGGCGCAGTCTACCTTGGTTCCTCAGGCGTCGCTGGCGTCGAGCTGGATGATGTCGTCCCGCAGCACGCGCGGATCGAGGAGGTCGCGGTCCTCGGCCTCCATGTCGGCGATGAGATCGTCGAGCAGGCCGAGAACCCGCCGGGCCAGCACCAGCGGCGGCAGCGCCGCCGCGCGCTCGGACCGCAGCAGGCTGAGCACCGCGCGCTGGTGCGCGTGCTCCGCCCGGAGCAGGTCGAGCCGGACCGGGCCCCAGGCGTCGAGACGCTCGAGCACCGGCCCGAGCAGCGCTTCCTCCGTCACCAGGTGACGCTCCAGGTCGTCGCGCAGCCCCGAGATCCGCATGCGGAGCGCACCGCATTCCGCCGGCTCGGTCCCGAGGACTTCGAGCGCCGCCTCGCGAACTTCGGCGATCACCCCGCGAAGCTGCTGGTGCTGCGAATGCAGGGTTTGCCGACGTTCCTCGTGATTCATGTGCGCCTCCGCTGCGGGACGGGTGCAAGCCACGAGCCGTTGAGCGCCTTTTCGGGAGCCATTGTAGCGAATGCACCCGTTGCGCGCTCGACGGCGAGGCGCGCGCGAATTGCGCGCAAAGAGCGTCGCGCGGTCGAGTCCCCGTGCAGGGGCGGACCGGCATGCTCCTTGAACACATTGCCGGTGGAGGTGTGTCATGAAGCGGATCCTGGCCGGTTACGACGGCTCCAACGAATCGCGGGTGGCGGTGAACTTCGCCGCGGATCTCGCGCAGGCCATGAAGTGCCAGCTGATCATCGCCAGCGCGGTGTATTTCCAGGAGGCCTTCGGGGCCCCGGAGCTGCAGCTGAAGGTCGCGCAATGGGAGGCGCACGAGAAGGTGCGCACCGCCGGCGCGCTGAAGGAGGCAGCGGTGGGCGCAGCGCGTCCGGGCGTCCGCATCGAGACGATGGTGCTCGCCGGACCGCCGGCCGAGATGCTCGCCGAGCAGGCGAAGATCGGCGACGTGGACATGGTGGTCGTCGGCCACCGCGGCCGGGGCGCGATCTCGCGGCTGCTCACGGGCAGCGTGGCGGACCGCCTGGTCCAGATCTGCACCAAGCCCGTGACGGTGGTCCGGTAGACGGAGAAAAGGCTCCGCCGCCGCCTGCAGGGGGGGAGCAGGGAACGGCGGAGCACGGAGGACCGGAACTGGCGTGCCGGACGCAACCGCGCGCCGCCCGTATCCCATGGGGTGATCGAAAGTCCACACCCTGCCGCGTCACGCGGCCCTGGCCGGTCCTTGCCTGCCGGCGCCGAGGCCGATGCGGGCGCAGATGTCCTCGAACTCGACGCGGAACGCGTCGGCGTTGCGGTGCGCCGCTCCGCCGATCGCAACTCCGGAGGAGCTGACGCGGGCCCAGATGCGCTTGTGCGCCGTGTAGAAGGCGATGGCGCAGCCGGCGAAGAGGAAGAAGCAGCCGGCGTAGATGATCGGGGTCGAGGGGTCGCGGGCGATCTGGAGCCCGGTCGCGTAGAGCTGCGCCGTCCCCGCGAACGACACGGCGAACCGGTCGGCGCGATTGCGGGCGTCGAACCCTTCGGGCGCCTTGGCGAACGACCAGAACTTCCCCGCCGGCTTGCCGTTCTCCTCGCGCAGCACCTGGACCGCCTCGCCGAGGCCGGCGAAGTCCGCGCGGTGGTCGACGATCGAATAGGTCAATCCTTCGGCGGCCTCGATCTTCTCGCCGGGGGCGACGAGCAAGACGCGGCTCGCGCCGGACCCGCTGTCGACGATCCGCACCCGCGCCCGCAGCCCTTCCTCGAGCTGCTGGTAGCTGGACTGGAAGATGGTCAACCCGCCGAACTGCAGCGGGTGGTTGACGTTGATGGTCGCGCGCTTGAGCTCGTTGCCCTGTCCATCGAGCACCACCAGATCGGACTCGTACGCCTTGGGCGCGCCGCTCTCGAACTGCTTGAGGCGGAAGTCGGTGCAGCGCAGGGTGAAGCCGAGGCGCTTGCGGGAGGTGGACCCGTCGGGCGTCCGCAGCGTGAACGACTCCACCTCGCCCCCGTCCTGCGAAACGAGCGCGGTGCCTTCGAAGGCGGTGAGGCGGCCGACGATGCCGCCGCCGAGGATGACCAGCAGCGAGAGGTGGACCACCCAGACGCCGTAGCGGGAGTTGCGGCCGCGCTCGGCGAACACGTCGCTGCCGCCGTCGCGTTCCGAGACCTCGACGGCGTAGCCGCGCCGGCGCAGCTCCGGGACGAGGTCGTTCGCCGGCATGCCGCTGGCCTTCAGCCGCAGATCGCCGGCCCGGTCGAGGCGCTTCTCCGGGTACTGCGACTGCAGGTGGATCTTCGGCAGCTTCTCGATGGAGCAGGCGATCAGGTTCAGGGCCAGCGAGAGCAGGAGCAGCGTGAACCACCAGGAGTGGAACAGGTCGTACAGCTCGAACCAGCGGTAGGACCAGAGGGCGAGCGGGCGCGAGGCGAAGGCCTGCTCGATCTCCGCCAGGGGCGCGTTGCCCGGGTTCACGAACGTCCCGGCCACCATGGCGAGGAAGATGGCGAACAGGTTCGCCAGGGTCAGCTTGAGCGAGCAGAAGGCGCGGAAGATGCGGTCGACCATCACCCGGCTCCGTAGCTGTGCAGCCCGTCGCCGGTGAGGCCCAGGTTGACGCCCATGAAGGTGAAGATCACCACCGCGAAGGCGGCGACCGCGATGGCCGCGGTGCGCTTGCCGGACCAGCCCAGCGTGATCCGGGTGTGCAGGTACCCGGCGTACACGATCCAGGTGATCAGCGCCCAGGTCTCTTTCGGATCCCAGCCCCAGAAGCGGCCCCAGGCCTCGTTCGCCCAGACCCCGCCGAGCACGATGCCGACGCCGAGCAGCGGCCAGCCGACGATGACGGTGCGGTAGGTGACGTCCTCCAGGCGGCGCGCCTCCGGGAGCAGCGCCTCGATGCGCGGGCGCCAGCGGGCGGTGATCAGGAAGCCCAGGGTGGTGCCCCAGAGCAGCGCGAGCAGGCCGAGCGCGAAGTTCGAGGCGATCCCGAAGAAGTAGGGACCCGGCTCCACCGGCTGGACGCCGGCCGGCAGCTGGACGGCGGCGGCGGAGGCGATCTGCGCCACCATCACCGCGATGCCGAAGGTGAGCGCGACGAACCCGGTGAGGGTGAGGCGGAAGCCGAGCTTCTCCCGATCGCGCAGCGAGTACACCACTGCCGCGGCGAGGAAGAGGAGCAGCGCCGCGAGCAGGAAGGGCCCGACGCCGGGGACGGGAAGCAGGAGCTTCATCGTCTTGCCGGTCGCGGGATCGAGCTGGTGCACCGCGGAGACGGCGTCGAGGAACTTCCCCGGGCGCAGCCGCGAAGGGATCTGGTGGAGGAACGACGGCGCGATCTCGAACCGCGCTCCGGTGAGCAGCGGCACGCCCCCGACGAGGGCGAGGAGCACCGCGACGACCGCGGCCTGGGCGCGCCCGAGGATCGCGTTGGAGGTCCCGGAGCGGACCAGGTAGAGGAGCGCGGCCGCCGCGCCGAGCGTGAACAGCGCGTAGGAGACGAAGAGCATCGCCACGTGGATGAGGATCCAGTAGCTCTGCAGGGCGGGAACGAGCGGCTCGATCGCCTGCTCGGAGACGAGCATCGCCTCGCCCATCGCCACCAGCGCGACGGCGGAGGCGAGCGCGCCCAGCACCTGGAAGGCGAACTTCCGCTGCAGCAGCAGCCAGCAGAGCATCATCGCCCAGGCGGTGAAGTTCAGCGCGTCGAAGAGGTTGGTGAAGGGAGGATGCGAGATCAGGTACCAGAACCGATCGGCGGTGGTGAGCACGTCGCCGGTGCGCTCGCGCGCGAGGATCTCCACCTGGCCGGCCGCAAACCAGCGGGCGACGAGATAGGCGCTGTGCGCCGTCAATCCCACCCACGCGAGCACGCTCGCTCCCGTCTTCAGCAGGCGCCGGGGAAGGCCGAGCGATGATGCATAGCCGGCGAACGCGCCGGCGTACGCGCCCACGGCCGCGACGCGAAGGCCGACTCCAAGCTGCAACAGGTCCTCGAACACGTTGGCACCTCCAGGGGTGCCGTCGCTTTGAGCAAGGGCGAGGCCACTCGCGAAAGCGCTGCGCGCCCCAGGGGAGGCGCAAATGGTGCGCGGAGAGCAGGTAGGTGCCGCACCGCAATGCATTTCGTGCGGGCAAACCCCGGATCCGACTCTCGGCGGTGGCAGGGCACGCCTCTTGCTCAACCAGCAGCCGTCAAGAGGAGGTTTTGCGATGCAACCAGCAGGGACGAAGCCGAATCCACGCTCACGCGCGACCGCGCTTCTCATCCTCTGGATGGGCGCAATCCTCATCGGCATGGCTTGCACACCGCTGTTTCACTGAACTCAAGGAGACCGCCCGTGAAGAAGACGCTTTTCGCCGTTCTCTCCCTCAGCCTGATCGCTCTGAGCGCCCGGGCCGAGGTGGACAAGAAGACGGAGCGCACCTGGAAGGCCAAGTGCGCGTCGTGTCACGGCGCCGATGGCAAGGCGGCCACGGACCAGGGGAAGAAGGCCGGGATCCCGGACTACACCGACGCATCGTTCCAGAAGTCGAAGACCGATGAACAGCTCAAGACGGCGATCGCGAACGGCGTGAAGACCGACAAGGGCGAGATGGATGGTTTCAAGGACAAGCTGTCTGGCGAAGAGATCGACAACCTCGTGAAGCTGGTGCGCTCGTTCGCGAAATGAGCGCTTGAAGAGTGGCTCCTGGCGGCACCCCCCCCCGCCGCCAGGGGCCTCTCGCCCGCGGCACGCGACTTGCGAAGGATCGGGCCATGGCAATGAAGGAACGGATCCTCGTCGTCGACGACGAACAGAACGCGCGCAACGCGCTCCGTACCCTTCTTGGTGAAGAAGGCTACGAGATCGCCGAGGCAGCGGATGGTGAAGAGGCGCTCGCGAAGATCGCCGAGCTGGACCCGGCGGTCGTGCTCACGGACATGCGGATGCCCAAGATGGACGGCATCACCCTGATCCGGAAGGCGCGCGAGGCCGGCAGCGAGGCGGCATTCGTGATGATGACCGCCTTCGCCTCCGTCCAGGCGGCGGTGGACGCGATGAAGGCCGGCGCCGAGAACTACCTGACCAAGCCGCTCGATCTGCAGTCCGTGCTGATCTTCCTGGAGAAGGCGCTGGAAAAGCGGCGCTTGCAGCGCGAGACGCTCTCGCTGCGCGACCGCGTCCGCGAGCAGTACCGGCTGGACGGGCTGGTCGGCGACGCCCCCGAGTTGCGCGCCGTGTACGACGTCGTGCGCCAGGCGGCTCCCACCAAGGCGACCGTCCTGATCCTCGGAGAGTCGGGGACGGGCAAGGAGATCATCGCCCACGCGCTCCACGAGGAGAGCCCGCGGCGCGACAAGCCGTTCGTGAAGGTGTCGTGCGCGGCCCTGTCCGAGACGCTGCTGGAGAGCGAGCTGTTCGGGCACGAGCGCGGATCGTTCACCGGCGCCATCGGGCGCAGGGAAGGCCGCTTCGAGCTCGCGGACAACGGCACGCTGTTCCTGGACGAGATCGGGGAGATCTCGCCGGCGACGCAGATCAAGCTCCTGCGCGTCCTGCAGACGAAGGAGTTCGAGCGGGTCGGCGGGACGCAGACGCTCAAGGTCGACGTGCGGCTGGTCGCCGCCACCAATCGGGACCTCGCCGCGGAAGTGAAGGCGGGCAAGTTCCGCGAGGATCTCTACTACCGGCTCAACGTGGTCGCGGTCACCCTGCCCCCGCTGCGGCGGCGCAAGGGCGACCTCCCGGCGCTGGCCTCGCACTTCATCGAGAAGTACTCGAAGCTGTACGGCAAGGACGTGCGCGGCCTCGGGCCCGGGACGCTGAATGCGCTCCTGGCGCACGACTGGCCGGGCAACGTCCGCGAGCTGGAGAACGCGATCGAGCGCGCGGTGGTGCTGGCGCAGGGGCGCGAGATCGGCGCCGACGACCTGCCGCCGTCGCTGCGCGGCGCACGGCCCGACCGGCGCGAGGCCGGGTCGCTGATTCCGGGAGCGACGCTGTACGAGATCGAGCGCGAGGCCATCCTGCGCACGCTCGAGCTGGTCGGCGGGTCCACTTCCCGGGCGGCGGACATGCTGGGGATCTCGGCAAGGAAGATCCAGTACCGGATGAAGGAATACGCGCAGCTGGACCGGCAGCACCAGGCAGAGGGACAGCAGCAGTCGCCGCCGGCGGCGTAGGGAGCCGGACCGACATTCCGGCTTGCGGCGTGCGCGTTCCCTCCGGGCGCGCACGTCGCGCTCTTGCTAGATTCGTGCGGTGCAGCGGCTCCGCCAGTCCGCGGGCGCGGCGCTCGCGGCCGCGCTGGTCACGATCGGCTCGGGATGCGGGTCGTCGCCGACGGCGTGCAAGGCATCCGAGGCGTGCGTCCGGACCAGCGCCGGCGATGCCTGCGTGGAGACCTGCTCACCCGACGGCGGTGGCTGTCCTGCGGGCGTCTGCACCGCCGTGTCCGGCTGCTGCAGCGGGACGGGCTGCGCAGCGGTGCTCGTCCATGTGTGTTGCCCAGCGGGCGGCTGCTGAGTCGTCCGGGGGCGGGCCGCAGTGCGTCATCGCCGTTCGGGTTCGTGTCTGGCGTGGGGGTGCGGGGTTGGCGTCCGATTCAATTGCTCCTGATGCCGAGCAGGTGGCGGACGCGAGGGAGGCGGCTTGAATCGGCGCACATCGC
>DASREU010000338.1:0-5793 GCA_035651935.1 Myxococcales bacterium | reverse complement strand
CCGCTCCTCGGCTGCTACGCGCAGCTCGAGGTCCCTGGCGTCGACATGACGCACACGCTCTGCCCCGCCGCCGACTGCGTTCCTGGCGGAGGGTTGCCGCTCAGCGTCATCCAGGTGAGCGGGCTCAACACCTTCACCGTCGATTTCGGCGATCAGCCGCTGCTCCAGTCCTCGAACTCCCTCGGTCCCACCACCCTGAAGACGTCGCTGATCCTCAACCAGGGCGCGTTCGACATGAAGACGGCGGGCGGGGACTTCAAGCAGGTCACGACCGTCCAGCTTCTCGCCGTCCATCCGGGGGTTCCCTTGACGGGAGATCCTTGCGCGACGGCCAGCAACTGCACCGCGATCGCCGCCTACACCCAGTCCACCGACGGGATCGCAGACCAGCGCCTGGTCCTGAAGGGCAACGGCAGCGATCTGATCGCGCTGATCGACCAGAGCACGCACCAGCTCAACCTCGAGATCAAGGCCTCGGGACAGGCGCCCGCTCCGGCGAACTGGAACGCGGACGTCTCGATGGACATGTCGCTGACCTCGCGCGCGAATTTGCCCTGACGGCAGGCAGGCAACCGGGCGTTTGACAACTTGTCTGGCCGGGAAGTACCGTCACCCTCGGGAGTGCCTCGCTGGCGTGCATCCTGAGGGGTCGCTTCATGGACATCACCGAGGTGCGGGTCTTTCCGGTGAGTGAGGAGAGGCTCAAGGCCTACGTCACGATCACCCTCGACAACTGCTTCGTGGTCCGCGACCTGAAGGTGATCAACGGCAACACCGGGCTGTTCGTGGCGATGCCGGCGAAGCGCCGCAAGGACGGGACTTTCAAGGACATCGCGCATCCGTTGAACAGCGAGACCCGCGAGCGGATGGAGAAGGTGATCCTGGCGGAATACGACCGCGAGCTGGCCCGGGGCACCGCGCCCACCTCCGCGGCCGCGGCCGGCGGCTGAAGCACCGGAGGGCCCGGACCTCGCGCTCTGGATCTGCCCGAAGCGGTCGTGTACAAGGCCGCGCATGCCCGAGACCGAGTCCGACCTCGTCATCTTTCCCGGGAACTCCAGCAAGGCCTTGGTCAAGGAGATCTGCGACTACCTGGAGATCCCGGTGGGCCGCTGCGAGGTGGGGAAGTTCTCGGACGGGGAGATCCAGATCGAGATCGAGGAAAACGTCCGCGGCCGCGACGTGTTCCTCGTCCAGAGCACCTCCACGCCGGTCAACGACCACCTGATGGAGCTGCTGATCATGATCGATGCGGCCCGCCGCGCCTCCGCCCAGGCGATCACCGCGGTCGTCCCTTACTTCGGGTATGCGCGGCAGGACCGGAAGGTGGCGCCCCGGACGCCGATCACCGCCCGGCTGGTGGCGGACCTGATCACTTCCGCCGGAGCCGACCGGTTCCTCTCCATGGACCTGCACGCCGGGCAGATCCAGGGCTTCTTCGACATGCCTTCCGACCACCTCTACGCCTCGCCGATCCTGCTCGAGGACATGAAGCGGAAGTACGGAGGACGGCCCGACGAGGTGGTGGTGGTCAGCCCCGATGCCGGCGGCGTCGAGCGGGCGCGCGCCTTCGCCAAGCGCCTCGGCGCCACCCTGGCCATCGTGGACAAGCGCCGCCCGAAGGCCAACGTGGCGGAAGTGATGCAGATCGTCGGCGACGTCCGGGGGAAGACCGCGATCATGCTCGACGACATGATCGACACCGCCGGCACTCTGACGCTCGGAGCCAAGGCGCTGGTCGAGGCCGGGGCCCGGCGCATCGTGGCCTACGCCGTCCACCCCGTGCTCTCGGGACCCGCCATCGAGCGCCTGCAGGCATCTGCCATCGAGGAAGTGGTGGTGACGAACACCATCCCGCTGCGCGACAACGCCGTCGCCTGCAAGAAGATCACCCAGCTCTCGGTCGCCAAGATCTTCGGCGAAGCCATCCGCCGCATCCACTCCGGCGATTCCCTCAGCTCGCTCTTCGTCTGAGCGGGGGAATCGTTTCGGCGGTGGTGCGCATCCACTGACGGGCATGGGTGAATTTCTCGTTCAGCATGGGTACGCGGTGCTCTTTGCGGTCAGCCTGATCGCGCAGCTCGGGTTGCCGATCCCGCTGACGCCGCTCCTGCTTGCGGCGGGTGTGCTGGCCAAGGCAGGGCAGCTCTCGCTGGTCCCGGTCATCGGGCTGTCGGCGGCGGCGTCGGCGCTGGGGCACCTGGCCTGGTACGAGGCGGGTCGCCGGCGCGGGACGGCGGTGCTGCGGCTGCTCTGCCGGATCTCCATCGAGCCGGATTCGTGCGTGCGGCGCACCGAAGATCTGTTCTCCCGGCACGGCGGACGTGCGCTGGTGGCGGCCCCTTTCGTTCCGGGCCTCGGCGCCGTGGCGCCCCCGCTGGCGGGAATGGCCGGGATGCCGGTCGTGCGCTTCCTGCTCCTCGATTCCGCCGGCGCGCTGCTCTGGTCGGCCCTGCTCGGTGGCGCGGGCTTCCTGGCCGGACCGGAGCTGATCGCGCTGGTGCGGGTCGCGCTGCACTTCGGCACCTGGGTCGCGCTCGGTGCGGGCGTGGCGCTGGGCCTCTGGCTGGGGTGGAAGATCGCGCAGCGCGGCCTGGTCGCCCGCGCCGCGGTCGCGCCGCGGATCGAGGCCGAGGATCTCCGATCGCGGCTGGCGTCCGTCGATCCTCCCGTGGTCATCGACCTGCGGAGCGATGTCACCCGCGGCGACGTGTCGATCCCCGGCGCGCGCGCGGTGGCGCCGGCCGACCTGCCGCGCTGGGCGGAAGGGATCCCGCGCGACAAGGAGGTCGTCGTCCTCTGTGATTGACCGAACGAGAACTCCAGCGCCCGTGCGGCGCTGACCCTGATCGAGCTCGGGCTGATGCGCACCCGCGCGCTTCGCGGAGGCGTCCAGCACTGGCGCGCGCTCGGCTTCCCCCTCGCGCCGCTGCCTCCGCTCTCCGCGGCGGTCCTTCGGGCGCCGTCGCTCCGGGCCGGGTAGGCGGCGGCCGAGAACGGCATTGCGCCGGGGAAGCCCGCGTGCTAAAAGCCCGCGCTCTTTGCAGAACGGGCGTTCTTTCAGCGAACCCGGCGCCGCCAATCCCATGCATGCGCCCGCCCGGCGCGGCGGTGGCGTCCGGACCAGAGGAGAAGTTCGATGGCAAATGAAGCCAGCACGCTCAGTGCGCAGAAGCGCGACCAGTCCGGCAAGGGCCCGGCGCGCCGCCTGCGGGCGAAGGGCCTGATCCCCGCGGTCTGCTACGGTCCGTACGACAAGCCGCTGCACGTGGCGATCGACCCGCTCGCGATCCAGAAGGCGATCGCCACCCCCCTCAAGTTCAATACGGTGATCAAGCTCCAGATCGAGGGCGGCGAGCCCCGCACCGTGCTGTTCAAGGACTTCGAGCGCGACCCCGTGGAAGGCAACCTGCTCCACGCGGACTTCCTCGAGGTCCGGATGGACAAGGACGTGGTGGTCAACGTCCCCGTCATCCTCATCGGGAAGCCCGAGGGCGTGACGGCGGGCGGCATCCTGCAACAGGTTTCGCGCACCCTTCCGGTGGAGTGCAAGCCGAGCGACATCCCCGAGAAGATCGAGGTGGACGTCAGCCGGCTGAAGATCACCGAGTCGCTCCACGTCAAGGACGTGAAGCTGCCGGCCGGCGTGGTCCTCAAGGTCCGCGGCGACCAGACGATCGCGGTCGTCAACGTGCCCGAGAAGGAGGAGGAGGTGGTCAAGCCGGTCGCCGCCGCCGTTCCGGGCGCGGAGGGCGCTGCTGCCGCCGCTCCGGGTGCTCCCGGCGCTCCGGGCGCCGCCGCTCCTGCCGCCGGCGCTCCGGCCGCCGCTGGCGCCGCCCCCGCTGCGGGTGGCGCCAAGGCTCCCCCCGCGGACAAGGGCGCCAAGAAGTAGGCGGTGCGACTCCTGGTCGGCCTCGGCAACCCGGGCCCTAAGTACGAGCGCACCCGCCACAACATCGGCTTCCGCGTCGCCGCCGAGGCGGCGCGCAAGCTGGGCGCGGCGCTCGGAAACGACTCCCGGTGGAATGCCCTGGTGGGGAAGGCGGGCGACGTCGCGGTGCTGTTGCCGCAGGGGTACATGAACCTGAGCGGCGAGCCGGTTTTGCAGGCGTCGAGGTTCTGGAAAGTGCCGGTGGAAGGGATCGTGGTGGCGCACGACGAGATCGACCTGGAGTTCGGGCGGATCCAGGTGAAGCAGGGCGGAGGCGACGCGGGGCACAACGGCTTGCGAAGCATCCGGCAACACCTCGGCACCGGCGAGACGGTGCGGCTGCGGTTCGGGGTGGGCCGGCCACCGGCCCGGTGGGAAGGCGCGGACTGGGTGCTGGCGAAGTTCTCGGCGGAGGAGGAGAAGGCGTTACAGGACTTGATCCCGCTGGCGGCCGATGCGGCGCTGACGGCGCTCCAGGAAGGACCGGTGGTGGCGGCGAACAGGTACAACCGCCGCCCGGAGAAGGACGTGAAGTGAACTGAAACCTCGCTCCCGGCAGCGTCCGGGGGCTTACCCAAGAGGCAAGCGATGCAGCAGACGGAGACGCAGAACACGGGAGGCGCGCCCCAGCACGCGCCAGGCACGAAGTTGCGCGAGTACGAGACGATCTTCCTGGTGAAGCCGGACCTCGCCGAGGACCTCGTCGACAAGATCGTCGAGCGCATGAGGGGGATCGTCCACCGCGATGGCGGCAAGGTGATCAAGGTGGAGAACTGGGGGAAGAAGAAGACGGCGTACGAGGTGAAGAAGAACCTCCGCGCCATCTTCATCCGCTTCCTCTACCTGGGCGGAACGCGCGCGGTGGCGGAATTCGAGCGCAACCTGCGCATGACCGACGACGTGATGAAGTACCAGTCGCTGAAGATCGCCGACGACGTGGACGCGTCCGCGCGGGCCGTCGAGGCAGACGTGAAGCTGCCGGGCGACCCGGAGATGCCGGAGCGCGCCGGGCGCGAGCCCGAGCCGTTCGGCGGCCAGGAGTTCGGCGGCCGCCGCGACGAGCTGGGAGACGACGTGGAACTTCCCCCCGAGGCCGAGTAGGAGGCGCGACGATGAGCGACTTGAAGAAGGAGATGGCGTTCGGAGATCGCGCGGGCGGCGGAGGCCGGGGCGGACCCGGCGGCGACCGGGGCGGCCGCGGCAGCCGCGAGGATCGCGGCGGCGGCGACATGGATCGGGGCGGCGGACGCGGCTTCGGCCGCAAGAAGGTCTGCCGGTACTGCGCGGATCACAACCTCAAGGTCGACTACAAGAACGCCGCGGATCTGAAGTACTTCGTCACCGAGCGCGGCAAGATCGTTCCCCGGCGGATCTCGGGCAACTGCGCCAGGCACCAGCGCCAGGTGGCCACCGCCATCAAGCGCGGGCGGCAGGTGGCGTTGCTGCCGTTCACCGTTCAGGCTCACCAGTAGGAGGCGCGGACATGAAGGTCATCCTGACGAAGGACCTCGACAACCTGGGCCGCGCCGGCGCGCTGGTGGAGGTGAAGCCCGGGTACGGGCGCAACTACCTCCTGCCGCGGAACCTGGCGGTGCTGGCGACGGCGAAGAACATCCGCCAGCTCGATCACCAGAAGGCCGGCATCCTCTCCCGCGCCGCGAAGGACAAGCAGAACATGTCCGCGATGGCGCAGAAGCTGTCCGCGGTGGAGGTGAGGCTGAGCCGGAAGGTCGGCGAGCAGAACAAGCTGTTCGGCTCGGTCACCTCCAAGGACATCCACGAGCAGCTGGTGAACCAGGGCTACCAGGTGGAGCGCAAGCAGATCCACCTGCCGGAGCCACTCAAGGAGCTGGGGACGCACG
>DASREU010000337.1:0-8946 GCA_035651935.1 Myxococcales bacterium | reverse complement strand
GGAGTACGAGACGATGGTCGGGATGCCGGACCCCGACCCTTCCCGCTGGGGCGTGAGGGCGATGCACCGGAACGTCCAGCGGCTGACGGACGCGATCTCCGAGCTGGCGCGCATCCCGCGGCTCACCTCGCGGCTGGTGTTCGGCGCCTCCGCGGAGACGCGGCAGTCGGACGCGATCGACGCGACGGGATTCTCCGCCAGCGTCCCCGGCGTGATCCATTACGACGTCCTGCGCGACGACCCGCGCATGCACGAGCTCCTCGGCGGATTGCTCGAGCGCCACAACCTGCTCCGCCTTTGCGACGGAGGAGTGGTGGACAACGTTCCCGTGCGCACCGCGTGGCAGCACGTGCAACGCAGCGGGCTCCCGGGAGGCGGGAGCCGCAACGTGGTCATCTTCGCCCTCGACGGGTTCGCCCCCAGGCTGATGACGCCCTTGTGGCTGCCGCTCCAGAGCGTCGCCGCCCCGGCGGTGGCCCGCAACCGGCCGTACGCGCACATCTACAAGGCGTTCCGCCGGACGCTGTCGCCGCTGGCGCTTCTCCCCAGCCAGCGCGCCCTCCAGGCCGTCGTCCGCTCGGCAAAAGAGGAGCTCCTGGACGAGTTGCCCACGCTGCAGCGGCTCCTGGCGCCGATCGGCCCGCTGGTGAACGGCACCCAGAGCTGAGGCGACCTATCTATCTTTAGCAGGGTGCGCGTGTTAAGAGGCGCGCCCGAACGCAAAGCTCCGAGGCGAATCGTGGCCGCGAAGAAAGTCGAGAAGCTGAAGGAGTCGCAGCTGATCTGGATGGACGGCAAGCTCGTCCCCTGGGCCGACGCCAAGGTCCACGTCCTGACGCACTCGCTGCACTACGGCGTCGCGGTCTTCGAGGGGATCCGCTGCTACCCGCAGCCCGACGGCGGCGGGGCCATCTTCCGCCTGCGCGAGCACGTGCGCCGCCTCTTCGAGAGCGCGCACATCTGCCTGATGGAGATGCCCTTCACCAAGGAGCAGATCTTCGAGACCTGCAAGCAGGTGATGGTCGCGAACAAGATGAACGAGGGCTACCTGCGGCCCATCGCCTATTACGCGGACGGGCTGATGGGCGTCGGCGCCGTCAACCCGGTGCGGGTCTGCGTCGCCACCTGGTACTGGGGCGCGTACCTCGGCGACGAGGGCCTGAAGAAGGGCATCCGGGTGAAGGTCAGCTCGTACACGCGGATGCACATGAACTCCGATCCCACCCGCGCGAAGGTGACCGGGCATTACCTGAACGGCGTCCTCGCCAAGCGAGAGGCGCTGATGGCGGGATACGACGAGGCGATCCTCCTCGACCAGCAGGGCTACGTGGGCGAGGCGACCGGCGAGAACGTGTTCATGGTCCGCGACGGCGTGCTGTACACGCCTCCCGTAGCCGGCGGCATCCTCGAAGGGATCACGCGCGAGTCGATCCTCCGCATCGCCAAGGACAAGGGCATCCCGGTGGAGGAGCGCCGGTTCAGCCGCGACTATCTCTACTGCGCCGACGAAGCCTTCATGTGCGGGACCGCGGCGGAGATCACCCCGGTTCGCGAAGTGGACGACCGCCGGATCGGCAAAGGCGAGATGGGCCCCCTCACCCGCGAGATCCAGTCGACGTTCTTCCGCGCGGTGCGAGGACTGGAGCCGCGCTACGCGGAGTGGCTCACGCCGGTGGACGCACCCGCGCAGGCGGAAGCGAACGGCACCCGCGCGGTGGCGCGCTAGGCGCCGCAGGACGACGCACCGCAGCGCAAGAACTCGGTAATCGCGACGGAATGTCGTCGCGAACGCCCTTGTTCGCTCAAATGACAGGAGAATCGGGGCGTGCCCGGCAGCAGGACGACCGGGTCGCCGCCAGTGCGCCAGCGACACACACCTGCAGCCGAATATTCCGTTGACGACCACTCTTTCGACTTGGTAGCTTGGTTGCCCTACGACCGGGCTAAATCTCCGAGTTCGCTTGAAAAAGGAGCTGCCGCGTGAGCCGGACCCAGTACCTCGACCTCGATGACCGCACCGAGGATGTACGGGAGCTGATGCGCGAGCGTCCCCGCGAGACCCGCGAATTCCTGGAAAAGTATGAGCTCTCGTGGATTTACCACGAGTGTGCGCTCGAAGGCATGGTGCTGACGCACGCCGAGCTGCGCCAGGCGCTCGAGCCGAACCCGGCGATGGTCGATTCCGGAGTGGCGCACGCGTTCACCGAGGTGCGCAACCAGCTCAACGCGATCGAGTTCATCAAGCAGGAAGCCAAGGCGAAGCAGGTCAAGTACAACCTGAATCTGGTGAAGCGGCTGTACGAGGTCCTCTACAGCAACCTGCCCAACCGCATCCCCGTCCAGTTCCGCAGGGACATGCCGCTCCACCGGACGTACTTCCACGACATCGTCCAGCCGGTGCAGATCCAGCCGGCGCTCGAGCAGCTGTTCCACTTCATGGAGAGCGAAGAGTTCGCCCGCATGCACGCGTTCAAGCAGGCGACGCACTCGCACCACCGTTTCATGGAGATCTTCCCCTTCTCGGATCTGTCCGGGAAGGTCGGCCGGATGATGATGAACCTGATCCTCATCCGCGCGGGATACATGCCGCTCGTGATCCACAGCATGGACCGCGAGACGTATTACGACGCGCTCCGGCTGAACGCGTCGCAGTTCGGGCAGGTGATGATGGAGAGCATGGACAACGCGCTCGACAACGCCTTCAAGTACTTCCTGCCCCACTGGAACGAGACGTCCCGGAAGCGCGCCAGCTAGGCCAAGACAAGCCCTGTACAGCGCGTGGGCGGCGGACTATAGACCAGCCCCCATGCTCCTCGGCGCCCACGAATCCACCTCCGGCGGCCTGCACGAGGCGTTCCCCCGCGCCCTCGCCGACGGCGCGGAATCCGTCCAGATCTTCACCAAGTCGAGCCGGATGTGGCGCTCGAAGGAGATCTCTGCGGAGGACGCGAAGGCCTTCCGCGAGGCGTCGAGGAGCGCCGGCTTTCCGGCGAGCGTGCACGCCAGCTATCTGATCAACCTGGGCTGCGGACCCGGCGACCTGCGCGAGAAGTCCATCGCCGCTTTCATCGACGAGCTGCAGCGCTGCGACCAGATCGGGGCGCCGTACCTCGTGGTCCATCCCGGCGCGTGCCCCGAAACCGCGCGGGGGCTCGAGACGGTGGCGGAGGCCCTCGACCGGACCTTCGCGGCCCACAAGGGCAAGTGCGTGGTCCTGCTGGAGACCGCGGCCGGCCAGGGAAACGCGCTGGGACGCACCTTCGAGGAGCTGCGCGCGATCCGCGATCTGGTCCGCAGCCCCGAGCGCGTGGGCATCTGCCTCGACACCTGCCACGTGTTCGCCGCGGGGTACGATCTCGCAACCGACCGCGGATACGACGAAATGTTCGATCGGTTCGACCAGGTGTTGGGCATCGGACTGCTCAAGGCGTTCCACCTGAACGACTCGATGAAGCCTCTCGGGTGCCGCGTGGACCGCCACGAGCACGTCGGCAAGGGCGAAATCGGGACCGTCGCGTTCCGGCGACTGGTGAATGATCCCAGATTCCGCGATGTTCCGGGCTATCTCGAGATCCCCCCGGAGGGGAACCGGGCGTGCCTGCAACGGCTCAAGCGCCTGAGGGGGGAGCGCCGCCGACAGCGTCCCACGTCGCGCGTTGCTACCCTGACGAGGCACCGCTAAGGTACGGCCCCACTTCCATGGGCAATGCCCCTTCGCCTCGCGAAACCGACCACCCCCTCGATGCTTCTGCCGCTCCGTTCGTCCTCCGCGACCGCCTGAGGAAGCTCCTCCAGGTCGCCAAGGGCCACCAGCGCGCGGTGGTGCTCACGCACGACAATCCGGACCCCGACGCGGTCGCGAGCGCCTGTGGCCTTGCCCACCTGCTTACCCAGTGTGCGGGGGTGGTTGCGACACCCGCATACGGCGGCATCATCGGGCGGGCCGAGAACAAGGCGATGCTCAAGGTGCTGCACCTGCCTATCCAGCCCGTCTCCCGGATCGAGCACCAGCCGCACGACCTGATCTGCCTGGTCGATACCCAGCCGGAGGTGGGCAACTACTCGCTCGCCTCCACGTCCCTTCCCCAGCTCGTGATCGATCACCATCCGGCGCGCCCGTCGTCGCTGCTCGCCGCCTTCCACGACGTCGGGGGCCCGGCCGGCGCGACGTCCACGATGGTCACGCAGTACCTGCGCGCGGCCCGGCTGGTGCCCACGCCGCAGCTCGCCACCGCGCTGTTCTACGGGATCAAGAGCGACACCCGCGACCTCGGGCGCGAGTACGATCCCGCCGACATCGACTGCTACAACTGGCTGTTCCCGCTGATCGACAAGCCGGCCCTCTCGCGCATCGAGCACCCGTCGGTGCCCGCCCGCTACTTCGCCGCCTACCACCGCGCCTACGAGCGCGCGCGCCTGCACGGCAACGGCGACGCGGTGGTGGTGGACATGGGGGAGGTCTACGTTCCGGAGATCGTGCCGGAGGTGGCGGAGAAGCTGGTCAGCCTCGAAGGGCTGCGCTGGTCGCTCGCGACGGGCTCGTACAAGAGCGAGCTGTACCTCTCGCTGCGCCTGAACGATCGGCGCGTGAACGCCGGCAAGCTGGTCCGCGAGGTCTGCGCGCCTCTCGGCGGCAGCGCCGGTGGACACGGCGCGATGGCCGGAGCCCGGGTCCCGCTGCGCGGGCGCTCGCCGGAGCTGCTGGCGGGAGACGTGATCGCGGCCTTCCTGCGGGCTTTCCACCTGCGGCCTGGCCCTGGAACGCCGCTCGTTCCGCTGGAGCCGTGAAGCCCGCGATCTATCTCGACGCGAACGCCACCACCCCGCTCTCCCGCGAGGCGCTGGAGGAGATGATGCCCGCGCTCGGGGGCGTGTTCGCGAATCCTTCCTCGGTGCACAAGCAGGGTCAGGATGCCCGGGCGGTGGTGGACAAGGCGCGCGAGCGCTGCGCGCGCGCGCTCGGTTGCGCGCCGCGGGAGGTGATCTTCACCTCCGGCGGGACGGAGGCCGACGCGCTCGGCATCCTCGGCTCGCGGCCGGAGCGGGTGGTCACCACGGCGGTGGAGCATCCGGCGGTGCTCGGGGCCTGCCAGGCGGCCCCGCAGCAGACGCTGGTTCCGGTCTTCGCCTCCGGAGAGCTCGACCTCGATGCGCTCCGTCGCGCCTTGCCCGGGGCCTCGCTCTGCTCGGCGATGGCGGCGAACAACGAGACCGGCGTGATCTTCCCCTTGCGGGAGATCGCCGCCCTCTGCCGCGAGAAGGGCGTGCCGCTGCACGTCGATGCGGTGCAGGCCGCGGGAAAGATCCCGCTCGATTTTCCCTGGGACCTGATCAGCCTCTCTGCGCACAAGATCGGCGGGCCCAAGGGAGCCGGCGTCCTGGCCACTCGGCGGAAGGTGGTGGCGCTGCAGGGCGGCGGCCATCAGGAAAGGGGTCGCCGGGGCGGCACGGAGAACGTCGCCGGAATCGTCGGCATGGGCAAAGCGCTCGAGATCGCCACCGCGCGGCAAGAAGCGCTCGAACCGCGCCTGCGCGCCTTGCGCGATCGGCTGGAGGCGGCGGCGCGCGAGATCCCGGGCTCGCGGATCGCCGGCGCCGCAGCTTCACGCGTGTGCAACACGCTGAACGTCGCGTTCGCGGCGTGCGAGGGCGAGACGCTCCTCGCGGCGCTCGATCTGGAGGACATCGCCGCGAGCGCGGGGAGCGCCTGCAGCGCGGGGTCCCTCGAGCCCTCCCCCGTGCTGCTGGCGATGGGCTATCCGCCCCGGCTCGCCCGCGGCGCCGTCCGGTTCTCCCTCTGGAGCGGGAACACGGAGGAGGAGATCGAGCGCGTCTGCGAGGTGCTGCCGCGGGTGGTCGCGCGGATCCGGAGCGTCAAGCCTGGGTCTTGAAGAGGCCGCGGACCAGCGAGGCGATGCCCAGCGCGCCGCCGGAGATCTCGTCATGGAACGGCGCCAGCGCGTCGGCAAACTCCTGCGCGGTGGGGAAGCGGGCCGCGGGATCGATCTGCAGCGCGCGGTGCACGACGTCGCCGAGGCCGGGCGGAACGTCGGGCCGCAGCGACTCCACGCCGGCGATCCTCCCGGCGCGGAGCGCCTCCTGCATGTGGTCGCTGTCGGGGCCCTGGATGGCGCGCTGGTTGGTGAGCGCCTCGTAGAGGATGGTGGCCGCGCCCCAGAGATCGACCATCGGCGAGAGCGGCTTCCGCTCGAGCTGCTCGGGGGCGAGATACGCGAGCTTGCCCCAGAGCGTGCCGTTGGGGTCGCCCTCGCCCAGCGAGCGCACCTTCGCGATGCCGAAGTCGCCGAGCTTGATCTCGCCGAGGCGGGAGATGAAGAGGTTCGAGGGGGAGACGTCGCAGTGCACGATGTTCAGGTGCATGCCGGTGGGCCCGCGCGCCGCGTGCGCGTAGGTGAGCGCGCCGAGCGTGGCCATCGCGATGTGCACGGCGAAGTTCACCGGGAGGAAGATCTTCCGCTCGCGGCAGCGGGCGAGGATCAAGGCCAGGTCGCGCCCGTCGACGTACTCCATCGCCAGGTAGTAGACCTCGCCGACCACGCCGGCCTCGAACACCTCGACGATGTTCGGGTGCTTGAGCATGGCGGAGACGTCGGCCTCGCCGCAGAAGAGGTCGACCGCCTCGCGATCGCTGGCGAGCCGCGGAGTGAGGCGCTTGACGGCCACCGTCTGGTTCGCGCGCGGCCCTTCCGCCACCCGCGCCTTGTACACCTCCGCCATTCCGCCCCTTCCGAGCAGGTGGAGGATCTCGTATTTGCCGAAGCGTGGATTGCTCACGGTGAGACGAGGACCGCCGGCATGGCGAGCGGGGAAGCGGCCATGTCGATCACTCTACGGGTGGCGCGGGGTGGGCGCAATGTTGCATTGACAGCAACGGCCGTGCGCCCCAGACTTCTTTGCAGAGGAGGAATTCGCAGGGCCTCGACGCTTCCCCTGCCTGGCATTTCGTGATGGGTAGCTGACCTCGTGCCCGATAGCTGTATCCAGGGGTCCCGACATTCCTGCGGTGTGCAAGCCCCCGCCGCGCTCGCGCGCGGCCACCGGGGAAGCCTGAAGCGGGAGAACAGGGATCCCACCTGCCATGCGCAGGGCACCACCGACGCTGCCCACACGGCCAAGGCGGGGTTTTTCTCTTGGAGGAGCCGGTCGCATATGGCCGGCTCTCGCTTTTTGCAGATGGCTCTCGTCGACGATCAGAAACGTGCGCTCCGGGCAGAGGTGCGCGCGCGGCTCCCGAGGCCCGGTTCTCCGGAGTTCCTCTCCGCTTCCGTCCGCGCGCAGGAGCGGCTGCTGGAGGCGGTGCTGGAACGGGATGCCCGGATCGTGGCGCTGTACCGCGCCCTGCCGGCGGAGTGCGGCACTGCCGTCGTCGCGGCCGCGCTCGAGGCGCAAGGGCGCGAGGTCTGCTACCCGGTGGTGGTGCCCGGAGAACGCGTGCTGCAATTCCGGCGGGCCACCGGCGTCTTCGTCGCGGGCGGGCTCGGCGTCGAGGAGCCGACCGGAGCGCCGGTGGCGTTGCGCGACATCGCGCTCCTGGTGGCGCCCGCCCTGGCGGTGGACGCATCCGGCCGCCGCCTGGGGCGCGGAAAGGGGCACTACGATGCGACGCTCGCCGGTTGCGGCGCGTCGAGCGTCGCGCTGGTCTTCGATTCGCAGCTTGTGCCGGAGGTCCCGGTGGGCGAGCATGATCACCGCGTCGGCGCGGTATGCACCGAGCTTCGCTGGCTCTCGATCGCATGAAGATCCTCTTCGTCGGCGACATCGTGGGGAAGCCCGGCCGCAACGCGGTCCGCGAGTTCGTGCCCCGGCTGCGGAAGGCGCACGGCCTCGACCTGTGCATCGGCAACTCCGAGAACTCGGCGGGCGGCGCGGGGATCACGCCGGACAGCGCGAACGAGCTGCTCGAGGCTGGCCTGGATCTCCTCACCAGCGGCAACCACACGTTCGCGAAGCGGGAGATCGGCCCGTACCTGGATCGGGCCGGATCGCGGCAGCTGCGGCCGGCCAACTATCCGGACGGCGCGCCAGGCCGCGGATCGGCGGTGATCGCGTCGCCCTCGGGTGCGCGGCTCGGGGTGATCAACCTCGAGGGGCGCGTCTTCATGAAGCCGCTGGAGTGCCCGTTCCGCGCAGCGGACAGGCTGATCGCCTCGATGCGGCAGGAGGAAGTCCGCTGCATCTTCGTCGACATGCACTGCGAGGCGACCAGCGAGAAGAACGCGATGGGGCAGTACCTCGACGGGCGGGTCAGCGCGGTCCTCGGATCGCACACGCACATCCAGACCGCAGACGAGCGCGTCCTGCGCGGCGGGACCGCGTACATCACCGACGTGGGGATGTGCGGCCCGTGGGACAGCGTCATCGGGCTGCGCAAGGAGCCGGCCATCGAGCGGTTCCTCACCCAGCGGCACGCGCCGTTCGAGATCGGCCAGGGGGACGTGCACCTCCAGGGCGCGATCGTCGACATCGACGAGGAGACCGGGCGGGCGCGCAGCATCGTCCGGGTGCAGGAGAGGCTCGCGGAATGACCGAGCCGCTGCGGCAGGCGACGCCCGAGGAGCAGCTCGCGGAGGTGACGCGCGGCGCGGTGGACGTGCACACGCGCGAAGACCTCTCGCGCAAGCTGCAGAACTCGTACGAGAAGCTCCTGCCGCTGCGGGTGAAGATGGGATTCGATCCCACTGCGCCCGATCTGCACCTCGGCCACACCGTACCGCTGGAGCGGATGCGCCGGTTCCAGGACCTCGGGCACACGGTCATCTTCCTGATCGGAGACTTCACGGCGTCGATCGGGGATCCCACCGGGCGCAACACGACGCGGCCGCCGCTCAGCGACGAGCAGATCGCGGCGAATGCGGAGACGTACAAGACCCAGGTGTTCAAGATCCTCGATCGGGCGCGAACCGAGGTCCGCTTCAACTCCGAATG
>DASREU010000336.1:0-3496 GCA_035651935.1 Myxococcales bacterium | reverse complement strand
CGCGATCCGGAGAAGAGCAAGGCGTTCTACGTCCAAGCGCTCGGACCGCTCGGCTACGAGGTGATCATGGAGTTCGGCGGCTCCTTCGGCCTGGGGGCGGACAAGAAGCCGGACTTCTGGATCGGGCCCGGCAAGCAGGAGCGGCTGCACCTCGCGTTCGCCGCCAAGGACCGCAAAGCGGTGGACGCGTTCTACAAGGCGGCGATCGCAGCCGGGGCGAAGGACAACGGCAAGCCGGGGATCCGCAAGCAGTACCACCCGTCTTACTACGGCGCATTCGTGATCGATCCCGATGGGCACAATCTCGAGGCGGTGTGCCACAGGCCGCAGTGATCATCGACGGCAAGGCGGTCGCCGCGAAGGTCCGCGCGGAGGTCGCGGCGGCGGTCAAGGAGATCGAGGCGCGCGCCGGCGTCACGCCCGGGCTGGCGCTGATCCGGGTGGGGAACGATCCGGCCAGCGAGGTGTACGTCCGCGGGAAGGTGAAGGCCTGCCAGGAGACGGGCATGGCCGGGTTCGAGCACATCCTCCCCGCTTCCACGCCGGCTGAGGAGCTGCTCGACAAGGTGCGCGAGCTGAACGTCGATCCGCACGTGCACGGGATCCTGGTGCAGCTTCCCTTGCCCGGGCACATCCCGGCGGACGAGGTGCTGGACGCGCTCGCGCCGGAGAAGGACGTGGACGGGTTCGGGCCGCACAGCGCGGGCGCCCTGTTCACGGGGCGGCCCGGGCGGCGCCCCTGCACGCCGCTCGGGATCCTCCGCCTGCTCGACGAGGCGCAGACGCCCCTCGTCGGCGCTCGCGCGCTGGTGGTGGGGCGGTCGAACATCGTCGGCAAGCCGGTGGCGATGATGCTGCTGGAGCGGAACGCGACGGTGACGCTGGCGCATTCGCGGACCGCGGATCTCGCCGCCGAGGTCGGCGCCGCTGACGTGGTGATCGCGGCCGTGGGGAAGGCGGAGATGATCCGCGGCGCGTGGATCAAGCCCGGCGCGACGGTGATCGACGTCGGGATCAACCGCAATGCGGCGGGGAAGCTGGTCGGCGACGTGGAGTTCGCGGCCGCGAAGGAGCGTGCGCGCGCGATCACGCCGGTGCCGGGCGGAGTGGGGCCGATGACGATCGCTTATCTGTTGTCGAATACCATCCAGGCCGCGAAAGCCCAGCTGTCGTTGGCGTAGCCTCGCTACGTGGCGAGATCGAGCGCGGTCAAGAGCTCGGTGGTCTCCAGCGGTTTCACCAGGTGCAGCGCGAATCCGGCGGCCTCGCTGCGGGCGCGGTCCGAGTCCTGGCCGTACCCGCTGAGCGCGACCAGCATCGGGACGGCGTCGCTCATCTGCGTCCGCAGGCGGGTGGCGAGCTCGTAGCCGTCCATCGCCGGAAGCCCGATGTCGAGGACCGCCACGTCGGGGCGGAACTCCTGCGCGATCTCCAGCGCGGAAGGGCCGTCGTGGGCCTCGCGCACGTGATGTCCGGCGGCGCGCAGGAGCTCGGCGAGCATCTCCAGAGCATCCTCGTTGTCGTCGACCACCAGGACGCGCCGGCCGCGGGTCGCCGACCGGAGCGGAGGCTGCGAGGCCATCTCGGCGGCGGAGCGCGTGTCGCCGGCCGGCAGGCGGACGGTAAAGACGCTCCCTTTTCCCAACCCCGCGCTGTGCGCGGTGACGGTGCCGCCGTGGAGCTGCGTCAGGCTGCGCACCAGCGCCAGCCCGATGCCCAGGCCACCTTCGCCGCGGTCCACCGACTGCCGGCCCTGCACGAACAGATCGAAGATCCGCGGCAGCAGCTCCGGCGAGATGCCCTTGCCGTCGTCCCGCACCTCGAGGACCAGCTCCGGGCCTTCGCGCCGCGCCTCGAGCACGATGTGGCCTCCCATCGCGGTGTATTTGGCTGCGTTGGTGAGCAGATTCGCCACCACCTGCGCCAGCCGGGCCTCGTCCGCCTCGAGCGAGAGGGCGCCCCGCGGCGGAGCGTGCACCTCGAAGTGGTGGCGGCGCATCTCCAGCATCGGGCTGGCGATCTCGGTGGCTTTCGCCAGCACCTCGCGCAGGTCGACCTTCGCCTTCCGCAGCTCGAGCACGCCGCGGGTGACCCGGGAGACGTCGAGGAGGTCGTCGACCAGCCGGATCAGGTGGTGCGTCTGGCGCTCGATCACCTCCTGCTCGCGGCTGACGCGGCCGTCGCTGCGCAGCTTCATCAGCTCCAGCGCCGTGACGATCGGCGCCAGGGGGTTGCGCAGCTCGTGACCGAGCATGGCGAGGAACTCGTCCTTGGCCCGGCTCGCCGCCTCCGCCTGCTCGCGGGCGCAGCGGAGCGCTTCCTCCAGCTCCTTGCGGTGGAGGAGCTCGGTCTCGAGCGCGAGGGCGCGCTGGTGCAGCAGCGAGACCTCGCGGCCGCGCGACTCGTCGTCGCCGGTCAAGGCTTCGGACGGGAGGACGCGGTCGTGCAGGTCGCAGACGTGCCGGAACGCGCCGGAGTCGGACTCCTTGAAGAAGTTCCCCATCACGTACGCGCAGAGCAGGGAAAAGGGATAGCGCGTGCGCAGCTTGGTCCAGAACCCCTCCAGCTCGATGGCCAGCTGCTGCCGGCTGTCGCGCCAGAGCATGTCGACCATCTCGCCGTACGCGCGTACCCGCGAGGCCCGCGCGGAGCCGATGCCGCGCGCGACCGCGCCGCCGATCTCGGTCCGGAAGAGGTCCCAGTGCGCCTTGCCGCCGATGATGAAGCGGCTGATGCACTCCTCGGCGTCCAGGACGGTGAGCTGCCCGCCCGCGCGGGCGCGGGCGATGTCGAACCCCTTCGCGGCCAGTCCCTCGACGATGGACGCGCCGTGCTCGGGCGTGGCGATCACGATCAGCGCTTCGCCCGCGAGCAGCCCGTCGGCGAGGTACCGCGACGAGGCTTCCGCCAGGAATTCTTCGGTCTCGTAGAACTGGACGAGGTGATCGTTCGGGCTCGCCGGCAAGACGGCGATCTCTGCGGCGGTGTCGGCGTCCGCCAGGGTGACGCGGTGGACCTCGCTCATGCCTTCTCCGGCGCGAAGCTGCTCGCGCGCCGGAACCATACGAACGGAGCGGACCAGCGCAACCTGGGATCGCGACCAATCCGCGCGGAATCCGACACTCGTGCGCTTGGGAGGATGCCGGCTCGGCGGGCAGGCGAGCGACCGGCAGCCGGGCAGACGTGCCGCTCGGCCGCGGAACTCGTTCCGGAACGAGTCGGACCGTCCAGTTCAAGACTCGTTCTGGAACGGCCCACAGACCGGCTCGTTCCGGAACGGGACGCGGCGCGTCAAATCGAAGACGCCTGCCCGCGTCTCGGGGGGAGTCAAGGCGCCGGGGCTGGCAGCTTTCCTGCGACGAGAAACTGACCGCGCTCGTACGCGTGCGTCTCGTCGTCGCCGATCAGGCGCTGCGCGCGGAACTCCACCCGCTCGCGGGTGGCGGTACACGACCAGCGCTGCTCGTCGACCGGGCGCGGTGGGCGGAACACGTTC
>DASREU010000335.1:0-2683 GCA_035651935.1 Myxococcales bacterium | reverse complement strand
CGTATTCGTCGGACTCCTCCTGATGATCGCCTCGCTCCTGCCTGGAACGATCGTCCGCGTCCGGCAAGCGGATCGCGTGGGCGTCTACCTCGCGATCGCCCTCGCTGCCTTTCTGATCCCCGGAAGCGCCGTGATCGGGGCCTTGTTCGGGCTCTGGCCGTTGAATGCCGCCACCGAGCAGGGCAACCACTACGGAGCGGTGGTGATGGCGTGTCTTTTCTCGCTCGTCACCGGCGAGCGGATGCGCGAAGCGACACGGAAGCTGCTCGCGCTGAACGACGAGCTTCACCGCCAGGTGGCGTCGCGGTCCCGCGAGCTTGCGCTCGCGTACCTTCCTCCGCGCGCGCAAGCCGCGAACCGGCTCCTGGAGGTGGGGGAGCTGATCGATCGGCGGTACCAGGTCGCGCGGCTGCTCGGGAAGGGCGGCGGAGGCGCCGTGTACGAGGTGACGCGGGTCGCCGACGGGCGACCGCTCGCCGTCAAGGTGCTGATGCAGGTCGACGGCACCGCGGCAGCGCGGCTGCTCCGAGAGGCGGAGATCGGCTCGCGCCTGAACCATCCGAACCTGATCTCGATCGTCGACGTCGGGATCACGGACGTCGGCAATCCATTCCTGGCGATGGAGCTGGTGGCAGCCGGGTCGTTGGACCGCCAGCGGCATCGCTTCGGTGACGCCGCCTGGGCCTCGCATCTGTTGGGCGGCATCGCAGACGGTCTCGTCACCCTGCACGCGGCCGGCGTCGTCCACCGGGATCTCAAGCCTCCGAACATCCTCCTCGCCGCGGAGCGGTGGCCCAAGATCGCCGATTTCGGCATCGCCGCGCTCGGCGAAGAGCAGCTGGCCAGGGATTCCGCGGGCGGCATCGGGACGCTCTCCGTCACCGGCGCGCTCCTGGGAACACCGGCGTACATGGCGCCGGAGGCGTGGGATGGCGTCGCCCGGCTGGGGAAGCCTGCGGACGTCTTCGCGATGGGGCTGCTCGCTTATGAGATGTTGAGCGGCACCGGCGCGTTCGAGGTCCCCGCGTTCCTGCAGCGGGCTGCCGGACGGCCGCTGCTTCCGCCCGTTCCGCTCGAGCAGCGCGTTCCGGACCTCGCGCCGCTGCTCTCGCGGACCATCGATCGCGCCCTGTCCGAAGACACCGATCTCCGCCCGGAGATGAGCGTGTTCGCGAAGGTCGTCCACGACGCCTTCGGCAACTGACCGGGTCACCGGCGCGGTGGACGCGCCGATTCGCGGGGTGCGCTACTCTTCTCCGCATGACGGACGGCGGCGGCGCGGAAAGCGATACGCTTGGGACCCCGGGGCGCGCCCCGGCGCCGATCCGGAGAGTGCGGCTGCTCGGGCTTTCAGGAGAGATCGTCGCCGACCTGTCCCAGCCGCGCTCGTCGATCGGACAGCTGCCCGCAAACGACGTCGTCCTCGCCGATCGCGCCGTTTCCCGCTTTCACTGCGAAATCCTGCTCGAGAACGGGCAGGCTCGCATCCGCGATCTGGAAAGCCGGAACGGAACCTGGGTCGACCGCACCCGGGTGCTGGAGGCGTTCCTCAGCGACGGCGCCGAGCTGCGGCTGGGCGCGACGGTGCTCCGCGTCTCGATCGGCCAGGACCGCCTGCAACAGGAGCTTTCACCGCGGACCGAGATGGGGCCGCTCGTCGGCCGATCGGCGGCGATGCGGGCCGCATTCGCCCTCCTGGAGAAGGCGGCTCCGACCAACACGACGGTGCTGATCGAGGGCGAGACCGGAACCGGCAAGGAGGGTGCCGCCGAGGCGCTGCACCTCGGAAGCCCCCGGCGCGACCGGCCGCTCACCGTCGTGGACTGCGCGGCCATTCCGGCCAATCTGATGGAGAGCGAGCTCTTCGGCCACGCCAAAGGAGCTTTCACCGGGGCGGGCACTTCGCGCAGCGGCGCCTTCGAGGAGGCGGCTGGCGGGACCATCTTCCTCGACGAGATCGGCGAGCTCCCGCTCGAGCTCCAGCCCAAGCTCCTCCGCGTCCTCGAGCGGCGGGAAGTCCGGCGGGTCGGGAGCAACTCCGTCACGCCGATCGACGTCCGCGTCGTCGCCGCTACCCACCGCGACCTGCGGGCCGCGGTCAACCACGGCACCTTCCGTTCCGACCTCTACTTCCGGCTTTCGGTGGTGCGGATCCGGCTGCCCCCGCTGCGCGAGCGCGCCGAGGACATTCCCGCGCTCGTCGCGCACTTCGTCGGCCGGATGGGTGTGCCTGGGCCAGTGGCTGCGGAGCTGATGCGCCCCGAGTTCATCGCCAGCCTGGTGCGCGCCTCATGGCCGGGGAACGTGCGCGAGTTGCGCAACTTCATCGAGCGGTGCGCCGTGTTCCAGCAGCCGATGCCGCTCGAGGAGCCCGCGACCGCCGCTCCTGCCACCTTCCCCGAAGCCAGACATCGCGCGCTCGACGAGTTCGAGCGCCGCTTTCTCGAGCAGCTGATGCTGCGCCATGACGGCAAGGTCGCGGCCGCGGCGCAGCAGGCGGGCATCGGACGCGCACATCTGTACCGGCTCCTGCACAAGCACGGGCTCGCGGCGAAGCCGGGCTCCTAGCGGACTGAGCTTCGCGGCATCCTCGGAAGGAGGTCGTCCTTGACAGCTCCTGGCGTGATTTCTCCCCTCCCCGCGGAGAAGCCGTCGATGCGTGCAAGTATCGCCTGGGGAATCG
>DASREU010000334.1:0-2111 GCA_035651935.1 Myxococcales bacterium | reverse complement strand
GCCGAGCATCTGCCGGAGCGGGCCGCGCAGCCAGGCGGCGATCGGCACTTGCGGCGGCCGCGGCGGGCGGGTGAGCACGTCGCGCGGCAGCAGGTCGGCTACGGCCTCGCGCAGGAGCCTGCGGACGTGGAGGCGCCCCAGCTTGTCCTTCCAGGGAGGCGGCACCACCGCCTGCGCCAGCTCGACGTCGACGAACGGTGTGCGCACGTCGCGGCCCGCGGCGGCGACGTCCAGGCGAAAGAGCACGTCGTCGGGGAGCGAGACCTCGAGATCGAAGGCCAGCGCCGCTTCCAGCCCCTCGAGCTTGTCCGCGGCAGGTCCCCGCGCGATCCGCGCCGCGACGCCGAGGAGAGCCTCGCGCTCCTCGAGGTTGAAGATCTCGACCATCGCCCGCGCCCGCTCCGCGCCCGCGGTCCTGAGCGTGACCGCCGCCCGGTGCAGCGTTCCCCGGTGTCGCACCGGCATCACCTTGCGGAGCAGGCTGGCGGCGCGCGCCGCGGGCGGGAGCTCGGGGATGCGCGCGGCACGGAGGTAGCGCACGTGGCCCGCGAAGAGCTCGTCCGCTCCGTCGCCGGTGAGCACCGCGCCGTCGGTCGCGCGGAGCAGCCCGGCCATCGCGAGGAGCGCGGGGTCGGCGAAGGGCTCGCCGGCGGCGGCGAGGAGCGCCGGCAGGTCCTGCTCGGGGTGGTGGACGATCTTCAGCTCGTGGTGATCGGTGCGGAACCGGTGCGCGATCCGGCGTGCCAGCTCCAGGTCTTCGTCGCTGCCCGCGGCATACGTTCGCACCCGTCCGGAAAGCCGGGTCATCAGCGCGACCAGCGCGGAAGAATCGAGCCCTCCGGAGAGCAGGGTCCCCGGATTGCCCTCGAGGCGACGCCGCACCGCTTCTTCGAGGCGGGCCCGGACCGCGATCCGCGACGGCTTCTTGCCGGAGCCGGGAACCGGGGTATCGAACCATCGACGCAGCTCCGGACCCTTCGCCCCGAACGAGAGGAGATGCCCCGGAGGGACCTTGCGCACGGCGCTCCAGGCAGTGGCCGGCGCCGGGATGTAGCCGAGCTCGAGGTAGTCGGAGAGCGCGCCGCGCTCCAGCTGCCCGCGCGGCGCCCCCTTCGGCGCGCGCGTGCCGAACCAGATCTCGCGTCCGGCGGCGCAGTAGTAGAGCGGCTTCGCGCCCAGCGCGTCGCGCGCGAGGATCAGCGACTGCGAGGCGTCGTCCCAGATCGCCAGCGCGAATCCTCCACGCAGGCGGGGCAGCGACTCTGGCCCGTGCTCGCCCCAGACCCGGCGCACCTCGCCGGCGGAGGGGTCGCCGGCGAGCAGCAGCCGGTCGGGGAAGCCGCGCGACAGATCGACGTGACCCTTCACGCGCTCGGGCCTTCCGGGTGCCGGGGGCGCGCCGGAATGCGGGTCTGCCGGCCGTTCGCGGTGGACAGACGATCCGCGGAGCGGCGCAGCCGGGACGTCATCCCGTGCGCGGGGAGCGGAGCGCCGCAGCGCGGGCAGGTCGCGACCTTCAAGTTGCGCACCATCCGCCCGCAGGCGCCGCAGAACCGCGTCGTGTAGAGGTAGCCGACGGTCACCACCGCGACGGCGAGGACCAGCGCGAGGCGAAAGCCGAACGAGGCCTGCGAGAGCAGGCCTCGCCGCGCCGCCGAGCCCACCAGCGCGACCGCCAGGCCGAGCAGCGTCACCCGCAAGGTCAGGCGCTTCACTCCTGCGGGCGCACGGCCGCGCGCGAGGAACCAGAACCAGAGCGCCGCGAGCACGGCGGCGATGGCCACCCAGACCGACTGCACGGGCCCGGTTTAGGCACGGCGGGATGGGAACGCCAAGAATTTTAATCCCACGGCAGCGCGCGAACCTCGCGGCGCTGCGGGACGGCCGGCGCGACCCCGCGCCGAGCCAGTCCCACGGCAGCGCGCAAAACCTCGCGGCGCTGCGGGACGGCCGGCGCGACCCCGCGCCGAGCCAGTCCCACGGCAAGCGCGCAGAACCTCGCGGCGCGGGGAGTTTCGTATTGTGTCCCCGAAACTCGGCGTGTCCCCGGATTAGAAGAGGCGGGCGCGGAGGCGGCGGAGGCGCGACAGGCGGCGGCGGTTCTTTCGTCT
>DASREU010000333.1:0-12433 GCA_035651935.1 Myxococcales bacterium | reverse complement strand
GAGCTGGAGATGGAGCAGGACCGCGACGAGCTGGCGCGCAAGCTCACCGCCGCGGGGTACGCGCGGGTTCCCCTGGTGGAGGATCCGGGGACGTATGCGATCCGCGGCGGCGTGTTCGACGTCTGGTCTCCGCTCGATCCGCAGCCGGCGCGCCTCGAGTTCTTCGGCGACCTGGTGGAGAAGATCCGCAGCTTCGATCCCCAGAGCCAGCGGACGATCGCCGAGGTCAAGGAGATCTCGCTCTGCCCGGCGCGCGAGATCGTGCTCGACGAGGAGGGCCGCCGCGCGGCCATCGCCACCGTCCGGGCGGCGGCGGACGCCGTGGAGACGCCCTCGCGCCAGCTGCGCGAATTGATCGACGACCTCTCCACCTTGTCGCAGGACGACGAGCTGTTCGCTGCGGGGCTGAGCGCCATCCTCCCGGGGTTCTATCCGGGCGGCCTCTCTCCGCTCACCGAGTACCTCCCGCAGGACGCCATCTGGGTGCTCGACGACCCGATGGAGCTGGAGCGGCAGTGGGGCGATCTCTGGAGCGCGCTGGAAGAAGCCTTCGAGGCCGCGCGCGCCAAGGGCGAGCTGGCGCTGCCTCCCGATCGCCACTTCCTGCACGAGCGGGATCTGCGGCCGGTGATCGAATCCTCGCCGCTGCTCGTGCTCTCGGGGCTGACGCTCGGGGCCGAGCCGGCGGTGGGGACCGCCGAGATCGACTTCGAGCTGCAGCCCACCAGCGATCTGCGGGCCGAGATCCAGAGCCACCACGGCGAGGACGGCGCGCTCACGCCGCTGGTGCGGAGGCTGGAATCGCTGCGCGAACGCGGAACCGCGGCGGTGATCGCCTGCCATTCCTCCGCGCAAGCGGAGCAGACCCGGCGGCTGCTCCTGGACCGGAATCTGATGGCGCAGATCGTGGCGCTCGACCAGGCGGCGTATTCGCCGAGCATCCATGCGCACCTGGTGGTCGGAGAGATCAGCGCGGGGTTCGTCGATGCGCACGAGCACCTCGCCGTGTTCTCGGACGAGGACATCTTCGGTCCCCGGGCGCAGGCGCGCAGGTCGCAGCGCAAGCCGCGCGGCTTCGGGGCAGAGGCGGCCGACTTCCGCGACCTGAAAGAGGGCGACCTGGTGGTGCACGTGGACCACGGCATCGCCCGGTACGACGGCCTCACCCGCCTGAACGTGCGCGGGTTCGCGGCCGACTTCATCCTTCTGCAGTTCGCGGGCAAGGACAAGCTGTACCTGCCGGTCGGACGGCTGCGGCAGATCCAGAAGTACGCCGGCGGCGATCCCGAGAAGGTGAAGCTCGACTCGCTGAAGAGCCAGACGTTCCAGAAGCGGAAGGCGCGGGTCAAGGAAGAGCTCCTGAAGATGGCCGCCGAGCTGCTCGACATCTACGCCGCCCGCGCCGCCCACCAGGGATATGCCTACTCGCCGCCCGACTCGATGTACCGCCAGTTCGAGGCCGACTTCGAGTTCGAGGAGACGCCGGACCAGGAGCGCGCCATCGGCGAGGTGCTCCGCGACATGCAGGAGAAGAAGCCGATGGATCGCCTGGTCTGCGGCGACGTCGGCTACGGGAAGACGGAGGTCGCGCTCCGCGCCGCCTTCAAGGCGGTGGAGGACAAGAAGCAGGTGGCCGTCCTGGTCCCCACCACCGTCCTCGCCTCGCAACACTTCCGCACCTTCTCGCGCAGGTTCGCCGACTACCCGGTGACCGTGGAGATGGTCTCGCGGATGCGCGACGACAGGCAGATCCGCGAGATCCTCCAGCGGGCGCGCGAGGGCAAGGTGGACGTGCTGATCGGCACCCACCGGCTCCTCTCCCCCGACGTCAGCTTCCAGGATCTCGGCCTGGTGGTGGTCGACGAGGAGCAGCGGTTCGGCGTCAAGCACAAGGAGCGGCTGAAGAAGCTGCGCAAGCTCGTCGACGTGCTGACGCTCACGGCGACGCCGATCCCGCGCACGCTGCACATGTCGATGATGGGCGTGCGCGATCTCTCGATCATCGGCACTCCTCCGGTGGACCGGCGTGCGATCCGCACCTTCGTCTCCCGATTCGACGGCGCCACCATCAAGGAGGCCATCGAGCGGGAGCTCTCGCGCGGGGGGCAGGTGTTCTTCCTGCACAACCGGATCGAGACCATCCACGGCGTCCTCGACTATCTGACGAAGCTGGTGCCGCAGGCGAAGATCGCGGTGGCGCACGGGCAGATGGCGGAAGGAAAGCTGGAGACGGTGATGACGGAGTTCATCGAGCGCAAACACGACGTGCTGCTCTGCACCGCGATCATCGAGAGCGGGCTCGACATCCCCACCGCCAACACCATCCTCGTCGACCGCGCCGACCACTTCGGGCTCTCGCAGCTCTACCAGATCCGCGGGCGCGTCGGCCGCAGCCGCGAGCGGGCCTACGCGTACCTGCTCATCCCGGCGCGCCGGAAGATCACCCGCGACGCGCAGAAGCGCCTTCAAGTCTTGCAGCAGTTCACAGAGCTGGGCGCCGGGTTCCAGATCGCCTCGCACGACCTGGAGATCCGCGGCGCCGGCAACCTGCTCGGGCCCGACCAGAGCGGCAACATCGCCTCCGTCGGATTCGACCTCTACACCCAGCTGATGGAGGAGGCCGTCGCGCAGCTCAAGGGCGAGGAGGTGCGGCAGGAGTTCGAGCCCGACGTGGAGCTGCCCGTGCCGGCGCTGATCCCGGAGGACTACGTGCCGGACGTGCAGCAACGGCTGTTCTTCTACAAGCGGCTCGCTTCGGCGGCGACCGAAGAGGCCCTCTACGACGCCAAAGGCGAGATGCGCGACCAGTGCGGAGAGCCCCCGGAGGAGGTCGACGCGCTCGTGGAAGTGATGTCGGTGAAGAACGAGCTGCGCGCCTTGCGCATGCGGGGCCTGAAGAGCGGTCCGGGGCGGCTGGTGGTGCAGCTCGGCCCCGACGCCGCCCTCGATCCGGTCCGCCTGGCGCAGCTGGTGGCGAAGGGAAAGGGGCGATACCGCCTCACCCCCGGGATGGAGCTCGTCGCCACCGTCGACCCGCAGACGGCCATCCTTGCGGCCGCCCGCCAGCTGGTTCACGAGCTGCGCGCCTGCGCGAACTAAACCTTCCCTGCCGGCGGTTCCCTCTGGTATCTCAACTCGGCCCCCTGCCGAAGGAATCGCCGCATGAACCCTCGCCTCGTCAGCGTTCTCTCCGTCGCGCTCGCGCTCGCCGCCTGCGGCAAGAAGAGCGAGAAGTCCGGTCCCGTGGTCGCGGAGGTCGGCACCGAGACCATCACCGCCGACGAGGTGAAGCAGCGCCTCAACGAGACCAGCCCCTTCCTCCGTGCCCGCTACAACACCATCGAGCGCAAGAAGGAGTTCCTGGAGAACATGGTCCGCAACGAGCTCCTCGCGCAGGAGGCGATCCGGCAGGGGTACGACAAGAGCCCGGCGGTCCGCGAGCAGATGAAGCGGGCGATGATCCAGGAGCTGATCCGGCACCAGCTCGACTCGCGCCTCGCGGGCACCGACATCGCCGAGGACGATCTGAAGAAGTTCTACGACGCCCACCTCGACGACTACGTGAAGCCCGAGCGCGCGCGCGTGTTCCACATCCTCTTGCCCGCGAAGGACGCGAAGGAGCGGGCGGCGGCGCACAAGAAGGCCGATGCGCTGCTCAAGGACATCGACGCCCGGGAGAAGAGGGGCGAGGTGAACGCGTTCCAGACCGTGGCGATCAAGGAGAGCAAGGACGCGCTCTCGGCGCCGATGGGCGGCGACCTGCGCTTCCTCTCGAAGGACGAGCTGGCGAAGGCCTACAACCCGGAGCTGGCGAACGCCGCCTTCGAGCTGAAGAGCCCGGGCGAGAAGGGCGCGCCGTTCGATACCCCGGCCGGCGTCGAGCTGGTGAAGCTGCAGGTGAAGACGGTGGCGATGAACCGCAGCTTCGACGAGAGCAAGGAGTCCATCCGCCAGCGCATGGCCCGCGAACGCCGCAGCCGCGACTACGACGAGTGGGTGAAGAAGCTGCGCGAGAGCACCAAGGTGAGCATCAACGAGCAGGAGCTGGAGAAGGTGCAGGTCGAGGCGGCGCAGCCACCGGGCACCCCCGGTCAGCCGCCGATCTCGGCAGCGCACCCGCAGGCGTCGCCGCCCGTCGCGCCTCCGCAGCCGACGCCCACCACCACCTCGAAGATCGGCGGGAATTGAGCGCGGCGTGACCGGCCGCGCACACCTCCGCGGACGTTGCGCGCTGGCCGCGCTCGGCCTCGTCGTGCTCGCGGCGGCCTGCCGCCGCGCCGCGCCGCCCGCAGCTCCCGCGCCGGCCACCGCGGCAACGGTGAACGGCGTGCCGATCCCGGTCACCCGGGTGCAGGCCGAGCTGGACCGGATGCGGCATGGATCCGAGGAGAGCGCCGCGAAGGTCGCGCCGGCCGAGGTGCCGAAGCTCGCCCGCGCGCTGCTCGATGCGCTGGTCGATCGCGCCATCGTGCTGCAGCGGGCGAAGTCGGCGGGATTCTCCGTGAGCGAGGCAGAGGTGCAGAGAGCGACCGACGCGCTGGCGGAGGATGCGCGCAAGGGCGGAGCCGCCTGGGGCGAGCAGCTCGCGCGCGCAGGCCTCAACCCCGAGCAGCTCTCCGACGACACCCGCGAGCGCCTGCTGGCGGAGAAGTACGTCGCCGAGCAGACCCGGGCGGAGCGCGCCTCCGCTGCGGAGACGCGCGCGTACTACGACACGCACAAGGCGCTGTTCGAGGACCCGGAAGCGGTGCACTGCCTGCAGATCGCGGTGCGCACGCCCGAGGAAGCGAAGAGCGTGCTCGACCAGCTCCGCGCCGGGGCGGCGTTCGACAAGGTGGCGCGGCAGTCCGGGACGTCGCCGGACGCGCGCACGGGCGGTGACCTGGGGTGGTTTGCAAAGGGCACGATGCCGAAGGTGTTCGACGACACCTGCTTCTCTCTGCCCGCGGGAAAGCTCTCCGGGGTGGTGACGTCGCCGTACGGGTACCACGTGTTCAAGGTGCTCGGCCGGCGTGCGCCCCGGACCCGCAAGTTCGAGGACGTGCGGGGCGAGGCCGAGCGGCGCGCCACGGCGGAGAAGCGGGCGCAGGCAGAGCGGCAACTGCTGCAGCAGCTCCGCTCCGCCGCCCAGGTGAAGATCGACGAATCCGCCCTCGCCCTGGTGCGGTAGTTCCGTTATGGTTTGCGGCCCATGCGCCGCCTCGTCCTCCTCATCGCCCTGCTCCCCTTCGCAGCTTCCGCCGAGATCAAGGAACGGATCGCGGCGGTGGTGAACGGGCACCCGATCACCCTCTCCGAGGTCGAGGAGCGGGTGGCGCCCGAGCTCGCCAGGGCCCCGGCGGCGCAGCGCACCCAGATCCTCAAGCAGGGCCTCGCGCAGCTGATCGACGAGCAGCTGGTCGCGGGCGAAGCCAGCGCGCTGGGCATCGAGGTCGGCGACGACGAGCTGCAGAAGCTGGTCGAGCAGCTGGCGAAAGAGAACCACATGGACATGGCCCAGTTCCGCGAGGCGCTCACGCAGCAGGGCCTGAGCCTGGACAGCGTGCGCGACTCGCTGAAGCGGCAGCAATTGATGATGCGGCTCCTGCAATACAAGGTGAAGCCGCGCCGGGTGAGCGACGAGGAAGTGCAGGCGGCGTACGCGAACATGAACAAGAACGGCGAATACGAGGTCCGCGCGCGCGACATCTTCATCTCCGCGCCCGACGGCTCGGGGCCGGCGAAGGAGAGCGCGGCCCGCGCCAAGGCGGACGCGGCCCTGCGCAGGATCCGCGATGGAGAGAGCTTCGCCAAGGTGGCGCGCGACGTCTCGGACGGGCCCACCGCGAAGGAGGGCGGCGATCTCGGGTACTTCCGCCGCGGCCAGATGCTCTCGGCGCTGGAGCAGGCGGCATTCTCGCTCCAGCCGGGACAGGTCTCGGGCCTGATCCGGGTGACGGGCGATCACGGCGGGTTCCACCTCGTCTACGTCGAGGACCGCCGCCAGCTCGCCGCGCGGCCGCTCTCCGAAGTGCAGGAGGAGATCCGCAACCGCCTCGCGGGCGATTCGGTGGTCAAGGAGCGGGAGCATTACCTCTCGCAGCTCCGGAAGACGGCGCAGGTCGACGAGAAGCTTTGATGATCCGGGTCGCCGTCTCGATGGGCGATCCGCTGGGGATCGGCCCCGAGGTGGTGACCCTGGCGCTCGCCTCCCCGGCCGTCCGCGCGGCCCTGCGCCCCGTCGTGTTCGGCGACCGCGTCACTCTCGGCCGGGCGGCCGCGCTGCGGGCCGTGAAGCTCGACGCCGAGATCGTCCAGGTCGGCTCGCTCGCGGCCACCCCCACCCACGAAGCGGCGGGCGCAAGCGCGCTGGCAGCGGTCGACGCGGCGGCGAACGCCTGTCTCGCGGGCACCGCGCAGGCCCTCTGCACGGCGCCTCTCTCCAAGGAGCGAGCCGCGTTGTCCTCCCCCGGCTTCGTGGGCCACACCGAGCGCCTCGCCCTGTCGACGGGCACGCGCGTGGCGATGATGATGGCAGGTCCCCGCCTGCGGGTGGTGCTCGCGACGAACCACCTCGCGCTCGCGGACGTCCCGCGCAAGCTCTCGACCGCGCAGATCGCCTTCGTCACCCGGCTCGCCGCGACGGAGCTGCGCAGCCGCTGGAACATCCCTTCGCCGCGCCTCGCGGTCTGCGGCCTCAACCCTCACGCCGGCGACGGCGGCCTCTTCGGCGACGAGGACGCCCGGATCGTCGCTCCCGCCATCCTCGAGGCGCGCGCCTCAGGGGTCGACGCGACCGGCCCCTGGCCCGCCGACGGCCTCTTCCCTCGCGCCGCGAAAGGTGAATTCGACGCCGTCGTCGCCCTCTATCACGACCAGGGCCTGATCCCGGCAAAGCTCCTCGACTTCGCCGACACCGTCAACGTCACCCTGGGCCTCCCTTTTCCTCGAACCAGCCCCGACCACGGCACCGCCGACGACATCGCCTGGCGATCCAAGGCAGATCCCGCCCCCATGATCTCCGCTTTGCTCCTCGCGGCCCGTCTCGCCAGGTCCCAGACCGAAAAAGGCCGGACCTGAATCCGGGGCGAACGCGCCGGGCCCTCTATCGCCCCTGCGAATCCATCGCCGGCCCGAGATCCTGATTCTCCACCGGCCGAACCGCCCCTTCGCTGGATTGCACCCGGATCGCCGCCAGCGCCCACACCGCTCCCGGCGGATCCCCCTCCCGCACGCCCTCGCGATCCACCCACGTCGCCTCGACCACGGCGTTCTTCCTCACCAGCTCGCGAAACTCGTCGTCCGGGATCGTCTGCGCGAACTGATCGATCGCGAGCCCCTCCGCGCTCTCCACCAGGAGCGTGTACGCCTGCACGTGCGCCCGCAACGTCGCCGCCAGCTTCGCGATCGCGTCCTCCCGCGCATACCGCTCCGCATCCTCCGCATGGTACGTGGGCCCCGAATACCCGGTCGCGTACACCCTGTCCGCCGCCCCGGGCAGCCGATCGAGCCACCCCGGCCCGCTCTTCGACGCGCCTGCCGCGTGCGCCGGCGCAGCCGCCCCGACCTGCATCGACGCCAGCGCCCAGACCCCGCCCGGTTCGCTGCGCTCCCCGTTCTCGTCCGTCCACGTCGCCTCGACGCGCGAGTTCTTCAGCACCACGTCCGTCGCTTCCTTGTTGATGGTCGCCTCGCGGTTCCCGTTCTCGTCCGCCGAGTCGATCCCCACCACCTCCACGTGCGAGGTCAGCGCCAGCGCGAGCTTGCCGCGCGCATCGTCCGCCGCCGCGGCGATCGCGTCCTGCGGCCAGAAACTCGGCTGCGAATAGCCGACTGCGACCAGCTTCCCCCCGCCGCTCTCCGGCACCTTGTCGACCCAGGCGGGCACGACGATGCCTTCCTTCCACGGCTTCCCCCAGCGATTCAGTTTCGCGGGCGGCTCGGCGCGCTTCTGCGCGCTGGCGCAGGCCATCCCCGCGAGAGCGATGGCGGCGGCGAGCCGCCCGAAGCGCGTCATGGAGCCGCCCTCCCCCGAACGAGCGCGGGCCGGCCAGTTGCGTTGGCCGGCCCGCGGAGAAAGCACCAGGAGCTCGAAGCTACCGGGTCGCCCGCTTGGCTTCCTCGGCCGAGAGCTCGTCGAAGGCCTTGTCGGCGTTCGCCCGGACGGCATCGCGCACCTTGGCGTTCAGCTCCTTCATCTTGTCCATGTTGTTCTTGAAGGAGTCCATGTCGAGCGCCGCGAGCGCGTACTCGGTGCCGTCGGTATCCACCCAGTGGTCGATGATCTGCACGCCCGAAAGCTCCATCTGCGAGTACGTCTTCAGCGCCTGCTGGACGTGCTGCTCCTCGTTCGAGGCGCTCATGTCTCCGGCGGTGGTCGACGCCATGTAGTCCTTGTTGAGGACGGAGACGTAGGTGTCGAGGATCTTCGAGATCTCGGCGCGGGCGCGCGAATCCGAGGTGGACCGTCGCATCGCGGCGTTCCGGATGCCGCTCGCGATCCCCACCCCGTAGAACACCTTGCCCTTGTCGCCGCCGAAAGCCCCGGTGCCGCGGTTCACCCAGTCGGGACCGTTCGCGTGCAGCACCTGGTTCGACATCTCGGGCGCCTTGCTGCCGCCGCACGCCGCGAGCAGTCCCACCATCGCGACTCCAAGAATCTTCTTCACAGTGCTTCCTCCGTTTTCCGCGGCGGCCGTGCCGACGCGCCGTCCGTTAGGGTCCCGCGTTTTCCTTCGCGACGAGCGCCGCCGCGACTTCGTTCCCCGCGCCGAGCCCCGCTTCGCTCACCGCGGCCTGCTGCGCTGCTTCCGGAGTCCGCCCCACCCCTTTCGCCTGCTTCTGGGTGGAAGCGACCACGGCCCCGCTCCGCGCATCCAGAGCACGGACGTCCAGAGCAGCCGTGGCGGCCACTTGCGCGAACACCTTGCCGCCCGGCGTGGTGGTGGCATGTACCACGATCACCCACGGCGTGCCCTGCGCTTTCGCCTGGGCCAGCGCGGCGCTCTCGCCGGCCCCTGCGGGCATCTGGGCGGTAAAGCCCTGCCTGGCGAGAGCCTGCGCCACGGCGCCCGCCACCCAGTCCGGTGCGACGACGATCGCCCGCCGGGCCTTGCTGCGGGCGGCGGTCGCCGCGTCCTGGGCCTTCTGCGCCAGCGCACTGGCGGTCGCGAGCTCGCGATCTCCGGTGGGCGTCGCTCCGGCGAGGTCCTTCGTCTTCGCCAGCGCGTCCCGGTAGCGGACCAACGCGCCGATCAGGTCGCCTTGCGCCTCCAGCGCGCGCCCCTCCCGGAACCGGGCGGCGGCCGCCGCGGCGGCCTGCTGCGCTTCCTGCGCCTGGCGCTGGCGCTCCTTCTCCACCTCGGCGCGCGGGAGCTTCAAGAGGACCCAGACGTCGTAGCGGTCGACCGTCCCCGCGCCGACCTCGCGCGAGATCTTCTCGTAGTAGACGTCCGCGACCTCGGCGGAGCGCAGCATGGCGTTGGCGCGGCTGCGCACGGTGTCGCGCGCCATGTTCTCCGCTTCCTCGGTGCTCATCACGTCGCGGTGCTCGGCGCTGATCTCCACGCCGATGTATTGCGCGGCCTGGCTGCGCGCCGACTCGACCGCGCTGGCCTTGCCCTCGTCCAGGGATCCCGCGCCTTCCTTCCCCCCGGTGAAGTACAACGACTCCCCCGAGGCAGGCGCCTTCGCCATCCAGGCCGGCGGCCGCGGAGAGGAGCTGGTCTTGATCGCCGGCTTCTCGGAAGCGCAGGCGGCGAGGGCGAGTCCGGCGGCGGCGAGGACCCTACCTCGCACCGGCGATCCCGGGCGACGCATTCTGCTCCGCGAGCTTCTGCGCGTCCGCCTGCAGCCGGTGGATGTTGTCGATCTCGGCGAGCATCTCGCGGTCGTTGGAGAGGGTGTACGCCTTGTTGATCATCGCCTCGCCCTTCTCGTAATCGCCGGCGTACTCGTACGAGAGACCGAGGTTCCAGTAGCACTTGGCGATCTGCGCCGCCTTGAGCTTGACGTTCTTCTCCGAGTCCTGGGCGGCATCGTTGAAGGTGCCCTGCGCCTTCTTCCAGTCGCCCCGCTCCGCCCAGCCGATTCCACCTTCGAGCTGCGGGATGTCCGAGTCCTTCTGGAAGTTCGCGAGCATGTACTCCTGGTGGGGGACGATCGCCTTCATGAACCGCTCCACCACCGCGCGGCGCGCCGAGTTCTCCAGCGCGATCCGGTCGATCGGCTCGGGCCGCCTGTCGAGCCCGCGGTTCGTGTCGTCGCGCCTCTCCTCGTACGTCTTGGCGACGATCAGCCGCCCGGTGGAGACGTCGACGATCTTGAACGTCGCCCGGACGTACGTCTCGCCCTTCACGCTGTACCAGGTGTGGTGCACGCCCTTGTCGTCCTTGTACCGGTTCTCGTCCGGTTGCTCGCGGTAGCTGTGCTGCACGTCGCCGAAGATCAGCGCTCCTGCCGTGACCACCTTGCCGAGGCGCGCCGCCGCGTTGGGATCCGCCAGATCGGTCGAAGAGAGGTGCAGCTCGCGCATCACGCTCGCCAGGTGCTGGCGGTCGACCACCGTGAAGCGGTTGGTGTTGACCAGCGCTTCCTCGATCGAATCGGTCATCGGGCGGTTGCCGGCGCCGGTCATCTCGCCGATCGCCACGCTCTGATACGGCGCCATGTTGATCTCGGCGGGCCTCATCACGGGAACGCGCACCGCGACCGTGCCACATGCGCAGAGCAGCCCTGCACTGAACGCGCCGAGAACCGGGTTCTTCATGGTCGATTTCCCCAAGGTACTTGCGCGAGTTGCGCGCTCTGATCGCTAGCACCGGCCGCGCACCAGGGTCAAATTCCCGGTCGCGATCCCGGAGGGTGGTTTCTTGCGATCCCCTTCGCGTCCACGGTACCAGAACAGGAAACGCGTTCGCGGGGTCATCCACATGCGCCACTTCCTCACCTTCGCTGCGCTCCTCGCACCGGCCGCCGCCGCGCTCGCGCAGGGCGGCCCGCCGACGCTCGCCATCGCGGAGGTGACGGCGCGCGGGAACGTCGATCCCGACCTCGCGTCGGAGATGGACGAGGCGCTCACCGATCAGCTCGTCGCGGCAGGCCGGCTCCGGGTGGTGGAGCGCCAGCAGATGGCGAAGGTGATGAAGGAGCAGACGCTCGCGCAGTCCGGCGTGATCAGCGACGAGGTGCAGATCAAGGTCGCCCAGCTCGTCGGCGCGCGCTGGATCGTGCTCGGCACGGTGGCGGCGAAGGGGCGCAGCTACGCGCTCTCGCTGCGCGCGCTGGATTCCTCGAGCGCCCAGGTGGCGTTCTCGCAGACGCTGAAGGTCGGCTCCGACGAGCAGGTCGAGGCCGGCGCGAAGGAGCTGGCGCGCAGGCTCGAGGAGAAGCTGCTCGGTCCCGGTCCGGCAGCGCAGGCTTCGAACGACGTGGTGGGAGACTTCGATGCCGCGCAGGTGAAGGACGCCGCCCGCGCGGTGGCGCGCTCGCTCGCGCTCCGCTTTCCCCGGCTGACCGGCAAGCTCGTCAATGCGCTCCCCAACGGCACCGCCTCGTGCACCTTCGACTCGGGCGAGCCGTTCAAGGGCGAGTTCTTCGAGATCTCCGGGCTCGACGACGTCACCGAGCAGGACACGCGCAAGGGCTATTTCCTCCTCAGCGCGTATTCCCGCAACGGCTGCAGCGGCAGGATCAAGCGCGAGCCGGGCGGGGTGGTCGAGGACGGCGACACCCTCACCTCCATGCCCCTGAAGATCGGCGTGGAAGCCGTCCAGCCCGGCCCCGGCACGCAGCCCGAGCTCGCCTCGTTGCTGGCCACCGAGCTGCGCGCCGCGCTCGATTCGCTCCCGCAATTCCAGCTGGCGACGGATCCGCAGCTCACCGCCACCGGCCGCGTCTCCGGCCCCCGCGGCCGCCGCAGCGTCGACCTCCAGGTCCTCGACAAGTCCGGCACCGTCGTCCAGAAGCTCAGCCTTCCCGCCTCGTTCTGAACGAAATTCGGGGACACGCACACAATTCACGAGCGTGTGCACGCGCGCAGATCCGGAATTTAGTGCCTGTCCCCGAAATTCGCTCGTGGAGGCGCCGCAGGCGCCGCATCGAAGAGCTTCCCGTCACGGCAGAGCGGTGAAGCTCTTCGAAGTGAGCTCACACGTTGAACATGAAATGCATGACGTCGCCGTCCTGGACGACGTAGTCCTTGCCCTCGATGCGCATCGCGCCGCGGCTCTTCGCCGCCGCTTCGGAGCCGTAGCGAAGCAGCTCGTCCCAGCGGATCACCTCCGCCTTGATGAAGCCGCGCTCGAAGTCGGTGTGGATCACGCCGGCGGCCTGGGGCGCGCGGGCGCCCTTGCGGATCACCCAGGCCCGGCACTCGTCTTCGCCGCCGGTGAAGTAGCTCTGGAGGCCGAGCAGGGTGAAGCCTTCGCGGACCAGCTTGTTGAGCCCGGGCTCC